>JAKBBM010000016.1 GCA_021808545.1 Pseudomonadota bacterium | reverse complement strand
GTCTGCAGCCGAGATCCTGCGGCATTTTGGTATTCCCCCCAAGGTGGCTTTGCTCTCACATTCTAGTTTTGGGGCGTCAAACTCGCCATCGGCGCGTAAGATGCGCCAAGCGCTGGGGTTAATCCATGTCCGTAACCCAGGGCTGGAGGTGGATGGCGAAATGCATGGCGACGCCGCGCTCGTGGAACAGCTTCGAGCCCATGCATTGCCAGATTCAAACTTACATGGTGTCGCCAATCTATTGATTTTCCCGAATATCGACGCGGCCAACATCGCCTTTAACCTAGTCAAGGCAACGGGCGAGGGCGTAACCGTGGGCCCGATTCTCTTGGGTCTTAGCAAGCCTCTGCATATTGCGGTGCCCAGCACCACGGCGCGCGGTATTACCAACCTGTCCGCCGTGGCGGCCATGGAGGCGGCGCTTGCGCACAAATAATGTCCAGCCGCGTGGCGTCCAGCCTTGCTTAGGCCGTAACGTCGATTCCGTGTCCGGTCTGAGATTGTTGGCCCGCGCTGCTGATATTTTCCCCGGTTAAGGCGTTAGCGGGGATTGTTGGCGGGGTGGTGGCGATGGATATGATGTCCGATTTTGTGTCGCGCACGGTGGTGACGCTGGCGCCATCGGGCAAGGTGGTGGTTGTTTTTGTGTCTCCGGACACAACCGGCTGATGCGGCGGATGTGTATTGGAAGGCGCGGCGCTGGTCGCGCCAATCGGGCTGACGCTCATGCTAAACTCCTCGGGCTGTGCCGGCTGGGCGCCAACGGCGGCGCCTCGTTGGGCGAGCGTTTTATTGTGGCCCGAGAATATTAATAATGCCTTTATATTCTAACGGCTCATTGGCGAAATCTTAGGGAGTTGGCGCCGCGTGACAGGCTCGGCGTGTGCATCTTACGCCTTATAGAATGTTCAGTATCGCATGGGCTGCGGCGTCTGAGGGCGCCCCGGTTGGCGCGCGCAGGCTGGCCAGAGCTGGGCCAAAGCCTTTGCGCTGGGCTTGGGCGGCCGTTTCATCGCACAGCAACGTTTGCAGCGTGGCGACCAAGCGCTCAGGCTGGCAATCTTCCTGCAGCAATTCCGGCACCAGCGCGTGCACAGCCAGCAGGTTGATCATCGCCACATGCGGCACCTTAATCAGCCGCCGGCCCAAAAAGGCGGAAACCGGATTAACCCGGTATGTTACCGCCATCGGCACCCCAGCCATGGCGAGTTCCAATGTCGAGGTTCCGGATTTGGTCAGGGCCGCGCGGGCGGCGGCGAAAGCATCATAACGCGCGGCCACGTCGCGCACGATAATCGGGCGCTGCGGCCAGTCGGACAGATGGGCCGCTACCTGCTCGGCGATGAATGGTGCTGCCGCCACCACGGGCACCAAACCCGGCACATGCGGGGCAAGGCGGGCCATGGTTTCGCGGAACACGGGCAACAGGCGGCGCGTCTCGGTTACGCGCGAGCCAGGCATGAGCATCACAGGCACGGCGTCGTCTGGCAGGTTATGAAGGGCGCGAAACCGTGCCGCATCGCCCGTATCAGCCCCCGATTCCAGGACCGGATGGCCAGTGAAGACCGGATGCAGGCCGTGCGGTGCGAAAAAATCCGGCTCGAATGGCAGCAGACAGAGCAATTCATCCCACAGGCCTGGAAAATGTTTCACACGGCTCTGCCGCCAGGCCCAGACTTGTGGTGCCACGTAATGCACGCGTTTGGGGCCGTTCTGGCCCACAGCTTTCAGCACACGCAGGCAGAAGCCGGGACTGTCTATAGTTAACAGAATATCCGGCTGTTCGGCCTGAATGGCGGCAACGGTCTGCTTCAGGCGCTTTTGGAGTGCAAATAGCCGAGGCAGGATTTCGGCAATGCCCATGACCGCCAGTTCCTGCATGGGAAACAGCGAGGATAGTCCCGCCTCGGCCATGCGCGCGCCGCCAATGCCGGAAAAAATAATATTCGGCTCCCGCCGCCGCAGCGCTGTCATAAGCCGCGCACCAAGAACATCGCCGCTTGCCTCGCCGGCGATGATAAAAATCCGGGTCATTCGCTCAATCCTTGCGTGGCGGATTTTAAGGCCCGCCCTTTATCCGGCCCGCGCCTACGGATTGTTCACCAGCGGGGTAATGCTGGCGACAAAGCGCTTCAACGCCGCGCGCTTGGCCGAGAGATCTAGTCCCCGCTTATGCGCGACGACCGGGCAATAGGCCGCGATCAGCGTATTGGTCAAATCGGCGGGGCGGATCGTGCTGTTATTGGCCCGGATCGCGGCAATGAGTTCACGCGTGCGGTTAGGCACGGTTTGAGCCGTCGCACCTTGGTAGGTATCAAGCAGCCCATTGCCCGGATCGGCCACCATATCCGGCCCGCCGGCGGGTGAAACACGCGGGCAGCCAAGCTTGTCGGACAATTCATCGGCCCCCATAGGCACATCGGCAATGCCGCGTAGGCGCATCACCTGCCGGGGCGCGGTATTGGCAACGCCCTTATTGCCCCAGGCGGTGCGGACATAATTGCTGATATCGGCAATCTGCTGGTCGGAGAGTTTCATGGCAAAGGATGGCATGGCCAAACCCTTCCAGGCGGGCAGGCCGCTCAGCACCGCCCCGATGACATTATAGGGTTGTGCCGCCGTGACTGAATCATTCCCGGCGAGATTGGGCACAAGCGGTTTCATGCCGCCGCCGGTTTTGCCGTGGCATCCGGCGCAATTGGCCACATAGAGCGTAGCCCCGCGCGCGGCCGATTTTGCCCAATCCGGCACGGCGGGCGGTGGGTTGGAGGGTTGCGGCTTGGTTTCGGTTTGCAAATAGGTGGCAATGTCCTCATCATCCGCAACCGGGATCTGGCTGGTGGAATGGGTAACCACATCGCCCATCGGGCCGTAGGCGGAGCCTTTCACCATGTTGCCGCCATCATGCAGATAGGCGACAAGGTCGGCCTTGCTCCAGCCGCCAACGCCATAGGTTTTGTCGGATGAGATGTTGGGGGCAAAAAAGGCGTCGATCGGCGCGCCGGCATAGGCGTCGTCCAGCTCCATGGCGCTCAATATATTGCGCGGTGTGTGGCATTCGCCGCAATGGCCCAGAGCTTCGGTCAAATAGGCGCCGTTTTTCATGGCCTTATCCCAATGCGGGTTCATGTGCATGGGCCCGGGCGTAAAGAACAGCAGGCGCCAGCCCAGCAATACCGGCCGTTGGTTGAAGGGAAACATCATGGAACTTGGCACCCGTGGCGCATGAACGGGGGCGAGCGAGAACAGATAGGCCTTAATCGCCATCACATCTGCGTAAGACAGCTTGGTGTAGGAGGTATACGGCATGGCCGGATACAGGAATTTGGGGAAGATCAGATATGAGCGCCCAGGACTGATGCCGTAATGGATGGCATTATAAAACTGCTTATCAGTCCAATTGCCGATGCCGGTTGCTTTATCAGGTGTGATGTTGGGCGAGGATAAGCCGCCAAACGGCGTGTGCAGGATAAGCCCGCCGGAGAAGGGCGCGTGGCCTGGGCCGGTATGACAGGGCATGCAATCGGCGGCGGTGGTAAGATATTTACCGCGTGCAATAAGCGCGGCTTGGGTGCTGGGGCTGGCAAGCGAGGCCGCGGGATAATCTGCCGTATTGGTGGCATTGGCCTGCCCTATGGCCAGGCGCCCCGCCAGCACGGCGCCAAACAGCAGGAGCAGGGTTGCGGTAACCAGGCCCGCGCGCAAGGCGCGGCGTTTGGGCAGAGCAAACGGCATGACTGTCTCCCTCGGGTTTTATTCTGGTTCTATTTTGCCAAATTCAAGCATTCCCACAAGACTGTTCCGTTCAGGAACCATACAGGGCTTCAGGGGAAATTTCGGGCTTTGAAAGCTCCACCAGGGCATTATCCCGCACTGCCGTATAAAAACAGCTGCGCCGTCCGGTGTGGCAGGCAACCCCGGTTTGCTCAACCAGCAGCAGCAGCGCGTCGCCATCGCAATCCAGGCGCATTTCCACCAGCTTCTGCCGCTGGCCGGACGTTTCTCCCTTGCGCCAGAGCTTTTTGCGTGAGCGCGAATAATAGCACACCTGGCCGGTCGCCAATGTCTCCCGCACGGCCTCGGCATTCATCCACGCCAGCATCAAAACCTCGCCCGTGTCATGCGCCTGGGCAATCGCGGCAACCAAGCCATCCTCGTTAAAGTTCAGGGCGTTCACTATATCGTTCATCGGACGAGCATTCCGTTGGTCAGGCAAGATTCGTCAAACCGGCAGATGATCTGCGTGTTGTGCTCATGGGGTAGGGCGCCTTCATAATCAATGCGGGTGATCAGATCGCCGATGACAGCCAGGCGCGTGGCCTTCTTGTCATCGGCGCGAACCACCATCCAAGGTGCGGCGGCGCTGTCGGTCGTGCGCAGCATGGCATCGCGCGCGGTGGTGTAATCGTCAAAATGATGTAGGGCTTTCTCATCGATCGGGCTGATTTTCCATTGTTTCAACGGATCCTTCCGCCGCGCCTCCAGCCGCTTTTTCTGTTCCTTGCGGCTGATGTCCAGATAATATTTCAAGACCGTGATTCCATCCTGCACGAGCAGATTCTCAAACACCATCACGTTGCGCATGAATTTCTGATAATCCGTATCGGAACAAAACCCCATCACATGCTCAACCCCGGCGCGGTTATACCAGGAGCGGTTGAATAGCACGATCTGGCCGGCCGCCGGCAGATGCGTGGCATAGCGCTGGAAGTACCATTGCGTTGTTTCCACGTCGGATGGTTTGGGCAGAGCCACAACCCGGATATCGCGCGGGGAAAGATGCTCGATAATGCGCTTGATCGTACCGTCCTTACCGGCACCGTCGCGCCCTTCCAGAATAACAAGAACCTTCTTGCCCCGGGTGATGACGTGGCGTTGTAATTTCACCAGTTCCACCTGCAAATGGTGCAGGGTTTTGGCGTAAGTCTGATCCTTGGCCATGGGCCACTATAGGGCTGTGCGCACTTGGCTGTAAAACCCCGCGCTGAGCAACGGCGTGGAGAGGGCGCTTGGGAGGTTTAGCCCGCCTGCAATGTGGCGATTGCATCGCGCTGATCAAACAGGTTGAGAAGCACGCGCGCGGCCTGGCCGCGCGGGCTGGAGAGGGTCGGGTCACGCTGGAGCAGCATCACCGCATCCTGCCGCGCCATGGTCAGCAGGGCTTCATGCTGTTCGGGGTCGGCCAGCCGGTAGCCGGGCAGGCCAGATTGGCGCGTGCCCAGCGCATCTCCGGCGCCGCGCAGGCGGAAATCCTCATCAGCGATCAAAAAACCATCCTCTGTATCACGCAGCATGGCCAGGCGTTGGCGTGCCGTCTGGCCGAGCTGGTCGTCATGCAATAACAGGCAGAAGCTCTTGGTTTGTCCCCGCCCCACACGCCCGCGCAGCTGGTGCAATTGTGCCAGGCCAAAACGTTCGGCATGTTCAATCACCATCACATTCGCTTCTGGCACATCCACCCCCACCTCAATCACCGTGGTGGCGACGAGGATGGTGCATCGCCCCTCGGCGAAATCGCGCAAAGAGCGCTCGCGCGCGGCCGGGTCCATCCGCCCGTGGGCCATGGCCACCTTGTCGCCAAAGAGCTGGTGTAGCCGCGCATAGCGGATTTCCGTGGCGGTGATATCTATAAGTTCCGATTCGGAGACCAGTGGGCAAACCCAATAGACGCGCCCGCCCGCCTCAATCGCCCGGGCCAAGGCGGCCGCCACTTTTTCTAGCTCCGCCAGCCGGTGCAAGGTGGTGGTAATGGGCATGCGGCCGCGGGGTTTGTCGGTAATACGCGAGACATCCATTTCCGCCCAATGGGTCAGCAGCAATGTGCGCGGGATGGGGGTTGCCGTCATTACCAGCAGGTCCGTGGCCTCGCCCTTGGCGCTTAGTGCCAGCCGCTGGTCCACGCCAAAACGGTGCTGCTCATCAATGATGGCGAGCCCAAGATCATGGAATTTTACGTCTTTCTGAAAAATCGCATGCGTACCGATGACAATGGGCAGGGCGCCGTTGGCCAAGTCGGCCAGAATCTGGCGGCGTTCAGCGCCTTTCACATTGCCGCTCAGCAATGCCACGGGGACTGGGCACAGGCGCTGGAATGTAACCAGGTGTTGGCGGGCGAGAATTTCAGTCGGCGCCATCAGTGCCGCCTGCGTACCGGCTTCCACCGCGTGCAGGGCGGCCAGCAGCGCCACCAGAGTCTTGCCGGAACCTACATCGCCTTGCAGCAGCCGCCGCATGCGGTGCGGGGCGGCAAGGTCGCTGTCAATCTCGCGCAAGGCTTGCAACTGGCCAGTCGTGGGGGAATGGCCGAAGCGTTGTAGCGCCTCGGCGCGCAGGCGGCCATCGCCGGCAAGGGCCCGCCCGGGGCGGCGGCGGCGCAGGGTGCGAACGATACCAAAGCAGAGCTGGCGCGCCAGTAATTCATCGTAGGCCAGGCGCGCGCGTGGCTTATCATCCGGCGGCTGGGTGGGGGCGTGCAATGCGTGCAGGGCCTCGCCAAAGCCCGGCCAGCCGCGCCGGGTTATAAGTGTTTTATCGTGCCACTCAGGTAATGGCGGCAGGTTGGCCAGCGCAGCGAGCGCGGCGCGGCGCATGGTACGCGGGGTAATGCCGGCGGCAAGCGGCCATATTGGCTCGATCCACGGAAAATCCGGCATCCGGCTCATGGTATACACATGGTCTGGATGCGCCATAACTAGCCGGTCGGCAAAACGCTCCAGCTTGCCGGAAACAACCAGCCTGGCCCCCACCGGGAATTGCACCAGCCGGGCCGCATGAAACAGCACGATCTCGGCAAAGCCCGTCCCGTCGCTGATGATGACGCGGTGCGGCTGGGTCTTTTTCTCCGGCGCCTCATGGCGGATGATGTCCACCTTCAAGGTGACAATCCCCCCTGGTTTGGCCTCAGCGATTGTGGGGGTGGCCCGGCGGTCGATGAAATCCGTGGGCAGATGAAACAGGATGTCGCGGACCGTCTCGCCGCCTGCCAGCCGGGCCATAAGGGTGCAAAGCCGCGCTCCCAGCCCGGGCAGGCTGGACAAGGGCGCGCGCAGGGGGGCGAGAATCTCCATCGTCACATGCTGACTCTTGGCCAAACCATGCCTATACCGCAACCCGTCATGACAGACGCGACCCATACCCCCCCAATGCCCGAAACCCCGGCCCCTTTGGATCATCGCCGCCGCCGGCTGCTTTTTCGTGCCCAGCATCGCGGCACTTATGAAAACGACCTGCTGATCGGCGGGTTCGTGAAGGCCCAGATTGCCGCTATGTCGGAGGCTGAGCTGGATGAGATCGAGGCTGTGATGGAATTTCCCGATGCGGAGCTGGCCGACTGGCTGACCGGCCGCAAGCCGATTCCCTCCCATGCCGATAGCCCGATGCTGCGCCGCATCCGCGAAGCGGCGCTGAACCGCTCATGATCCCCGTTTATGGCGCGCCCGAGGGGGTGGATGCGCTGGTTTTGGTGCGCCGCCTGGCCGAGCATGACGGGCCAGTTCTCCATATCGCGCGCGATGACGGGCGCCTGGCCGCCCTGGTCGAGGAAATCGCTTTTTTTGGCCCCGAGCTCGAGGTGGTGACAGTCCCTGCCTGGGACTGCCTGCCTTATGACCGGGTCTCGCCCAATGGCGGGATCATCGCCGAACGTGTCGCGGCGCTGGGCAAGCTTGCGGCGGCGCTGGATAAAAAGCGCATCGTGCTGACCACAGTGAATGCCGCCTTGCAAAAGCTGCCGCCGCGCGCGGTGCTGGCCGGGGCGGGAATGGCGCTGGCCGTGGGGGATTCGGTACCGCTTGAGGATATTGCCACCTTCTTGGAAGCGGATGGCTATAGGCATACTGGCACGGTCATGGAACCGGGCGAGTTTTCCCGCCGCGGCGGGATTTTGGACGTGTTTCCCGCCGGCGAGGCAGCGCCTGTGCGCATTGACATGTTCGGCGATACGATTGAGAGCCTGCGCCGTTTCGACCCCGAGACCCAGCGTTCCGGCGCGGCCGTGCCGGGGTTGAATTTTCATCCCGCCTCAGAAGTCTCGTTCGATTCCGCCTCGGTTGCGCGTTTTCGTACCCATTGGCGGGAATTATTCGGGGCCAGCGCGGTCGAGGACCCGCTTTATGTGTCGGTAAGCGAGGCGCACCGCCATCCCGGCATCGAGCATTATGGACCGCTCTTTGCCGAGAGAATGGAAACGATCTTCGACTATGTTCCCAATGCGTCCGTCAGCCTGGACTATCAGGCGCAAGAGGCTGTTGACGCGCGGCTGGAGCTGATCGCGGATCATTATGCCGAACGCCGCTCGCCCCCGCGCGCGGGCGAGCCGATCTACCGGCCGATCCCGCCCGGCATGCTGTATCTGGACCGCGAAGGCTGGGATGCCGCGCTGGCCAAAGGGCCTTGTTTTGCCATCTCGCCTTTTGGCAAGCCCGATGGCGGGGCTGCGGGTGTGGAAATTGGCGGGCGGCCAAGCCCCATCTTAACGGGCCAGCAGCGCGCGGCACTGGATGCTTTTGCCGAGTTGAAGGGCAAATGGGCGGCATCCGGGCGCACAATCATCCTCGCGGCGTGGAGCTTTGGCTCGCGCGAGCGTCTGGCGCTGATGCTCAAAGACCATGGGCTGCGCGAAGTCCGGGCCATTGCCTCGGCCGATGAAGCGCGCGCCCTGCCACCCGGTACGGTGGCGTTGGCGGTGCTGCCGCTGGAACGCGGCTTTATCACCGACCGGCTGGCCGTGGTGGCGGAGCAGGATCTGCTGGGCAGCCGTATCGCCCGCCCGCCCAAGCGCAAGAAGCGGGCGGATCAGTTCATTGCGGACGCCACCGAGATCGAGGCGGGCGACCTTGTCGTGCATCAGGAGCATGGCATCGGCCGGTATGACGGGCTGGAAACCGTGACCGTCAGCGGTGCGGCGCATGACTGTCTGCGCCTGCTCTATGATGGCGGGGACAAGCTGTTCCTGCCCGTGGAGAATATCGACCTGCTCTCGCGTTTTGGGCAGGAGACGCAGGGTGTAAGCCTGGATAAGCTGGGCAGCCCGTCCTGGCAGGCGCGTAAGGCCAAGGCCAAGAACCGGATTCAGGATATGGCCGCCGGGCTGATCCGCATCGCGGCCGAGCGGCAGATGCGCGAAGCCCCTATGCTGGCCGCCGATGACGGCGCCTTTGCCGAATTCTGCGCCCGCTTCCCCTATACCGAAACCGAGGACCAGGCCCGCGCCATTGCCGATGTGCTAGAGGATTTTGCCGCCGGCAAGCCGATGGATCGGCTCATCTGCGGTGATGTTGGCTTTGGCAAGACCGAGGTGGCGTTGCGTGCGGCCTTTGTCGCCGCCATGGCCGGTACCCAGGTGGCCGTTGTGGTGCCCACCACGCTGCTGGCGCGGCAGCATTACCGGGCCTTCAAGGCGCGGTTCGAGGGATTGCCGGTCAAGATCGCGCAGTTGTCGCGCATGGTCACGGCCAAGGAGGCCGCCGCCACCCGTGCCGGGCTCGCCGCGGGCGAGATTTCCATTGTCATCGGCACACATGCGGTCATGGCCAAATCCGTGACCTTCGCCGATTTGGGCCTGTTGATCGTGGATGAGGAGCAGCATTTCGGCGTCAAGCACAAGGAACGGCTGAAGGAGCTGAAGGCCGATGTACATGTCCTCACCCTGACCGCCACGCCCATTCCGCGCACGCTGCAATTGGCGCTGACGGGTGTGCGCGATCTCTCGCTTATCACCACCCCGCCGGTGGACCGGCTGGCCGTGCGCACCTTTATCATGCCGTTTGACAGTCTCGTCATCCGGGAGGCCATTGCCCGCGAGAAATTCCGTGGCGGGCAGATTTTCTGTGTGGTGCCGCGGATTGAGGATCTGGACCCGATGGCCGCGCGCCTGCGCGAGATTGTGCCCGACATCCGCACGGTGATGGCGCATGGCCGGCTTGCGGCGGGTGAGCTGGAACGGGTGATGACCGAGTTCGGCGAAGGCAAATACGATATTCTGCTTGCCACCAATATCGTGGAATCCGGGCTCGACATGCCGGCGGTGAATACGCTCATCATCTATCGGGCGGATATGTTCGGCCTGGCCGGGCTGTACCAGCTGCGTGGGCGCGTGGGGCGCGGCAAGCAGCGCGGCTATGCGTACCTGACCTGGCCGGCGCACCACCGGCTGAGCGCCGCGGCCGAGAAGCGGCTGGAGGTGATGCAGACACTGGATACGCTGGGGGCGGGCTTTACCCTGGCCAGCCACGACCTCGATTTGCGCGGGGCTGGCAATTTGCTGGGTGATGAGCAGTCCGGCCATATCCGGGAGGTTGGCATCGAGCTGTACCAGCAGATGCTGGAAGATGCGGTGAACGCCATCCGCGCCCAGGGCAAGGGGGGGGTACCTGTGGAGCGGGATTGGACGCCCACCATTAATCTTGGCCTGTCTGTTCTCATTCCTGAGACTTATGTGGCCGATCTGCCGGTGCGGCTTGGCCTGTATCGGCGTATTGGAGCGCTCACATCCGACGCCGAATCGGAAGCGCTGGCGGTGGAATTGGCCGACCGGTTTGGTCCGCTGCCGGCGGAAGTGGAGAATCTGCTGGCGACTGTGGCGCTGAAGCGAGCTTGTCGGGATGCCAATGTGGAGAAGCTGGATGCCGGACCAAAAGGCATGGTCATCTCCTTCCGCAAGAATGATTTTGCCAATCCCGCGGGGCTCATCCAATGGATTGGCGCGCGCGGCGGCACGTTAAAGCTGCGCCCCGACCAGAAGCTTGTGGTTGTGCGTGATATGGATGTGAGAACGCGCATGCAGATTGCGCGCGATGTTTTGGGTAATCTGGTGAAGCTCGCACGGCTGGAGGCGGCGGCGTGAGCAGCGGGGATGGGTAGCGTGCGGCGGGCTGGTGGTTTTGCCAGGCTGGGGAAAACGGGATGAGCATCTGCTCAGCCTGGATCATAACGACCGCGCGCCTGCATATGGCCCCGGTGGGCTATCGTGATCTGCCAGATCTGGTGCGGCTGAAGGGAGATCCCAGAGCGTTTGCCATGATGCTGGGCGGTGTGCGCACGCCGCTTCAAACCGCCGAGGAGCTGGCCCATGATATTCAGGATTGGAGCCGGTTTGGCTATGGCACTTGGACGATCCGGGCGCGGCGCGGCCGGTTTTTGGGGCTGACCGCGCTGCAGCACCGGCCAGATGGCCGCGGCGTGGCCTTGCGCTTTGCGTTTCTGCCCGATGTGCGGGGGTTTGGCCTGGCTAGCGAGGCCACCAGCGCAGCTCTGGCCTATGCGCATGATGTGGTGGGGTTGCAGCGTGTTGTGGCTATCGCGCGGGAGGATAATTTCGCCTCGCGCGCGGTGCTTGGGGCCATTGGCATGGCGCAGATTGATGAATTTGTGCGTGATGGTAATTTACTCTTTGTTTTTCAATCTGTTCGCCGCCGTTCCGGGGGGTGAATTCGTGTCCATGCGGCGCGAAGAGTCTTGCATTTCCAGGGGGCTTTGCCACTAAAACGTTGGTGTGACACACGATGAACACATGGCGATTCTGTCCTTTATCGACCGCGTGGTGGGCGGGCCGCAAGCGCCCATAGATGTCGAGGCCGATGCCATTATCAGGGCTTTTTTCAAACGTTATCCAGATGCGGCCTATCGCATGACCAAGTTGGCGATGAGCCTTTCAGAACAGGTTGAGAAAGAACCCGCGCGCGCCCGACCGCGTGGCTGGTTGGCTGGATTAATCGAGGGACGAAGCGGCGCGGGGTAAGCCGCGCCACATCGTCCCGATATTGCAACTTTAAGTTTTTAGTCGTACATTTCCATGCAAATGGAGGTGGTAGTGGCCGATCATATGACCAAACCAGCGTCCACTCGTATGCGGGCTGAACGGCTGGAAGCCCGTATTAGCGTGGCGCAAAAGGCGCTTATTGAGCATGCCGCGGCGCTGCAAGGACGCTCGGTAACGGATTTTGTTCTGGCTTCTGTGCAGGAGGCGGCTTCGCGCACAATCGACGAACATCAACGCATGACCCTCTCGGTGCGTGATGGCCGGGCTTTTGTTGAGGCGCTGGTGCGTGAGCCGGTAGCCGAGCATGAGGATTGAACAGCTCCAGGGAAGCCATAGCAGGGTAGGGTTTCGGGCTGGCATGCCTTCTGTTGATCGGTATTTCCGCGCGCAAGCCGGCCGCGATGCCGCACGGGGTTTGGCGGCTGTTTTTGTTGTGGTGCTGCCGGACGATAAATTAGCTGGCTTCTACACGCTGGCGCCAGCTACCGTGCTACTGCCGGATTTGCTGAGTGGGGGGATACGCAAAATCTCACGTTATCCGGCTCTTCCGGCGGCGCGGTTGACCCGCCTTGCGGTGGATAAGCGCCAGCGCGGCCAGGGGCTGGCGCGCGCGATGCTCCAAGACGCCATGGCCAGGTTGGTGGAAAGCCGTCTTAAGCCGGTGGCGCTGATTGCCGAGGCGCCGGTGGAGGCGGCACGGCATTTTTATGCCCATGCCGGCTTCCAGGCTTTTCCAGAGCGCGCGCACCAGTTGTCCGCCCCCTGCGCGCGACCTGACGGATCGTGCTCAGGTGCCGCTGGTGGGGCGCTCCATCAGCAAATGAGCGGGCGGGGCTTTGCCTTCCTTGTCGGCGCCAAAATAGATCGTCTGATGCGGGAAGGGGAGCTCAATGCCCAGTTCATCAAACCGGCGCTTCACCCGGCGGTGGAATTCACGCAACACCCCCCATTGCTCCTGCGGGCGGGTCATGATCCGGCCTTTGATGACCACGGCTGAATCGGCGAATTGATCGAGCCCGACAATCTCGATTGGCGCCAGAATGCGCGGCCCATAGGTTTCATCCGCCTGCATGTCGGCGCCAAGCTGCCGGAAGATTTCGGTGACCTGATCGACATCCTCACGATAGGCGACGCCGATATTGAACACGGCATAGGCGAAGTCCTTGGTCAGGTTTTCCACTGTTGTTACTTCGCTGAATGGGATGACATAGACAATGCCCGAGAAGTCGCGCAGCCGGATGGAGCGGATGGAGATCTGCTCCACCCCGCCTGTTTTACCGGCAACCGTGACCACGTCACCCACCGACACGGCATCTTGCATCAGCACGAAAATGCCGGTGATGACATCCTTGACCAGGCTTTGCGCGCCAAAGCCGATGGCAATGCCGGCAATGCCCGCCCCGGCCAGCAGTGGGCCAATATTCAGCCCCATTGTGCCCAGCGCGACGAGAACCACGACAATGCCAAGCAGAATGGCCAAACTCTTACGAAACAGGGGCAGCAAGGTGCGCGCCCGGGCCGTGTGTTCAAGCGGTGTGCCGTCGGCCCCGGGACGGGACAGATAAAGTGAGGCCATGAAACAGATGCCCTCCCATAACAGGATGGCGCCGCCCAGACTCAAGCCAATGGTAATGATCCCGCCAATGAACCGCTGCCCGGCAGGACTTTCCAGGCCGCTCAGCACAGTCAGTCCCCAGCTTTGCAAGACCAGAATCGTGGCAATGAGATAGATAAAGCCGCGCCCGGTACTGATGAGGGCTGGGGCATAAAGGTTTACCCGTTTCTGCAATCCGGGCAGGCGCTGTTCCAGTTCGGGCCGTATGGTTAAGAACCGGTTAGCTAGGTTTGTACCTGCCAGATCAAGCCCGCGCGCCACAGCCAGGGTAGTGACCGTGGCCAAAGAGGCACTCAGTAAAAATGTAAATCCGCCTGGCACGGCCATAGCCCATACACCGTAAACTCCCAGCAGATACAGAATGGCGATAATATGCCAAATATTGCCCAAATGCGCGCGCAGCCCCGCCGCGCCTGTCTGTCCCCGTCCGCGGATCAGCCCCGCTACGGCCGCGCGGTTTTGTAGAATCAGCATGATGACGAGCCCAGTTAGGGCCAAACCTAAGAGTTTGAGCAAGGTGGCATAGACGGTTCCTTGGAGACCGGCCTGCAATGCAAACAGGAGCAAGAACCAGCCATAGACGACCAAGCGGGCTAGGCGTGAAACCCAAACGAGCCAATAATCGGCGGTTTCCTCCGGGAGTTTAAGGAAACGGACGCCATTTTCCCCAGGCAAGAGCAGGGCTTCGGCCGTGGCGCCGATAGCGCGTGACAAGGCGCAGGCATTGAGGACAGCCAGCACCAAGGCCCGGGTGGTGGGGGGCATGGCTATTGCGCTCTCGGTAACGGCCAGGGCCGTTGTACCGGCAATATAGAGCATCAGCGGCGGCAGCCAGCCCAGAAGAATAGCGGTCAGCGCGGCCAGACCGCGCCGCCAGAACACAGACTGCGCTGCATTGTGTAAACGGCGCAGGGCCGGGCGTAGCGCGCGTGCGGCGCCATAGCCAAGGAGCAGAGCAAAAGCCAGGATTCCAACAGCCAGGCCCGCGGCATGCAGCCAGAGCTGGCGCGTTTGTGGATCTGCCAAGACGCGCCTGTTCCAGGCGGAAAATCCTGCCAGAGGTGCCAGATTGGCCAGTGCGGCGATGGCGGCGCCAATACGGGTGGCTTGTTGTGAAAGAAGGGCAACCAGCTCATCACCAGGGGCTTGTGGCGTGGGCGCAGCCGTGCTGGCTTGTGTACGCAGCGCGATTAGGGCTTTGATTTGGTTTATTAAAATCGCCCTTTGCGCGGGGTTCTGTAAGGTTTCTTCAAGATTTTGCAGCGCTTTGGTGGATACTTCCTGCCCTTGTTGCGCCCGGGCCAAGCCGGGTGTGGCCAATCCCAGAAACAAGATGCCTAGAATGGGCAGCAGCTTGTGTCGCATCATGCGCCTCCGTTCAGGGTGGGAAAAAGCGACTGGCGCCAGACGCCATGCCATTTCCGCATTGCCCGCAGTGCGGGAAAAATAGTTTGGACGCGCAAGATCGCCGGACACAGCGTTTCCGGTTATCCGGACGCGCCCGGCACGGGGAGGGATGTTGCGGGATGGGCCTGGCTTGTCAACCGGGCCGGGGAATAAGGCCTTATGCAGTCATGGTTTCTTTCAGTACTTCGCGGATGGCCGTCACCAGTTCTGGACGTTCGCCGCAGACCAGCCGCCAGGATGGATGAGCGGCATCGCGTACCGAAATATCGACATAATAATCGTAAAAACCGCTATCGCGCCGCTCGCCCTGGGTGTAACCCGCCAAGGCATTGAAAGGTATAATGGCGGCATGCAACCGACCTCCTTCACGTGTGGCGAGGAACATCATGCGCCGGGCGCGATCCAGGGCCAAGCCAACGCCTTCGGTAAGAAAGGATTTATCTGGCTGAAATGGATTACCGCCGGCCAGTCTGGCCATTTCACGTTCCATGGCGTGCATATCGGAGCGTAAAAACCGCATCCGAATCCAATCGCCCATCTTCAGATACCACCGTGTTGGCAAGGCCGAGGCCACGCTGAAGATGGTTGTGATGATCATGATGGACCAGATGATGGAGGTCACGGTGATGGTCTTCCACGCTTGTTACAGACAGAAATATAGCATCGCCCGGGCGGGTTAAAATCCTCTCATATCTGCCCTAATGGCGCAGCGGGCATGCGCTCCGTGAACGTCAGAGAAAAGCGAAATTTGGTGAAAAGTTAGTAAAAATATTTACAAAACTCACGAATGGGATGAAAAATACTTTACATTTTTACTGGGGAGATCTTTAAAAAACCAAGATTTTTTCTGAGTTTCTAACCTATGTGTGTTTTGTAAAATTGTACTGGTTGCAGTGCAGCAAGCCTCAACACTCATGGAAGTTTACGATGTCCTATCAAGATCACATCAGCAGTGTCAGTCAGCTTATTCAGGGGAAGAACGGAACCTGGGACGGCATTAGCGCCGAGTCCGTGGCGCGTATGCGGCTGCAGAACCGCTTCCGCACGGGGCTGGATATTGCCAGATATACCGCCGGCATCATGCGCGCCGATATGGATGCCTACGATGCTGATCCTGCCAATTACACCCAGTCCCTGGGCTGCTGGCACGGGTTTATCGCGCAGCAGAAGATGATCGCGATCAAGAAGCATTTCGGCTCGACCAAGCGCCGCTATATCTATCTGTCGGGCTGGATGGTCGCGGCCCTGCGCTCCGAATTCGGGCCGCTGCCCGATCAGTCCATGCATGAGAAGACCTCTGTTCCGGCGCTGATCGAGGAAATCTATACCTTCCTGCGCCAGGCCGACCAGCGCGAGCTGGGCATGCTGTTCCGCGATCTCGACGCCGCCCGCGCGGCAGGAGACCTTGCCCGGCAGAAAGAGCTTCAGAACAAGGTCGACAATTACGAGACCCATGTCGTGCCCATCATCGCCGACATCGATGCCGGGTTCGGTAATGCGGAAGCCACTTATCTTCTGGCCAAGAAGATGATCGAGGCCGGGGCCTGCGCCCTGCAGATCGAAAATCAGGTCTCCGATGAGAAGCAATGCGGCCATCAGGACGGCAAGGTCACCGTGCCGCATGAGGATTTCGTGCAGAAGATCCGCGCGCTGCGCTATGCGTTCCTGGAGCTTGGCGTCGAGAACGGTGTCATCGTTGCCCGGACCGACTCTCTGGGGGCTGGCCTGACCAAGCAGATCGCCGTGTCGCACCAGCCGGGCGATATTGGTGACCAGTATAATGCCTTCTTGGATTGCGACGAGGTTGATGCCGCGCAGGTTGGCAATGGCGATGTCGTCATCACCCGCAATGGCAAGCTGCTGCGGCCCAAGCGTCTGCCCTCCAACCTGTTCCAGTTCCGCCCCGGCACGGGCGAGGACCGGTGCGTGCTCGATTGCATCAACGCGCTGAAGAATGGCGCGGATCTGCTCTGGATTGAAACCGAGAAACCGCATGTGGAGCAGATCGCGGGGATGATGGACCGCATCCGCGCCGCGGTGCCAAACGCCAAGCTGGCCTATAATAATTCGCCGTCCTTCAACTGGACCCTGAATTTCCGCCAGCAAGTGTTCGATGCGATGAAGGCGGAAGGGCGGGATGTTTCCGCATACGACCGCGCGCGCCTGATGAGCGTTGAGTATGACGATACAGAGCTTGGCCGCCTGGCCGATGAGAAGATCCGTACCTTCCAGCGCGACGCCGCCAAGCGGGCCGGTATCTTCCACCACCTCATTACGCTGCCCACCTACCATACCGCGGCTCTGTCCACCGATAATCTCGCCCGGGAGTATTTTGGCGAGGCCGGTATGCTGGGATATGTTCTGAATGTTCAGCGCCAGGAAATCCGCCAAGGGATTGCCTGCGTGAAGCACCAGAACATGGCGGGTTCCGATATTGGCGATGACCATAAGGAATATTTCGCCGGCGACGCCGCGCTGAAGGCGGGCGGCGCGCATAATACGATGAACCAGTTCGCCGCCTAATCCCGCGGGTTTTCTAAAAAGCCGCCATGTGCCGCGCTTTATGCCCGGTCATGGCGGCTTTTGCCGTTTATTATTCCACGGTCACTGATTTGGCGAGATTGCGCGGTTGGTCCACATCCGTGCCCTTCAGCACGGCTACATGGTAGGCGAGCATCTGCACTGGGATGGTGTGCAGAATGGGGGCTGCGAACGGATCAATCGTGGGCAGTAGGATTGTCTCTGCGGCAATGTTTTTGAGACGCGCGGCACCATCCTCGTCAGAGAACACCACAATCTGCCCGCCACGCGCGGCGGCTTCTTGCAGGTTGGAGGCGGTTTTCTCAAACAAGGGGCCAGAAGGGCAGATCGCGATCACCGGCACGGATTTGTCGATCAGCGCGATCGGGCCGTGCTTCATCTCGCCCGCGGCATAGCCCTCGGCATGGATGTAGCTGATTTCCTTGAGCTTCAGCGCCCCTTCAAGCGCGATGGGAAAGCAGGCCCCGCGCCCGAGGTAAAGCACATCCCGCGCCTCGGCGATGCGCGTGGCCAGATGCTTAATCGGCCCGTCATTGGCCAGGATTTCGGCTGCGCGCGCTGGCACTTCCAGCAGGGCGGCGGCAAGCCGGGCGCAATCGGCCTCACCCAGCACATGGCGCGCACGGGCCAGTGCCAGGGCAAAAACCGCCAATACGGTTAGCTGCGCAGTAAAGGCCTTGGTGCTGGCCACGCCAATTTCCGGCCCCGCGATGGTCTCTAAAATCGCATCCGATTCCCGCGCCATTGAGCTTTCCGGCACGTTGAGGACAGAGAGAATTTTCTGCCCCTCGGCTTTCATATAGCGCAGGGCGGCCAGCGTATCCGCTGTCTCGCCGCTTTGGCTAACCAGCAGCCCCAGCCCGTCCTCTGGCAAAGGCGGGGTGCGGTAGCGGAATTCGCTTGCCACATCCGCCTCCACTGGCACGCGAGCCAGATTTTCCAGCCAGAATTTGGCGGTAAGCCCCGCATAATAGGCCGAGCCGCAGGCACTCATGGTGATGCGGCTGATGCGGGCAAGGTCAAAAGGCAGGTCCGGCAGGGCAGGGGTGCCGCCTTCGAGCATACGGTGCAGCACATCGCCGATGACCACGGGATGCTCATGCAGCTCCTTTTCCATGAAATGCCGGAAATTACCTTTGCCCAGGGCCGCACCTGTTAGCGCCGTCAGCTTCTTGGGCCGGGTGACTTCCTGGCCATCGGCGCCAAAAAAAGTGGCACCGTCGCGCCGCACCACCACCCAGTCGCCATCCTGGAGATAGGCGATTTCACGCGTTAGCGGCGCCAGTGCCAAGGCGTCGGAGCCAAGATACATCGCTTGTGCGCCATAGCCTACGGCCAGCGGCGCGCCTTTTTGCGCGCCGATGATCAGCTCCGGATGCCCGGCGAAGATGAGGGCGAGCGCATAAGCGCCCTCCAGCCGGGCCAGGGCCGCTTTTGCCGCGTCAATGGGCGCGAGGCCGCGCGCTAGCAGCAGGTCCAGCAGCTGGGCAATGGTCTCGGTATCGGTGTCGGAGGCAAAAACCTGCCCCGCCGCCTCTAATTCGGCCCGCAGGGCGGCATGATTCTCGATAATGCCGTTATGCACCACCGCCACGCGCGCAGTGGCATGCGGGTGGGCGTTGCTCTCGGTTGGCGCGCCATGCGTGGCCCAGCGTGTATGGCCGATGCCGGTAACCCCCGCCAAGGGCTGGCGCCCCAGCACGCCGGCCAGATTATTCAGTTTGCCCTCGGCCCGGCGGCGGTCAATATGCCCGTTCACCAAGGTGGCGATGCCGGCAGAATCATAGCCCCGATATTCCAGGCGGCGCAGCCCCTCAAGCAGCAGCTCCGCCGCGCCCGATTGCCCCACAACCCCCACAATTCCACACATGACCCGCCTCTCAATTAACCGTCCCCTGCGGTAGCGCCGGGGTTACGCCTGTGTCAAAGGCGTGCGAAGTCAAATTCTACGACGGAGTATTTCATGCAGGCGGTGATCTTCGATCTGGATGGCACGCTGATCGATTCCGCGCCGGACATTGCCGCCGTGGTTAACCGCGTGCTGGCGGCCGACGGGCTGCAACCTTTGGATCTGCCCACCTTGCGTGATATGATTGGCGATGGTGCCGGCGCTCTGCTGGAGCGCGCCTTCGCCGCGCGTGGGGAAAAGGCGCAAGCACAGCATCTGGCGGCGTTCGTGGCCGATTACCAGGCCAATCCGGTGGTGGAAACCCAGCTTTATGATGGATTGCCCCAGGTGCTGGCGCAATTACGGGCTGAAGGGCGCCCGCTTGGTATTTGCACCAACAAGCCTATGGCCCCCACTTTACGCATTTTAGACAGGCTGGGCCTTGGCGATATGTTTGGCGCTGTCGTGGGCGGAGATTCCACACCGCACCGCAAGCCAGACCCCGCCCACCTGGCGGCTACACTGGCCGGGCTGGGCACGGACCGCGCGATCATGATCGGGGATCATGAGAATGATTTGCGCGCGGCCGAGGGACTTGGTTTACCGGTTATTTTTGCAGGCTGGGGCTATGGCCGGGCCGCTGCCACGCATATTGCTGAAACGCCCGCCGACCTGCCGCGGCTCATCGCAAAAATGGCTTGACGTGCGTTGCATCCTGCCCCATCTGCCAATCAGGACTGATTAGGTCCGTTATTGGAGCGGCGATGCTGAAATTGTCCCGATTGACCGATTATGCCGTGGCGGCGCTGGTGCGCCTGAGCGCGGCCGAGGGGGTGGAAACCTCCCCCGGCATAGCCGCGTCCATTGGCGTGCCGGAGCCCACCGTGGCCAAGGTGCTGAAGGCGCTGGCCGGGCAAGGGCTTGTTTGTTCCATGCGCGGCGCGCGGGGCGGCTACAAGCTGCGGCGCGCTTTGCAGGAGATTTCGGTGGCCGAGGTGATCTGCGCCATTGACGGGCCGATCGCGCTGACCTCCTGCGTGGAGGGCGGTGGATGCGAAAGCCAGTCTCTTTGCCCCATTGTCGGGCGGTGGGACCCGGTGAATGAGGCCATTCGTACCGCTTTATCCAATATTTCCCTGGCTGATATGGCGGCCGCCGCCCTGCCGCCGGGTTTGCGCTTGCCCCAGCCGATAAATGAGGTTGTTTGATGTCTGTGAGCACTGTCGAGGCTTTGGCCGAACAGAAATATAAATACGGCTTTACCACCGAGATCGCGATGGAGGAGTTTCCCCGCGGCCTATCGGAAGAGATTGTGCGGCTGATCTCGGCCAGAAAGGGCGAGCCGGATTGGATGCTGGAATGGCGGCTGAAGGCCTATGCGCTTTGGCGTAAGATGGAAGAACCCGATTGGGCGCGTATCAAGCATCCGCCAATCGATTATGATGATCTATACTACTATGCCGCCCCTGCCGCCCCGGCGCCAAAATCGCTGGATGAGGTGGATCCGGAGCTTCTGAAAACTTATGAGAAGCTTGGTATTCCGCTGAATGAGCGGGCGGCACTCGCCGGTGTTGCGGTGGATGCGGTGTTTGATTCCGTTTCTGTTGCCACCACTTTCCGCGAAACGCTGAGCAAGGCGGGGGTGATCTTTTGCCCGATTTCGGAAGCCGTGCGCGAGCACCCCGAACTCGTGCGGCAGTATCTTGGCACCGTGGTGCCGGCGGCAGATAATTTCTTCGCGGCACTGAATTCGGCTGTGTTCTCCGATGGCAGCTTCGTCTACATCCCCAAAGGGGTGCGCTGCCCGATGGAGCTTTCCACCTATTTCCGCATCAATGCGCGCAATACCGGGCAGTTTGAACGCACGCTGATCATCGCCGATGATGAGGCCACGGTCTCTTACCTTGAAGGCTGTACCGCGCCGATGCGCGATGAAAACCAGCTTCATGCCGCCGTGGTTGAGCTGGTGGCGCTGGAAGGCGCTAAGATTAAGTATTCCACCGTGCAGAACTGGTACCCGGGTGATGAGCAGGGGCGCGGCGGGATTTATAATTTTGTTACCAAGCGCGGGGCCTGCCGTGGCCGCAATTCAAAAATCTCGTGGACACAGGTGGAGACAGGATCAGCCATCACCTGGAAATATCCATCCTGCATTTTGCAGGGCGAAGGATCGGTTGGAGAGTTTTACTCCGTCGCCCTGACTAATAATTTCCAGCAGGCCGATACGGGAACAAAGATGATTCATTTGGGACGTAACACGACCAGCACCATCATCTCCAAGGGTATTTCAGCGGGGCACTCGAATAATACCTATCGTGGTTTGGTTAAAATTATGGCGGGCGCCCAGGGGGCGCGTAATTTTACGCAATGCGACTCTCTGCTGATCGGCGACCAGTGCGGCGCGCATACTGTGCCTTATATTGAAAGCCGTAATGCCTCGGCCAAAGTTGAACATGAAGCCACAACCTCGAAGATTGCCGAGGACCAGCTTTTTTATTGCCGTTCGCGCGGCTTGTCGCAGGAAGATGCGGTGGGTCTTATTGTGAACGGTTTTTGTAAGGATGTGCTGAAGGAACTGCCGATGGAATTCGCGGTTGAGGCGCAAAAACTTTTATCTGTTTCTTTGGAAGGTTCTGTCGGCTGATGTTAGAGATCAAAAATCTCCATGCCCGTATTGGTGAAAAAGAAATCCTCAAAGGCGTGAATTTGAGCATTCCCGATGGGCAGATCCATGCCATCATGGGGCCGAACGGTGCGGGTAAGTCCACCCTGTCTTATGTTCTGTCTGGGCGTGATGGCTATGAGGTAACAGAAGGTGAGGTGCTCTATAACGGCGCCAATATTCTGGAGATGGCGCCTGAGGATCGGGCGATTGCCGGTATTTTTCTCGCATTTCAATATCCGGTGGAATTACCCGGCGTGGGTAATGCCAATTTCCTGCGCACCGCGCTAAACGCCATACGGCGCAAGCGCGGCCAGGAAGAGCTTGATGCGGTGGCTTTCCTTAAGCTTGCGCGCGCCGTGGTGAAGAGCTTGCACATGAAAGAGGATTTTCTGAAGCGTAACGTGAATGTTGGCTTTTCGGGGGGTGAGAAAAAGCGAAATGAAATGCTGCAGATGACATTGCTGCAGCCGGGGTTGGCCATTCTTGATGAAACCGATTCGGGCCTTGATATCGATGCGCTGAAGATCGTAGCTGATGGTGTGAACGCGCTGCGGTCTGAAAAATTCTCTGCACTTGTCATCACCCATTATCAGCGTCTGCTCGACCATATTATTCCCGATATGGTGCATGTGCTGGCTGGTGGGCGCATCGTGCGTTCGGGGTCAGCTGCTTTGGCGCTGGAATTGGAAGAGCACGGCTATGCCGGGCTGGAAGCCGCCTGACATGACGGCACTGCCAACCAGAAAGCTGGAAGCCTGGCGTTATACGGATTTGCGGCCGTTGACGGGCATTACCTTTGCAACACCGCCAGCGCTGTCTGCGCCGGATCTGCCATCGCTTGATCTGCCGCGCCTGGTGTTTCTTAACGGTGCGGCGGCACCTGAATTCTCCGCGGATTTACCTTTTGCGGGCGCGTTCGTCCCGCCAGATGCAGAAGATGTACTGCCGCTTGCGCAAATCAATGCCGCCGCCGCGCGCGATGGCGCAACGCTTAGTGTTCCTGCCGGGCAGGATGCCGGTGCATTGTTGTTGTTCGCGCAGGCTGGCGGCGAGACGGCGTTTGCCATGCATCCGCGCCACCGCATTGTACTGGGCGAGGGAGCACATCTCACGCTGATTGAAATTGCAAAAGGTAATGGTGAATACTGGCATAATCCGGTATTTGACATTGCCTTGGCAAAAGGCGCGCGGCTTGAGCATGTGCGCGTACAGCAAGAAAGCGAAGCGGCTTTTAGTCTGTGCACGATCCGTGCTGAAATTGGTGAAGGTGCGGCTTACGAGCATTTCACCGCCGCGATTGGCGCGCGGATTTCACGCACCGAGATTCACGCCACCTTGGTGGGTGAGGCGGCCCGGGCTGATGTGAATGCCGTTGAATTGTTGCGGGGTACGCAGCATGCCGATGTCACGACCATTATCCGCCATCAGGCGGCGGGCTGTCCGTCGCGCCAGGTGGTCAAGGCTGTGCTGGCGGATGATGCGCGCGGTGTGTTCCAGGGGCGGGTTGAGGTTGCGCCAGGTGCGCAGAAGACCGATGCCTACCAGATGACGCGTGCGCTGTTACTCTCGCCACGGGCGGAAATGGATATAAAGCCCGAGCTTGAGATTTTCGCCGATGATGTGAAATGCAGCCATGGCGCGACCATAGGTGCTCTGGATGATGAGCAGCTTTTTTACCTGCGCAGCCGCGGCATTGATGAGCTAACCGCCCGCGCCATGCTGGTCCGCGCCTTTTTGGACGATGCGTTGGCCCCCGTTGAGCAACCTCAAGCGCGGGGCTTGCTGGATGAGGCTATAGAATCCTGGTGGAGGCGATCATGAGCGATGTGCTGCATGATCTGAATGTTGAATCCCTGCGCAAGGAATTTCCGATCCTTTCGCAAAACGTGCATGGCCGCCCGCTTGTGTTTTTGGATTCGGCCGCTTCTGCGCAAAAGCCGCGCACCGTGATTGATTCTATGCGTTTTGTGATGGAATCGCAGTACGCCAATGTGCATCGCGGCTTGCATTATATGTCGGAAAAAACATCCGATGCCTATGAGGCCGTGCGCGACAAGGTGGCGGGTTTTCTGAATGCCGCCTCGCGCGATGAGATTGTGTTCACGCGCAACGGCACGGAATCAATCAATCTCGTCGCCTACACTTATGGCCGCACGGCGCTTAAACCCGGCGATGCGGTGGCGGTTTCGGCGATGGAGCATCACGCCAATCTTGTGCCCTGGCAGATGCTGCGCGACGCCCACGGCACGGAATTGCGGATTGTCGAAATCACCGATTCCGGCGAGATCGATTTTGAATCATTGGAGCGCGTGTTCGCCGATGGCAAGGTGAAGCTGCTGGCGGTTACGCATATGTCCAACGTATTGGGCAGCTACACGCCGGTGGAACGTTTGGCTGCTTTTGCGCATGAGCGGGGGGCGCGGATTCTCATCGATGGTTGCCAGGCCATCGTACATCGCAAGGTGGATGTGCAGGCGATGGGTGCGGATTTTTACGTGTTTTCCGGTCACAAGCTTTACGGGCCAACCGGCATTGGCGTTTTATATGGCCGGGCGGAATTGCTGGAGGCCATGCCGCCTTTTCTTGGCGGGGGCGACATGATTGAGCATGTCTCTTTTGAAAAATCGAGATGGGCCAAACCACCGCATCGTTTTGAGGCAGGAACGCCCGCGATTATCGAAACAATTGGGCTGGGGGCAGCTATTGATTTCGTCAACGAAATCGGCTTTCCGGCCATCGCAGCGCATGAGCGGGCACTGACCGAACATGCTCTCTCCGTGCTTGGCAATATCGAGGGTTTACGGATTCTGGGCCAGGCGCAGGATCGCGGCGGCGTTGTTTCCTTCACCATGCGCGATGTGCATGCGCACGATATCGCCACTTTGTTGGACCGTCAGGGTATTGCCGTACGTGCCGGGCAGCATTGTGCCGAGCCGCTGATGGGACGTATGGGCGTGACCAGCACGGCGCGGGCCTCTTTTGCGCTTTACACGCTACCCCGCGAGATTGATGCGCTGGCTGAAGGCTTGTTGCGCATTCAAAGGATGTTCGCATGAACGCGGATCCGTATCAGGCCCTGGTGATGGAGCGCAGCCGCAAGCCCCTTTTTGCCAGACGGCCGCACGGGACTGATGCCGAAGGTGAGGGGCGCAACCGCATGTGTGGTGATGCCGTGCATGTGTTTCTGGCACGCGCTGGCATGCATGTGGGGCATGAATCGGAAGGGTGTGCGATTTTGCTCGCCAGTGCCGATTTGATGGCTGAGGCGGTGGCCGGCAAATCGCGCGATGAAGTTTTTGAATTGCAACGGGATTTCTTGGCGATGGTGAAAACGGGGCAGGAGAAGCCGGCACTTGGTGCGCTGAACGCGCTGGCGGGGTTGGCGTCGTTTCCCGCGCGCCAGCGCTGCGCCACTTTGCCGTGGGATGCCCTGTCGGAGGCGTTGAATAATGGCTGACCATGAAAAAATGCTGCCGGTGACAAGCTGGACGCCTGAGGGCGAAACCCAGGCGCGGGTGGGTGAGGAGGCGGTGATCAACGCGATCTGCACCGTGTTCGACCCCGAGATTCCGGTGAATATCTATGAGCTTGGCTTGATCTACGCGATCGAGATTTCCGAGGCCGGTGATGTTAAGGTAGAGATGACGCTAACCGCCCCGGGTTGCCCTTCGGCGCAGGAACTGCCCGAGATGGTACGCAACGCCGTGGCCACGGTGGATGGCGTTGAGGATGTAACGGTGGATACCGTATGGGACCCGCCGTGGGACCCGAGCCGGATGAGCGAAGAAGCCCGGCTTATGCTGAATATGTTTTGAGGTTAAAATGGCACTGCAAAAACACGAATTGCCGCCGCTGATGGATTTGAGCGATGCCGCCGCCACGCGGTTGCGGCAGCTTTACGAAGGGGCCGAGGCTGGCCGTTTGTTGCGCATCTCGGTTTCCACCCGCGGCTGCTCGGGCATGTCCTATGAAATGGAGTGGGTGGATGCCCCAGGCCCGCAGGATGAGGTGGTGAAAAGCCAGGGTCTGACCGTTTTGGTTGATAGCAAGGCGACCTTATTCCTGGTCGGCACCACCATGGATTACCGCGAAGACAAGCTGACCCGTGGCTTTACCTTCGAGAACCCGAATGAAAAGGGCCGTTGCGGCTGCGGCGAGAGTTTTCACGTCTAGTGTGATGGTTCTGAAATTCGTGACATGGAATATCATGAATTTCAGAAGCTGAATCACACTAGGTTATTGATTTTTCTAGTGTCCCGATTCTGAAATCTAACGGATTTCAGAATCGGGACACTAGGCTGAAAGCGTCACCGTTACCGGCACATGGTCGGAGGGTTGAGGCTTGGCGCGTTCATCCTTGTGGATGTTGGTTGCAATAAGCCGGTCGCCTAAGCGTGGGGAGAGCAAAGCGTGGTCAATCCGCAGGCCCGCATTGCGGTCCCACGCACCGGCTTGGTAATCCCAGAACGTATAGAGTGTCTCGCGCGGGTGCAGGGCGCGCACCGCCTCGGTAAGGCCGGTATGGATCAGCGCGTTGAAAGCCGCGCGCGTCTCGGGGCGGATCAGCGCATCGCCGGGGTTTAGCGCGCCGGAGGCAAAATCGGCATCTTGCGGGCAAACATTATAATCCCCGGCCAGGATGAAATCCGCATCCTTATCCAGCAGTGCCAAGGCACGGGCGCGCAGCTTTTCCATCCAATCCAGCTTATAGCCATAGCCAGCCGCGCCGCCTGAATTGCCGTTGGGCAGGTACAGATTGCCGATCACAAGGCCTTGGGCCCGCAGTTCCACATAGCGGGCTTGTGCGTCATCCTGCGCCAGGCCAGGCAGCTTGCGGCATGTCACCTCCACCGGGGCGCGGTGCAGGATGGCGACACCATTATAGCTTTTCTGCCCCACCACCACCGCCTCGTATCCCAGGGCCGAGAAGCCAAGGGCGGGGAATTGATGCGCCTCGCACTTGATCTCTTGCAGCAAAAGGAAATCCGGTTGTTCGCGGGTCAGGAAATCCGCCACATGGGATTCGCGCATGCGGGCGGAATTCACGTTCCAGGTGGTGATTTTAATCAACGGAGAAGGATGTCCCGCAGCCGCAAGAAGCGGTGGCATTGGGGTTGCTGACCAGGAAATGTGCGCCCATCAGCGCATCTTTAAAATCCAGCACTGCGCCGGAGAGAAATTCCAGGCTTACCGGATCTATCAGCACCCGCGCGCCATCGCTCTCCAGTACGGTATCGTCCGGGTTCTGCGTTTGGGTCAGGTCGAATTTATATTGCAGGCCAGAACAGCCGCCAGCCAGCACTTCAACGCGCAAGGCCTGGGCGGCGGGCTCTGCCGCCAGAATTTCGGCCACGCGCGCCGTCGCGGCCGGGGAAATGGAAAAGCTCATGCCCGCTAATATAGTGGTTCAGGGCCCTGGAGGGTAGGGGCGGAATGGTTTAAGTCACGACCATGAATATTGCCTCCTATGCGGTGCAGGCGAACCAGTCGCGTGGCCGCCAGCATGAACAAATCAGCTCCGATGATCGCAGCCCCTATCAGCGCGACCGCGACCGCGTGGTGCATTGCTCAGCTTTTCGTAAATTGCAGTATAAGACCCAGGTTTTCGTCACGCGTGAGGGGGATTTTTACCGCACGCGGCTGACTCACAGCCTGGAGGTGGCGCAGATTGCCCGCTCCATCGCCCGCGCGTTGGGGGTGGATGAGGATCTCACCGAATGTCTGGCCCTGGCGCATGATCTGGGCCACCCGCCCTTTGGCCATGCGGGCGAGCGCGGGTTGAACGAGGCGCTGCGTGAATTTGGCGGGTTCGACCATAACGATCAGAGCTTTCGCGTGGTCACGGTGCTGGAGCAACGCTATGCGGCGTTTGATGGGCTGAACCTGACCTGGGAAAGCCTTGAAGGGCTTGCCAAGCATAACGGCCCGCTCAAGGCCCCGCCCGCGACCATTGCGGCGTATGACGCGCAAACCCCGCTCGATTTACGCCATTACCCCTCGGCCGAGGCGCAGATTGCCGCCTTTGCCGACGATATCGCCTATAATACGCATGATCTTGATGATGGCTTGCGCGCCGGTTTGTTTGAGTTCGCCGACATTCAGGATCTGCCCGTCATCGGCGATCTGCTGCGCGAGGCCCAGGGCCTGACCAGTGCCGTGAATCGCATCCGCCATGAGCTGAGCCGCAGTGTCATCAACACGTTGGTGCATGATGCGCTAACGGAAAGCACCCGGCGCATTGCGGCCCTTGCCCCCGCCACGGCTGATGATATCCGCGCGGCCAATGGCCCAGTTATCGGGTTTTCGGATGAAATCCGCACCGCCAATGCGCGGCTTAAAAAATTCCTGTTCACGCGCATGTACCGGCATTGGCGGCTCAACCGCATGACCTACAAGGCCGAGCATGTGACCAAAACGCTGGGTAGCCTGCTTTTACGCCGGCCCGAGCTTCTGCCCGATGATTGGCGCGCGCGCGCCGGGCGTGGCGAGACCGCCCAGGCCGCGAATGTGGTGCGCGATTATGTGGCCGGTATGACCGACCGCTACGCGCTGGATGAATTTTCCCGGTTGACCGACCCGGCCGTCCCTGCCTGAAAGCAAACCATGTCTGAAGAAAATCTGTTCGCCGTCCTGCGCGGCATTCTGCTTGATGAGCTGGCAACGCTTTGCCCGGGCCTGGCGCCTGAGATTCTGGCCCGGGTTGAGGTCACGCCAACCAAGGACCCCGCCCATGGCGATATGGCGAGCAATGCCGCTATGGTGGCGGCCAAACCGGCTGGGCGCAACCCGCGCGAGCTTGCCGCCAGCCTGGTTGAGCGCTTGGGCGCTCAACCAGGCATCGCCAAGGCAGAGGCGGCGGGGCCAGGCTTCGTGAACCTCACTTTATCGCCAGCACTGTTGCTGGCGCAGCTTCCCGTTATTCTGGGCGCTGGCGAGGCTTACGGCCAGGGCAAGGCGCGGGACGGAAAAGTGAATGTGGAATATGTCTCGGCCAACCCCACGGGCCCGCTTCATGTTGGCCATTGCCGCGGGGCCGTGGTGGGCGACGCGCTGGCCAATTTGCTCGCCAAGGCGGGCTATGAGGTTACCAAGGAATATTACATTAACGATGCCGGCGCGCAGGTTATTGCCCTCGCGCGCTCGGTCTATGTCCGGTATCTGGAGGCGCTCAAACTCTCGCCCGAGGCTTATATCGAGACGATCCCGGGCGGGGTGCAATATGGCGGGGCCTATCTCATCCCGCTGGGTGAGGAACTGGCAAGGTCCCATGGTGACCGGTACGCCGAAACATCGGAAGCCGAATGGCTGGATTTGTTCCGCGAGTTCGCGGTGGCACAGATGATGGCGCTGATCCGGGAGGATCTCGCAGCACTCGGCGTGCGGCACGATGTGTTTTCTTCCGAACATGCCCTGGTGGAGGCTGGCGGTGTTGCGCGGGGCTTGCAAAGCCTGCGCGATCAGGGGTTGATCTATCATGGCGTTCTGGAGCCGCCCAAAGGCAAGATCCCCGACGATTGGGAACCACGCGAGCAGGAGCTGTTCCGCGCCACGCGCTTTGGTGACGACGTGGACCGTCCCATTGCCAAATCAGACGGTTCTTATACTTATTTCGCTAACGACATAGCCTATCACGCTGACAAGGTCGCGCGCGGGTTTGACACGCTGATCGACGTCTGGGGCGCTGACCATGGCGGTTATGTGAAGCGGATGCAGGCGGCCGTCAAAGCGCTTTCGGGCGGTAAGCTCGATGTCCTGCTCTGCCAGATCGTGAAGGTGATGAAGAATGGCGCGCCAGTGCGTATGAGTAAGCGGGCGGGCACCTTCGTTGAGCTGCGCGATCTGATTGACGAGGTTGGGCCGGATGCGGTGCGTTTTCTCATGCTCATGCGCAAATCCGACGCGCAGATGGAGTTCGACCTTGCCGCTGCCCTGACGCAGACGCGTGAGAACCCGGTTTTCTACGTGCAATATGCGCATGCGCGCTGCCGTTCGGTGTTGCGCGCCGCCCCGCCGGTGGATGTATCAGCGGATCTGCACAGCCTTGCCGCGCCAGAGGAACAGGCGCTGATCCGCCGGTTGATTACTTGGCCGCGCTTGGTGGAGCAGGCGGCCGACGCGCGTGAGCCGCACCGGATTGCCTTTTATTTGTATGAACTGGCCGGAGATTTCCATGCTTTGTGGAATGCCGGGCGCGATAATGCCGCCTTGCGCTTCCTGCAGGAAGATAAGCCTAAGGAAACGGTGGCGCGTGTGGCGCTTGTGGCGGCTACGGCGATTGTGCTCCGTTCTGGGCTGGCGGTGCTGGGTGTAACGCCGGTGGAGGAGATGAGATAGGTTTGGACGAGCCTGACGATCATTTCTATCAACCCTATCGGGCGCGCGGGCAGCGGCTGGATCCTTCGATTCGTCGTATCGCCTTCGTCGCGGGCGGGATTTCAGGGTTCGTTATCCTTGTGGCGTTGGGCTGGAGCGGCGTGCATATGGGCAGCTTTGGCCCGCCGCCCGTTATCACGGCACCGCCTGGGCCATTGCGTGTAATTCCGGCCAATCCGGGCGGGCTGGTGGTGCCAGGGGCAAATGTGCCCATTATGTCAGGCCAGTCTGCGTCCATGACAGCGCAATTGGCGCCCCCCCCCCCACCGCCGCAAATCGCGGCACTGGACCAGGCGGCCGGGCTTAACCCGTCGCCAAAACTGGCTCCGGCCGCCGCCGCCTTAGCAACCGCCGCAAAAACACCGCCGCCGCCAGTTCCGTCGTGGCCGCCCGCCGTTCAACCCGCCGTGCAAACTGTGCAGGTTCAGCTGGCCGCCACGGCGGATGAGCAGGCGGCCTTATCCATTTGGGCTGGCCTGCAAAAACGTTTCCCCGATCTGCTGCGCGGTAAAACCCCCGCCATTATTCCCGCCGTGGTTGGCGGGCATAGCGTCTGGCGCTTGCGTCTGTCCGGCTTTGCCACGGCCGGGGCCGCGAAAACATTTTGCGACACCCTGCACAGCAAGGGGGTTGCCTGCCTGGTGGCACCGTTTTGATTCCCGCGATCCTGGGCATTGTAGGTTCGGTCTTAACGCAGCCAGAGCGCGAGTTGTTTCGCGCCTCTCCGCCGCGCGGCGTTATTCTGTTTGGACGCAATATAAAAAATAAAACCCAATTATCTGATCTTACAGCAGATTTGCGCGCCTCTCTGCCTGCGGGGGCGGTGCTGATGGTCGATCAGGAGGGCGGGCGCGTGGCGCGGTTGAAGCCGCCGCACTGGCCGGCTCTGCCGGCGGCGGGCACATTGGCCAGCTCGGCTGCCGCCTATGCGCATGGCCTCACCTTGGGCAGGCTGGTGCATGAGGCTGGGTTCGACATCACCACCGCCCCGGTGCTGGATTTGCGCTTGCCCGGTGCGTCGGATGTGATTGGCGACCGTGCCTTGAACGCCGATCCCGCAATCGTGGCGCGTCTGGGCGGTGAAGTCGCCAGGGGATTGATGGAAGCCGGGATAACGCCTGTCATGAAGCATCTGCCCGGCCATGGCCGGGCGCGGGTGGACAGCCATGTGGCGCTGCCGCGCGTGCCGGCGCTAACCGAGGACGATCTCCTGCCCTTTATCGCCAACCGGCATTTGCCCTGGGCGATGACAGCGCATGTCGTATTCGAGAATTTCGATGCATTACGTCCGGCCACCTTATCGCCGATGGTGATTCGCGAAATCATCCGGGGCAGGATTGGCTTTACCGGCACGCTTGTCTCGGACGATCTAGCCATGGGCGCGCTCAGCGGCACGCCGGCTGAGCGCGCCAAGGCCGCCTTGGCAGCAGGGTGCGATATTGCGCTTTACTGCCCGGGTGATATGGCGGGCAACCGGGCCATATTGGACGCCTTGGCATGAGTACGGGCTTTATCTTCTTCCTCGCTTTGGTGCCGGCTATTATTCTGCATGAATTGGCGCATGGCTATGTCGCGCATTTGCTGGGCGATGAAACGGCGCGCAATGCCGGGCGGCTGACCATTAACCCGCTTAGCCATATCGACCCGTTCGGCTCAGTGCTGTTTCCGCTGATGCTCGCGGTCGGGCAGATCCTCGCCTTTGGCCATGTCGCGTTTTTATATGGCTGGGCAAAACCCGTGCCCATCAACCCCTTTAATTTGCAGCTGAACGGCTATCGCGATCCGCGCCGTCTCATGGCCATTGTCGGGGCGGCGGGCCCGGCGATGAATTTTATTCTGGCCCTGCTCGCAGGCTTGGCCCTGCATGGCGGCCAAGCGTTGACATTCCTTGTACTTTTTATAGAAATCAATCTCTTGCTGGGGATATTTAATCTTATTCCCCTGCCGCCGCTGGATGGCGGACGGGTGGCGGTTGGAGTCCTGCCGTTGCGTTGGGCAAGAGGCCTCGCACGCACCGAACAGTCTGGCATTCTGCTGATTTTGCTGGTCTTGTTTATCTTGCCCGCCGTGCTTGGCCAGTTTGGCGTTACGTTTGACCCGTTCAGGGCGGCGGTATCACATATTCTGCCTTGGGCCGAGCGGCTGGTGCTGACGCTGACGGGGAATACCATTGGAAACTGAGGCGCTGGTCCTGAAGCTTGATGGGTTTGAGGGGCCGCTGGACCTTTTGCTGGAGCTTGCCCGCGCGCAGAAAGTGGATCTGGCCCGAATTTCCATCCTGGCGCTGGTCGAGCAGTTTCTGGCGGTTATTGAAGGCGCGCGTCGCGTGCGGCTGGAATTAGCGGCCGACTGGCTGGTGATGGCGGCTTGGCTGACCTGGCTTAAATCGCGGCTGCTGGTCCCCCAGCTCGGCGAGTCGGAAGAAGCCGAAACCGCGGCTGATATTCTCGCCGCCCGGCTGATCGATTTGCAAACCATCCGCGAGGCGGCCCGCTGGCTGGGCCAGCGCCCGCAGCTTGGCTGGGATGTGTTTGCCCGCGGCGCGCCTGAGGATTTTGTAGAAACCGACCGCAGCAAGTTGCGCGCCGATTTGTCCGGCCTGCTATCGGCTTACCTGGCCGCGCGCCGGCGGGCGGGCGGGCGCCAGCAATACCGGCCAAAGCCGATGCTGTTCTTCTCTGTGCAAAACGCGCTGGAGCGGATCGGGCGCATGCTGGGCGCGGTGCCGGATTGGGCCAGCCTGGAGCAATTTCTGCCAGAGAGCCTGGAAGATGGCCTGCCGCGCCGCGCGGCCATCGCCGCGACCTTGATCGCGGGCCTGGAAATGGCGAAAGATGGCCGCCTGAATTTGCGGCAAGATGAGAAATTCGGCCCGATCCTGATGCGGGGACGGCCAGAGGAGTTGGATCAGGGCGATGAGTGAGGATATGACCGAGGCGCTACGGCGGGTGGAAGCGGCGGTTTTCGCGGCTTCCCAGCCTGTGCCCGCCCGCACGCTCGATGCCTTGCTGCCAGAGGGGATGGTTCTGGACGAGGTAATGGCGGCTCTGGGGGCGGCTTATGCGCCGCGCGGGGTTAATCTCGCGCGGGTGGCGGAGGGCTGGCAGTTCCGCACCGCCCCGGATGTGGCCCCCTATTTGCGCAAGGTGGTGGAGCAGCCGCGCCGTCTGCCGCGCGTGGCCATGGAGACAATCGCCATCATTGCCTACCACCAGCCGGTCACCCGGACCGAGATTGAGGAGATCAGGGGCGCGACCTTGTCGCAGAACACGCTGGATTTGTTGCTGGAGACGGGGCTGATCACCCCGCGCGGGCGCAAGGAAACGCCTGGCCGGCCGACCTTATGGGGCACCACACCCGCGTTTCTCGCGCAATTTGGTTTGAGCGATCTGCGCGCGTTGCCTAAACGTGAGGATCTGCTGATCGATCCGGCAGTGCCTGCCGCACCGGAGACACCACCAGAGCCACCCACATGACCCTACGTATTACCCGCGAATCGCTTCTGGATGGCTCCATGCGGGCGCGCCTGCGCGCCTATGCCCGGACGCATCCCGATATGCGCGGGCGTTCGGAAGCGGAAATGGCCGCTTTGCTCGAACAAACCCTGGAGCAGCATGATCCGGCGGCGGATTTGTGGGTATTTGGTTACGGGTCGCTCATCTGGAATCCGGCTTTCATGTTTGTTGAGCGGCAACCGGCGCTGCTGCATGGGTGGCACCGGCGGTTCTGTTTGAAAATGTATGTGGCGCGCGGCACCCCCGAGAATCCAGGCCTTATGCTGGCGCTGGACCGGGGCGGGGCCTGCCGGGGTCTGGCGTTTCGCATTGCCGCGGCAGATGTGCGCCAGGAGCTGGGATTGCTCTGGCAGCGCGAGATGTATGGCGGGGCCTATAATGCCCGCTGGGTCACGCTGAATGCGGCCGGCACGGCGTTGCCGGCCATTACCTTTGTCGTCAATGCCACGCATCCGCGCTATGTACGCGCGCTCTCCGTGGCGCAGACAGCTTCCCTTATCGCCACCGCCAGCGGTGATTTGGGGACATGCCGAGAGTATCTGGAAAACACAATTTCGCATCTTCGGGCGCTTGGTGTGCGCGATGCGGGCCTGGCCCGGATCGAGGCGGCTTTGCCCAAGTGCTAAGAGGCTGCTAGCAAGCGCATACGATGTTTGGATTTTCTTGGGGAGAGATCGGTCTGGTTATGGCGGTGGCTTTAATTGCCATCGGACCGAAGGATTTGCCTGTCGCCATTCGCACCGTCACCGGGCTGATCCGCAAGGCGCGCGGGCTTGCGGCCGAGTTTCAGGGCCATGTCGACGATATGATGCGCGAGGCCAATCTCGCTGACGTTAAGGGCGAGATCGACAAGCTCCGCCAGTTTGATTTCAAAGGGGCGGCCGCGCGTATGGTTGACCCCGATGGCAGCCTGCGCAGCACGGCCCAGGAGATGACGGAGACGGTAGAGGGTATCAGCGCGGTGGAAACCGCCGCTGACTATACCACGCCGGCGGAGGTGCAAGAGGAACTGCCGGATTCGCCGCCCTTCATCCCACCCGACGAAGCGCGCAAACAGCCCGTGCCCGGCTTTATTCCGCCCGGTACCAGGCGCTGGGGATTCTAGACCATGGACGCTAAAAATGACGAGATCAACGACAAGGAGATGCCGCTGCTCGAGCATCTGTCGGAGCTGCGCCGGCGTTTAATCTGGTCGGGGGCCGCGCTGATCATCGCTTTCCTTATCTGCTATCATTTCGCGCCGCAGATCTACGATTTTCTGGCCGCCCCCTTGGCCCACCTGCTGCAGGCGCGGGGTGAAAAGCCGGAGATGATCTACACCGCCCTCTATGAGGTGTTTTTCACTTACATCAAGGTCGCGTTCTTCGCCGCCATTTTTCTGGCTTTTCCCGTTGTCGCCATGCAGCTTTGGCTGTTTGTGGCCCCAGGCCTATACAAGCGCGAAAAGCGCGCGATGATCCCTTTTTTGGTGGCAACGCCGTTCCTGTTTTTCCTGGGCGGCGCACTCGCTTATTATGTGGTGTTGCCCACGGTTTATAAATTCCTGCTTGGCTTCCAGACCACGGTTGGCCATGGCCAGGATGTGCGAATCCAGCTGATGGCGAAAGTCAGCGATTATCTGTCGACCGTCATGAAGATCATGTTCGCCTTTGGGGTCAGCTTTGAATTGCCGGTGCTGCTGACATTGCTGGGCAAGGTCGGCATTGTTACGGCCGCAAATTTGCGTAAATACCGGCGCTACGCCTATGTTGGCTGTTTTATCGTGGCGGCGGTTCTCGCCCCGCCAGATGCGCTGACCATGTGCATCCTGGCCGTGCCACTGGTGTTTTTGTTCGAAATTTCCGTCATTGCCGTGAAGATGGTTGAACCCAAGCGGAACGCTGAAGATGCATGATATAAAGACGATCCGCGAGGATGCGGCCCAGTTCGATGCGGGGCTGGCCCGGCGCGGGATATTGCCGCTCAGTCATGAGCTTCTGGCGCTGGATGAGGAACGCCGCGCGGCACTGGCGCAACTGCAAGCCCTGCAAGCCGCGCGCAACGCGCTGGCTAAGCGCATTGGCGAGGCCAAGCGCGCCAAGGCCGATACCGTGGAACTGGAGGCCGAGGGGGGCACGCTGCGCAGCCAGATGGAAGCGCTAGAAGCCGAGGCGCCGCGCCTGGACGGCCTGCTGCGCGAGATGCTCGCCGCCGTGCCCAATCTGCTGGATGAAAGCGTGCCCGACGGCACGGACGAAACCCAGAACAAGCTGGAGAAGCTGTGGGGGCCGTCGCGTGAATTCGCTTTCCAGCCCAAGCAGCATTTTGAGCTGGGCGAAGCACTGGGTTGGATGGATTTTGCCGCTGCCGCTCGGCTCGCGGGCAGCCGTTTTACCGTGTTGCGCGGCCCCCTGGCGCGGCTGGAGCGCGCCCTTGGCCAGTTCATGCTGGACATCCACACCACCGAGCATGGCTATGACGAGACGATGGTGCCGCTGCTCGTGAATGATGCCGCCATGTTCGGCACCGGCCAGTTGCCGAAATTCGCCGAGGATTTGTTCGCCACCACCGATGGGCGCTGGCTGATCCCCACGGCCGAGGTGGCGCTCACCAACCTCGTGGCGGGGGAGATTCTGCCCGCCGCCCAGCTGCCCTTGCGGGTTACGGCGCTAACCCCTTGTTTCAGGGCCGAGGCCGGCTCCGCCGGGCGCGATGTGCGCGGCATGCTGCGCCAGCACCAATTCACCAAGGTGGAGCTGGTCAGCATTACCACGCCCGAGGCGAGCGAGGCCGAGCATGAGCGCATGACCAGAGCGGCGGAGGCCGTTCTGGAGCGGTTGGAACTGCCCTACCGGCGCATGCTGCTTTGCGCGGGCGATACCGGCTTTTCGGCGGTCAAGACGTTCGACCTAGAAGTTTGGCTGCCAGGGCAGGGGACGTACCGGGAAATTTCTTCCTGCTCCAATACCCGCGGCTTCCAGGCCCGGCGGATGAATGCCCGCTATCGCCCGGCCGAAGGCAAGCCAGATTTTGTGCATACGTTGAACGGCTCTGGCGTTGCCGTGGGGCGCGCGCTGATCGCGGTGCTGGAAAATTACCAGAACGAGGATGGTTCGATCACCATTCCCGCCGCGTTGCGCCCCTATATGGGCGGGCTGGCGCGGATTACCGCCACCTAAAATTCTTGCGCGCGTTACCTTTTGTCATGGCCGGATAAAGCCAAAGCCGGGACAAGCCATCGCAGCCGGCTTATAAAACCGGAACAGGCAAGACGGAGCGCGGCGTGGTGGCGGAGCGGCAAACAAGAAAAAGGCATGGGCGGTGGATCATCGCGGGGCTGGTGCTGTTGCTGGCCGCCTTTGTCTGGTGGCGCCATTCCGGACCTGGACGAAAAAATTTTACCCCAGCACCGCAGGCCGTTGGGGTTTCCAAGGCGGCCTTGGGAGACATGCCGGTGGTGCTGGATGAGCTGGGCACGGTTACCCCTGTCTCAACCGTAACCGTAGTGCCGCAAATCAGCGGCTATCTTACCCAAGTGGCGTTTCATCAAGGGCAGATGGTGGCCAAAGGGCAGTTTCTGGCGCAGATCGACCTGCGCCCCTACGAGATCCAGCTCGAACAATATAAGGCCGCCCTGGCCAAGGATTCCGCCGCCCTGGCCCAGGCGCGCTCGGACCTGGCCCGCTACAAAAAGCTCGCCGCGCAGGATAGTATTTCCGCCCAACAGGTCTCGGACCAGACCTACCTCGTCGCCCAGGACGAGGCCGCGACCAAGGTCGACCAGGCGAATATAGACACAGCCCGGCTCGACCTTGTCTATTGCCACATCACCTCGCCCATTGCCGGGCGGGTGGGGCTGCGTCTGGTTGATCCGGGTAATTATGTCACTTCGGGCAGCAGCACGGGCATTGTTGTGGTCACCTCCATCGCGCCGACCACGGTTATTTTCTCCGTGGCGCAATCTAATTTGGCCCCGGTGATGGCGCGGCTGGCGCAAGGGGCAATACTGCCCGCCACGGCCTATGCCAGCGACGATACGACCAAACTGGAAGCGGGAACGCTCACCGCCGTGGACAACCAGATGAATACATCCACCGGCATGGTGAAGCTGCGCGCCGATTTCGCCAACAAGGATGACAGGCTGTTCCCCAACGAATTCGTCAATGTGCATCTGCTGGTGAACACGTTGCATGATGTTGTTTTGGTGCCTACCCGGGCGGTGCAGACAGGCGCGCCCGGTACTTATGTTTATGTGGTGGATAAGGATGACATCGTGCATGTCCAGCCTGTGAGCACCGGCCCCGATAATGGGGTGGATACCGTTATCACCAAGGGGCTGCGCCCGGGTGCGCGGGTGGTAACAGACGGGGTGGACCGGCTGGCCGATGGCATGAAGGTGAGCGTGCCGGGGGCTGATGCCGGCAAGAAGGCTGCCCGGGCGTGGCCTTCGGCCAAGGGCTGAACGTGAATTTCTCTAAGCTGTTCATTCTCCGGCCGGTGGCGACCTCGCTGCTGATGCTGGCCTTTGTGCTGGTCGGGCTGGTGGCGGCGAATTTCCTTCCGGTCTCGGCCCTGCCGGATGTGAATTATCCCACCATCCAGGTGCAAACTTTCTATCCCGGCGCCTCGCCGCAAGTGATGACCTCCTCCGTCACCGCCCCGCTGGAACGCCAGCTTGGCGCGATGGAGGGGTTGAACCAGATGCAGTCGCAAAGCTCCGCCGGGGCCTCTATCATCACGCTGCAGTTTAATCTGTCGCTCAGCCTGGATGTGGCCGAGCAGGAGGTGCAGGCCGCGATCAACGCGGCGGGCAATCTGTTACCCTCCGACCTTCCAGCCCCGCCCATTTACGCCAAGGTCAACCCGGCCGATGCGCCGATCCTGACCCTGGCGCTGACCTCGAAAACCATGAAGCTAACCGACATAGAGGCGCTGGCCAATTCGCGCCTGGCCTCCAAATTGTCGGAAATTCCGGGTGTGGGGCTGGTGACGGTAAGCGGCGGGCATGTGCCAGCCGTGCGGGTGGAGGTTAATCCCCGTGCCCTTGCGGCGTATGGCTTGTCGATCGACAATATCCGCACCGATATTGGCAATCTCAACGTCAATTCGCCCAAGGGTAGTTTCTCGGGCCCCACGCAAACCTACACGATCAACGATAACGACCAGATCACCAATCCGGCTGAGTACGCGAAGCTCGTGGTGGCCTACAAAAACGGCACGCCAATTTATTTGGGTGGCGTGGCCAAGATCATCTCAGCACCCGAGAATGCCGAGCTTGGCGCCTGGGCCAACCGCGCGCCCGCCATTGTGCTCAATATTCAGCGTCAGCCCAACGCCAATGTCATCGCCACGGTGGATGCCATTAAGCGTGAATTGCCAACCCTGACATCCGGCCTGCCGGCTTCGCTCGCCGTTGCGGTGATGACCGATGGCACTACCTCCATCCGTGCTTCGGTGCGCGATGCCGCCTATGAGCTCGCCCTTAGCATTGTGCTTGTTGTGGCTGTCATTTTTTTATTCCTGCGCAATGCGCGCGCAACCCTTATTCCCAGCATCTCGGTGCCGGTCTCGCTCATCGGCACGCTCGCCTTTATGTATCTTGCCGGCTATTCTATCGATAATCTTTCGCTGATGGCGCTGATCGTTGCGACAGGCTTTGTCGTGGATGATTCCATCGTCATGATCGAGAATATCTCCCGCTATCTGGAACAGGGCGACACGCCGCTGCAGGCCGCGCTCAAAGGTTCCGGGCAGATCGGTTTTACCATCATCTCGCTCACCGTCTCGCTGATCGCGGTGCTGATCCCGCTTTTATTCATGAGCGATGTGGTGGGGCGGCTCTTTTCCGAATTCGCCGTTACGTTGGCGATAACGATTGTGATTTCCGCCATCGTTTCGTTGACCTTGGTGCCAATGCTCTGCGCGCGGTTGCTGCATGCACGGGCCGAGGCGCATCCAGGCCGCCTCTCGCGTTGGGCCGAGCGGCAGCTTGCCCGGCTCATCGCCGCCTATGGGCGTGGCCTGACTTGGGTGCTGGCCCATGCGCGCCTCACACTATGGGTCGCCATTGCCACGCTGGGCCTGACCATCATTTTATATGTGATGATCCCAAAAGGATTTTTTCCGGTTCAGGACACGGGCGTGATCGAGGGCATCTCGCAAGGGGCGCAAAGCACCTCTTATGCAGCCATGGCCCAGCACCAGCAGCAGCTTGCTGACGCACTCCTGAAAGATCCAGACGTTGTCAGCCTGACCTCCTATATCGGTGTGGATGGCACCAACACCACGCTCAACCAGGGCCGCTTTCTGATCAATCTGAAACCAAAATCAGAGCGCCGTTTGAGCGCGGCCCAGATCATTCCGCAGCTAAACAGGCTGGTTGCGGATGTACCCGGCATTTCACTCTATCTGCAGCCGGTGCAGAATTTAACGCTCGATACCACGGTTTCGCCCACCCAGTACCAGTTCGTGCTGGAAGATCCCAATGCCCAGGATTTTAATGTTTACGTGCCAGAGCTGATGGCAAAGCTGCGCCAGATTCCGCAAATCACAGGCGTGGCAAGCGATTTGCAGGCGGCGGGCCAAGCCGTGTTCATCGATATAGACCGCACCCAGGCCGCACGCTTTGGTATTACCCCCGCCACGGTGGATAATGCCCTGTACGACGCTTTCGGCCAGCGCATCATTTCCACCATCTTCACGCAAACTAGCCAGTACCGCGTGGTTCTTGGCGTTGCGCCCAAAGATCGTTCGAGCCTTGCCGCGCTGAACGCCATCTATTTGCCCTCTAATGCCGGTACGGGCGGGCAGGTGCCGCTGTCCGAAATCGCCCGCTTTACGGTCCGCTCCGCGCCGCTGGTCATCCAGCATCTGGGCCAATTTCCCGCCACCACCATCTCGTTCAACCTTAAGCCCGGTGCTTCGCTCGGCCCGGCGGTAAACGCGATCAAGCGTGCGGAGCGGCAATTGCATCTGCCGGCCTCCATGCAAACGACTTTTCTCGGCGCGGCGCTGGCCTTTCAGAACGCGCTTGGTAATGAAGGGTTCCTGCTGATTGCGGCCATTCTTGCGGTTTATATCGTGCTGGGCGTGCTGTACGAGAGCTTCATTCATCCGGTCACCATTCTCTCCACCTTGCCGTCGGCGGGCATTGGGGCGCTCATCTTTTTGTGGCTCGCGGGCGAGGGGCTGGATGTCATCGGCATTATCGGCATCGTCCTGCTGATTGGCATCGTCAAGAAAAACGCGATCATGATGATCGAAGAT
>JAKBBM010000001.1 GCA_021808545.1 Pseudomonadota bacterium | reverse complement strand
CCGACCGAGCGGACATCGCGCGGGCCAACGCGACGGCCGAGCAGGCGAAGCTGCGCGACCCGGACGAAATTTTGCTCCGCCTCACCGCGCAGAAAGCGGTTTTTACGGCGCGCGATCTGCGCCAGTCTTTGAACAAATCTGGGTTAGAGGGCGAGCAGCGCGCGGCGCTGGAAGCCCGGATCATTGGTCATGCCGATGTTGTGCCGCTGCTTGCCGATGGCCGCGATGAGATCGGCTGGACCACACGCCAGGTCCGCGACGAGGAAATGGCGATCATCGGCACGGCTGAGCGACTTGGCGAGACGACCGGCCGGGCGGTCAGGCACGCTGGCCGAGCGGAACTGACGCGCGCCGATTTGACGGCGGAGCAGCTTGCTGCAGCCGAGTACGTCACAGACGAAAAACACATCAGCATCGTCATCGGCCGGGCCGGGACGGGAAAGAGCCATACCTTGAATGCGGCGCGGCACGCGTTCGAGGCGGAGGGATACCGGGTGATTGGCTTGGCCCCGACCAATGCCGTGGTCGCAGATTTGCGCAAGGACGGTTACGGCCATGCCGCAACCTTGCATCGCGAGTTGGGGCAGTTGGAGCGCGACCCGGCGCGCTGGGATCGCAAGACCGTCGTGATGGTGGACGAGGCGGGCATGATGGATAACGCCATCATGGCGAAGCTGCTGAAGGGCGCCGAGCAGAGCGGCGCCAAGTTGATCCTCGCGGGCGATGACCGGCAATTCGCGTCGGTGTCGCGCGGCGGGATGTTCACGGAGCTGGTCAACCAACATGGCGCGGCCGAGCTGAAAACCGTGCTGCGGCAGCGTCAGACCTACCAGGCCAAAGCCAGCGAGGATTTTGCGCGGGGCGATATTCATGCCGCGCTGGAGGCATATGACCGGCGAGGCCAGATCGTCTGGTGCGACAGCTTGGCCGATGCGCGACAACGCGCGGTGGCGGCGCAGGCATCAATCGACCGGCCGAGCTTCCTCTATGCCAGCACCAACAAGGAGGTGGAGGAGCTGAACCGGGCTGAGCAGCAGCGGCGACGGGCCGACCTTTCTGTGAAGGGCAATCCGATCCAGGCGCATGGATTCAAGACGGTGCGCGGTGACGTGTCGATTGCCGCCGGAGAGCGGGTGCAATTTTACGAGACCGACCGGCAGCTCGGCGTGGCGACATCGGAGTTTGGCACCGTCAAAGCCGTGGCACCGAGGCACATCGAAATCGTGAAGGATGACGGGGCGACCGTCGCGTTCGACCCGGCGAAATACGACAAATGGGGCCTGGGCTATAGCGGCACGGGCTATAAGGGCCAGGGTAAGACGCTGCCCACGACGGCGGCCGTCTATGACAATTCCTATGCCTGGGATGCCCGTGCGGCCTATGTCATCGGCACACGGCACCAGGAGGATTACCGGCTCTTCGTGCCGCGCGAGCTGGCACCGGACCTGCCCGCCTTGACCGGACAGATCATGCGGCAGCGGGAGGATAAGGGGGCCTCACTGCGGTTCGAGGCGGCTCAGTCGAACCGCGCGCGCTCCGGCTTGGCAACCGACCAGAAACTGCGTGCCTCCTTGGAGAAGGGCCGGGAGACACTGATCGCCGCGCAGACGGAACGGGCGCGGCAAGCCGAAGAAATGAGAAAAGCCCAGGAACTGCGAAACATGCTCAGGCCACGGGGGCCAAGATTGGGGAGGTGATGTTCCCTCAGGTGTTGTTGGCTACAAATCGCACTTTTGTGCTTAGCGGATCAGTCTCTTGGCCCGTCGAACGGGCCGTCAAGGCAAGGCCTGAACTACCTCGCAAAAATCGGCGGCGCCGTTCCAGACCACATGACATTTTTTTGTCGGGGCTGCTAAGGTAAATAAAAGCAAGGGGAGTCGATTCGGACGCTCAACCTACGCATGTCGAGGGCAAGATGAAGCATCACGCAAATTGACATGACATACGATGCCAGGGCCGCAGCTAATTTTATGCTTGATCTAGCAGTCTCGGAGAGGCTCGCTTTGACGCCAATGGCTATCCAGAAAATCCTCTATTACGCCCACGGTTGGTACTTGGCTCAGACGGGGCACCCCCTTCTCAAACAAGAATTTGAGGCATGGGATTTTGGACCTGTACTGGGAAGTGTCTATACAGCATTCAAAAAATTCGGTCGTGATCCAGTTTCACAGCCTGCGACTTGGTTTGATCCGCTGACTGAATCTGTTCACCCGTGGACGGCCGAGTTTAACGAGGGGGCGGCTAAGTTGCTGCGCACCATTGTTATGGCCTACGGTCACATCGACGCATATGAATTGTCACGCATGACCCACCGGCCAGGTGGTCCTTGGGACCAAGTCTGGAATAAGCCCGACAACAAAATTTCTTTGGGCATGAGGATCAGTAACGAAGCAATCCGGCGAGATTTTCTTCACCAGAACAGCGATGATTTTTTAAAAGATTGCTTCTCGTCCACAAATACTCTTGCCCGACTCGGGTACAATCCGTCAATATGCTGAGGTGAGTCCCCCGAAATTGCCCGATCTTCATGATTTGGTCCGGCTATGGGAATCGACGTTTGAAAGAACGGTCGAGCAGGTTGAGTTGCACCTTACCCGGCCCGTTCCTTCCGTGAGCTATCGCCACGCCCGTGCAAATAGCCAGACCGCTTTTTCACATGCTGTACCGTTTGCTGCCTTGAAGCGTGGATGTGAACGGTTGCGTTTGGAAACTGAACGCAAGATCAATCTAGATGTCACAGAATTTTTGTGGGACCACGGCGAGGGCCGCGACGTTCGGTGCATCAACATTGATGATCACCGCCTGAGTCTACCACCGGGCGTCATTCGGCTCCGCAAGGATGTGATCATTCGTGTTCGAGCTGATTTTATCTATTTGGAGAACAGGATTCCCAAATTCTTCTGGGTCCAGCCTCGGCGGGGGTTTGCCCTGAGCACGCACCAACTTGGCCTTATGGGTTCCGCCCTCAGGCATACGCTTCTACGTGACGACGACGTATTCGGACCTGGATATGGTCCTATGGACCTTGAAATTTTCGATTTAAGCGTCCCGCCGGGGTTAAAAGAGCGTGTACCCCGTGTTTATTCATCGAATACGCTGCCTCTTGTTGCTGCTTCTGACGTCGTAGAGGTTCTTCAGCGTGTGGTTGACGCTTTCGATCATGTTATGACGAAGCCAATCAACTGGGATGCTATACGGTCCCGCCAGCCACGCAAACCACCGTCCAGCCAGGATAGTTTTGACTGGCGCTAAACTACCCACAGCGGCCATTTAGCCCCCCGGGCCGAGCGCTGGGGAAACAGCCTAATGCTCGTCTTACCCCGGCATCGTTCTAAAACTGTCCGTCCCCTTCCGTTCCTTGAGGCCAAAAGATTTCGGAAAGTCGGCCGGACATCTTGTTGGACCAATTGACAACAGCATTACTTGTTGGTATAGACTCCAACATGGAAGCTGAGTTGTTGTTCCGTAAACGCCAGGGCTTGTCGGAGACGGCGTTCGTGGAAATGGTGATCTGGCGGGTGCCTGATCCCGTGCGTGGCAGCTTGCATGGCTTCAAGTATCGGTTGGCCTTGGTAGCGGAAGGTGTGTGCTTGCTGCGCTACGACAACGAGGCCGGCAAGGGCGATCATAAGCATGTCGGGGAACGCGAAGTGCCGTACTGCTTCACTGACCTTGCGACCCTGCAAGCGGACTTTTGGAAAGACGTGGAAACATGGAGGGCAGAACAATGAGAACTGTAACGCTCGGTGTGTCCTCGATCGAGGACACACAGCACCAGATGGCCGCCGCCTTTCGCGGTGAGAAGCTTGGCGAATTTATCAGCTTTGTAACTGTCGAACTGCTATGGAAGGTGCTGACTGCCAAGCGGTGGGACATTTTGCAGGCCATGACGGCACAAGGTGAAATGACCATCCGGGAGATTGCCCGTCACGTTGGCCGCGACGTGAAGGCCGTGCATGGCGACGTGCAAGCCCTCGTGGCCGCGGGCGTGCTTGACCGCACCGACAGCGGGCACGTGATCTTTCCCTATGATGCGGTGCATGTGGACTTTACCTTGCGCAAGGTGGCCTGATGAACAAGCAATCTGCCAAACGGCTTTCACAGATCATTCACAGATTATTTTTGTCAAAAATAACTAATGAAAAACAGTGCCTTACAAACATTCCAGTTCTCCAAGCGCTAAGATGGTTCAGAAAAAACCCGGGCTATCCCGGGTTTTTTTATGTCGCCTCCGGCGGCAGGGCGGCGGCCAGCAGCGCCTCGAATTCGGCCACATGCTCGTAATCGGGCATCAGCCGCGCCAGCATGTCATCGCGCGCGGTGGCGGGATGGGTGTAAATTTCCGTCCGCCCGGGCGGCAAATGTAAGAGCAACCGCTCGATCCGCTCACGCGTCATATGGCCGGACCAGATGATGCCAAATACCTGGTCTGGCACCTCCAACCCGCGCGCCTGCCAACGCAGCAACCGGCTCCAGGCATAAAGTGCGCGCCCGCCCAGCCCCACAGGCTCGCCACAGGCGGCCAGCACGGCAGGCGGCTCGGCCGGAACACGCAGCCGCCGCAGCCCGTAGCGTTTGCCCACCTCAATCATGATCCGCGCGACCGTGGGGTGCAGATGCATATGCTTATGCGCGTCGGCATGATGCAAGGGCAGGCCGGTGGCGGCAAAGGCGGCGAATTGCGCCTCGATCTCAGCCCGCAACTCGCGCCTAGCCGCGCGCGAGAAAAAATATTTCACGCCCAGGCGCGCCTGATCGGCGGTAAAGCGACCATCCACACCCGTAATCTGCGGCAGGCGGGCATGGCCAAGCACCGAATCCCCCTCCACCAGCACCAGATGCAGCCCCACGCGCAAATTGGCCAGCGCGCGGGCCCGGCGCACCGCATCCGCCGCCGCCGGGGCGGCCACCATCAGGCTGGCCTGGGTCAGCCGCCCGCGCAGATGCGCCTGCTCCACCGCCTCGTTCACCGATTCGGTGAGGCCGAAATCATCGGCTGAAAACACAATCTCCTGCATGGCCACGCTCAAGATTCGTTGCGTGGCACCCAGGGGATGCGGGCAAAGGCGATGCCCTCCTCGGCCAGGGATTCGGCTTCCTCTTGCGTGCTCTCGCCATAAATGCCGCGCGGCGGGGCCTCGCCCTCGTGAATCCGCCGAGCCTCGGCCGCGAAATCCGCGCCAACATAGTCGCAATTCTTCTCCACCTCGGCGCGCAGCTTATGCAGCACGGCGCGCACGGCATCTGGCATCACACCGCCGGCCGCGGGCTCGGGCGCGGGCGCGGGCGCGGGCGCGGGCGGCATTTCGGCGGCAACAGTGACCGCACGCGTCTTCTTGGGAATACTCGGGGTCATCAGGGCGCGCGTTACCTGGCGTTCGCCGCATTGCGGGCAGGCGACCAGCCCGGCTTCCGCCTGCGTCTCAAAGCCAGCACTATCCTTGAACCAGCCATCGAACTCATGCCCGGCGGCGCAGCGCAAATTATAGTGAATCATGATGCCAATAGCGGATCAAGCTTGCCCGCGCGGGCAAGGGCGAACAAATCGTCGCATCCGCCAATCGCGGCGCCATTGATGAAAATCTGCGGCACGGTGGTGCGCCCGCCCGACCGTTCGATCGCCTCTGCCCGCTCTGGCGTGCCATGCGGCGCCGCGATCTCACGAAACGCTACATCCTTCTCACGCAACAGCGCCATGGCGCGCGCGCAATAGGGACAAAAAGGTTGGGTATAAATCTCGACATCAGCCATTCTTGAGCAATTAGCTCAGCGCCCGAACTATGCAAGCCCCCCGTTTTCCAGGCGCGGATCAGCCACGCGCGCGGTGGTCAACACATCCACCCGTGTTGCACCATTGGCAAGCAGCACCGCGGCACAGGCATTGGCGGTCGCACCCGAGGTCATCACATCATCGACCAGCAACACCCGCTTACCCGCCACCCCGGCCCCAGGCCGCAGCGCAATGGCGCCTTCCAACTCCGCCTGGCGCGCGGCCACCCCCATACCCTCCAGCGGCGCGGTGGGGCGGGTGCGGATCAGCGCATCAGCCGCCACGGGGCGGCCCGTCAGCCGTGCAAGCGCAATGGCGAGCAATGCAGCCTGGTTAAAGCGCCGCGCGCGCAGGCGCGACAAGTGCAGCGGCACGGGCACGATCAGCCGCGCCGCCTGGAGCATCGCCTCGCCCGGACGGCGCATCAACCGTGCCAGCCCCTCGGTCGCCTCGGTATGGTCGGCATATTTCAGTGGCAGAATCAGCCGGCGAGCAACCTCATCATACCGCAATGCGGCGCGCGCCTGGGCAAAAACGGGCGGCTGCGCCGTGCAGGCATGGCAATAACGCGGCTGCCCGCCTGCCTCGGCATAAGGCAGCGGCACGCCACAGCAGCGGCATACCGGCCCCGCGATAAAATTCGCCCGGCGGAAACAATCCAGGCAGAATTGCCCCACCCGCTCCACCGGCGTATCGCAGGCAAGACAAGAGGGCGGCAGCACGGTATCCAGCATCCAGCGCAGTAGAGGTTTCATTTGCACCCGATTTTCGATTTTGAGGCAATGGTAAAACACCGTGAGCGGGCGGCAGCGCATGTGCCGCGCGTGTTTCCGGTGCTGGAGGCTTTGGGCGAACGGCTGCTAGACCGCCTGGACGATACCAGCCGCCATTTTTCCACCGCGCTGGATTTTGGCGGGCGCGGGGTTATTGCCCCTGCCCTGGCGGCGCGCGGCATGGAGGTTGTGTCGGCCGATTTTTCCCCCGCCATGGCGGCGCGAGCGGGCGGAAAGCCGCTAGTGCTGGCCGGGCCGCAGAATTTCGGCCTGCCGGCGCAGGCTTTCGACCTGGTGGTTGCGAATCTGTCCCTGCATTTTCTGGATGATCTGCCCGGTGCGTTGATCCAACTGCGCCGCAGCTTAAAGCCAGACGGGCTGCTGCTGGCCAGCATGCCCGCACTGGGCACGCTGCAGGCGCTGCGCGAGACATTGCTGGAGGCGGAAGAGCGGCTCACCGGCAAGGTCAGCCCGCGAATCTCGCCTTTTCCCGAATTACGCGACTGCGCCGGGCTGCTGACCCGCGCCGGATTTGTGCTGCCGGTCGCCGATGCGGAGGATATCTCTTTTTTATATAAAAACCCGCTGGCGCTGTTGCATGAGCTGCGCACAGCCGGCGAGACGAACGCGCTACTGGCCCGCAGCCGCGCCATTCCGCCGCGCGGGCTGTTTGCCGCTTCCCTGGCAGCACTGCCCCAACGGGAAGGCCGCGCGCACGCCGTGCTGCGCTTGGCGGTGCTCACCGGCTGGGCCCCGCCGCTCACAGAAGCCCCGCCTTCTTGAAACTGAGCCACTGCCCATTGCCGACAATCACATGGTCGTGCAGCACGATGGACAACGCATTGGCGGCATGCCGGATCTCGCGGGTCATGTGGATATCCTCCTCGGAGGGGGACGGATCGCCGCTGGGATGGTTATGGACCAGGATAATGGCGGTGGCGTGCAGCTCCAGCGCCCGTTTAACCACTTCGCGTGGATAGACAGGCGTGTGATTGACCGTCCCCCGGGCCTGCGGAATATCGGCCAGCAGGCGGTTGCGGTTATCGAGAAACAAGACGCGGAACTGCTCGATCTTCTCGCGCGCAAGCACGCTTTGCAGATATTCCATCAACCGGTCCCAGTTGCTGAGCACGGGGCGGTAGAGCACCTCGGCCTTGGCCAAATGCTGGGCCGCGGCCTGCACCACTTTCAGCGCCGAAACCCCGGCCTCGCCCAGCCCGTCCACGGCCAGAAGATCGGGCAGAGAGGCCGAGATGACATTGGCGAAAGAGCCGAACCGCGCCATCAGCGAACGGGCAATGGGTTTGGTGTCGCGGCGCGGCAGGGCCAGGAACAGCAGCATCTCGATCAGCTCATGCTCGGCCAGGGCCGCCGCCCCGCCCGCCAGAAAACGCGCGCGCAAACGGGCCCGATGCCCATCCGCGCTCACGGCGGGCTTACCCGGACGGATCTCCGGCGAAAGCGTCTCCAGCATGGAGACGTCGGCAAAACCTGTCGTTGCGTGATTTCTGGCCATGACACGCAAAACGTGCCACGAGTTTGAGTTTAAGAAAAGATTAAGACTCGCGTCCTAAGCGAAATTTTACACAAAAAACCCCGCCACGTTGCCATGGCGGGGCGGAATGCCAAAACGGGCCTAATCCTGGGGCGGCGCGACCTTCTCGCCCGATAGCACCGTATAGACCGCCGGCACCACAAACAACGTAAACAGCGTGCCTATGGCCAGACCGGTGGCAATCACCATGCCCATGGCAAAGCGCGAGGCCGCCCCCGCGCCAGAGGCGATGATCAACGGCAGCACGCCCAGCACCATGGCGGAAGTGGTCATCAGGATCGGGCGCAGACGAATGGAGGCGGCATGCTCGATCGCCTCGCGCTTACTCATGCCGGCCAGGCGCGCTTCATTCGCCACTTCCGTCATCAGAATTCCATGCTTGGAAATCAGCCCCATCAGCGTGACCAGCCCGACCTCGGTATAGATGTTGAGCGTAAGCCCCCCGACGCCGATATAAATGAAGATGAGTGCACCGGCGATGGACATCGGCACCGAAACCAGAATGATAAACGGATCGCGGAATGAGTTGAACAGGGCCGCGAGCGTCAGGAAGATGATGATCACGGCAAAACCAAACGTCATCAAAAAGCCACTGCTGGTATGCGCCAATTGCCGCATCTGGCCGCCATAATCAATATGATCGTCGGCGGGCAACATCGTGGCCGCGATGTCTTGCAGGGTTTTCATGGCCTCGCCCAGACTCACGCCAGGGGCTGGAACCCCCTGCAAGGTGGCTGCGTTTTGCTGCTGGAAATGGTTGATCGCTTCCGGAATCACGCTGGTCTTGATGGTGGCGATGGCGGAGAGCGGCACATTGATACCACCCGACGACAGCACATAATAATTGTTGAGATCAGCGGGATTCAACCGGTCGCGGCGCTGAACCTGCGGGATAACCTTATAGGAGCGCCCATCCAGGCTGAAATAATTGACATAGCCACCCCCCAGCGCCTCGGCCAGCACGCGGCCCACCTGGCTCATGCTCAAGCCCAGGGCGGCGGCCTTGTCGCGGTCGATAATGATCTGGGCCTCCGGCTGATCGATCTTGAGATCGCTTTGCAGGAAGATGAACTTACCGCTCTTCAACGCCGCGGCCAGCACCTTTTGCGCCACGGGATAAATGCTCTGGAAACTGTTCGTGGATTTGATCACGAACTGTACCGGCAGACCATGGCTACCCGGCAGCGAAGGCGGTTGCCCCACCACCACCTGCTCGCCGGCAACGCCCTTATCGAGCGCCTTTTGCAAGATGGTCTGGATCTGAGTTGAGGTTTTGTCGCGTTTATCCCAGGGGGTCAGCACTTCACCGGTCACATCGGTTCCCGGAAAAGCGAAGTGGAAGGTGAGCTGCACCTGTTTATGTTGCAACAGAATACGGCCAAGCTCATGGTCCCAGATCGTCTTTTGCGTGGTCGTGGCATTGGGCGGGGGGGTGGCCAGGGCAAAAGTAACGCCCTGATCCTCCTGGGGCGCCAATTCGCTCGATGAGCCGGACGCCAGAAAATAGATGCTCGCGAGAATGAGAACGGCGAAGGTCAGGGTCACCGGCACGGTATCCAAGCTCGCGCGCAGCAGCCTGGTATAGAGGCGATGCACCTCGTCCATCCGCCGGTCGATAAAACTAATCAGCCGTGCTTCCCAGTTGCGCTCCCCGCGGTCGATATGCCGCAAGAGGCGCGAGCTGAGCATCGGCGTCAGCGTAAGGGCAATAAGCGCCGAAATGGTCACCGCGCCCGCCAGCGTGAAGGCGAATTCGGTGAACAGCTCTCCCGTCAGGCCGGACTGAAAACCGATCGGCACATAAACCGCGATCAACACCGCCGTCATGGCGATGATCGGGCCCGCCAGCTCGCCCGCCGCCGCGCGCGCCGCCGCCATTGGTGTTTCCCCAAGATCGAGATGCCGGTTGACATTTTCAACCACGATGATCGCGTCATCCACCACGAGGCCGATGGACAGCACCAGCGCCAGCAGCGTCAGCAGGTTGATGGTAAACCCAAACGCGGCCATCATCGCAAAGGCGCCGATGAGCGAGAGCGGAATGGCGACGACCGGAATCATGACCGAGCGCGGCGAGCCCAGGAAGGCAAAAACCACGAGCGTCACGATCAGCAGCGCCTCGCCCAGCGCCAGCAGCACCTCGCGGATCGAGGCATGAACGAACTTACTGGAATCAAAGTCAATAGCGGCGTTGAGCCCCTGCGGCAAATTGGCCTTGATGCTCGGAAACACCTTGCGGATGCCATTAGTGACTTCGAGCAGGTTAGCCCCCGGCGCTGCCTGAATGCCAATGAACAGACCGGCCTTGTTGTTCATGGTGACGTTGAGGTCGTAATCATCCGAGCCAAGCTCGACCTTGGCCACGTCCTTCAACCGGATCATGGCGCCGTTCTTATGCGCCAGGATCAAGTTTCTGAATTCCGACGCGCTGTGCAGATCGGTATTCGCCGTCAGGGTCATCTGCGTCATCTGCCCCTTGGTGCTTCCAATCGGCGCGATGAAATCGTTTGCGGCCAGCGCATTCCACACATCGGTCGAGGTCAAGCCATAAGCGGCAAGCTTGGCGGGGTTGAGCCAGATACGCATGGCGTAATTCTGCAGCCCCAGAATTTCGGCCGTCTGCACCCCCGGCACGGCCTGCAATTGCGGTTGCACCACCCGCTGCACATAATCCGTGATCTGAGGCCCAGAGAGTTCCTTGCTCCCAAAGCCGATATACATCGCATCGAAGGTCTGCCCGATCGCCAACGTCAGCACCGGCTGCTGCACGCCGGTGGGCAGGCGGTAGAGCACCGAATTGACGCGCGCGCTAATCTCGGTGAGCGCCTTATCGGGATCGTAATTCAGCCGCAGATTGATCGTGATGGTGCTGGTGCCAAGCTGACTCTGCGAGGTCATGTAGTCGATGCCGTTAACCTGCGCGACGGCATTTTCCAGCGGCGTGGTCACGAAACCGGCCACCGTATTGGGCGAGGCGCCCGGATAGGTGGTGGTGATGGTGATGGTGGCGCTTTCCGTCTGCGGATATTGCTGCACCGGCAGGCTGGTGACGGCGCGCAAGCCCAGCACGAAAATCAGGATACTGACCGTGATGGCCAGCACCGGACGGGCGATGAACAGATCGGTCAGGCGTTTCATCGCACTTACTCGTTCGGAGGATTGGGGTTGGGGCTGTTTGGCAAGGTCACGCTGTTATTAATCTTCACCGCCACGCCGCCACGCAACTTCATCTGCCCGGCGGTTACCACAACATCGCCCGCCTTAACGCCCGAGAGCACCGCCACCTGGTCGCCGCGCGTCTGGCCCAGCTTCACGAACACCGAATGCACAACAAGATCCGGCTTGCCCTTCTCATTGGTTCCATGCTCGACCAGATAAACAAGATCGCCGTAGGAATTATAGACAATCGCGGTTTGCGGCAGGGTGATGTAGGATACCGGCTTGCCTGTATCGATTTTGATATTGCCAAACATGCCCGGACGCAGCTTTAAATCCGGATTGTTCAGGCGCGCGCGAACCTCGAGGCTGCGGGTTGTGGTGTCGACCGAGGAGCCAATCGAGGCGATTTTGCCGTTGAATGTCTCCCCGGGATAGGCATCGAGCATCACATGCACGAGCTGGCCAACCCGCACACGCTCCAGCGCCTGCTGGGGCACGTAAAAATCGACATAAAGCGGGTTGAGTTGCTCCAGCGTGACGATCGCGGTGCCTACGGGCAAATATTGTCCGACATCGACCTTGCGGATGCCAAGCTGCCCCGAGAAGGGCGCGTGAATCTGCTTTTCGTCCATCAAGGCTTGCTGCGCGGCCACCTTGGCCCGTGCCGATTGCAAATTGGCGCGGTCCGTGTCGAGCTGCTCGGCGGAAATGGCGCGGGCGGCGAACTGCTTCTTATCGCGCTCATAAGTGATTTGGCTCAGCTTTAGCGCCGCCTGCAGCTCGGCCAGCACCGCTGGATCATTGTTCGGGCGCAGGGTCAGCAGCAGCGCCCCCTTCTTCACATCCTCACCTGACTGGAAGTTTATGGTATCGACGATTCCCGCTGTCTCGGCCGAAAGCGCGGCGCCATTAATCGCCCTTAAGCTGCCAACCGACTGCAATTGCGGCTGCCACGGCGCCTTGGACGCGGTAACGGTGGCAACGGTCTGCACCTGCTGCGCAAACCCCGCCAGGAACTTGGAGATAAAATAAGATCTGAGCAGCCCCCAGGCAAAAAGCCCGCCAAACAGGATTCCGACGCCGATCAGCATCAGCACCAGCCGTTTTATCGTTTTCCTGTCCATGCTCATCTTGCAACCATCCTCATGGAACAATTCCACAACACGAGACCGCGACATCGTGCCGGTGCCACCATCCGCCACCCAGCGCCTGATAAAGCGCCGCCGTATCGGCCAAGCGGGTGGCCTGGGCTTTTACATCGGTCAGCACGGCACTCTGATATGTCGTCTCGGCCGTCAGCACCGCCGAGAAAGGCTGCGCCCCCAACTTATACTGCGCCTCGGTCACCTTAAGGCTTTGCGCCGCGGCGCTCCGCGCCTTGTCCGCCGCCTTCAGCTCCGCGGCATCATATTGCAAGGCCGCCAGCACATCCGCCACATTCTGGAACGCATTGATGACCGTGCCCTGGTAGTTCGCCGCCGCCCCACGCAGCGCGGCCAGGGCCGCCTTGCGCTTGGCATTGAGCGTGCCGCCCTCGAACAAGGGCTGGGTCAGCCCGGCGGCGAGATTCCAAATGAGCGTCTGCGGCGTGAACAAGCTGCCCGTGGTCAACGCCTCATGCCCAATGCCGGCCGAAAGGGTGATGCGCGGCAGCATCTGGGCATCGGCCACGCCAACATTGGCGCTGGCCTCGTGCAGCTGCGCGGCCGCGGCGCGAATATCCGGGCGCTGCGCGACAATGGCCGATGGCAGGCTGACCGGCACATTCTCCGGCAAATGCAGATCATCCAGGGCAAAATCCGCCATATGGAAATCGCCGGGGAAGGCCCCGGCATAGGCGGCAAGCTGGTTGCGCGCCTGCGCCTCTTGCGATTGCAGCGGCGGCAAGGTGGCCTCTTGCTGCGCCAGCTGCGCCTGCTGCTGCAAAAGCTGCGCGGGCGCTGCCCCGCCCGCCTGCACCTGCGCCTGCAAAATATCCAGCAATTGCTGTTCATCGGCGATGAGCTGACGGGTGGCCGTAATTTGCGCCTTGAGCGAAGCTTCGTGGATCGCGGCGGTGACGATATTGGTGGTCAGGGTAAGATAGGCAGCCTCCAGCTGCTCGCGCTGATAGTGCGCCTGGGCGGCGACGCTCTCGACCGCGCGGCGGGCGCCGCCAAACAGATCGAATGTATAAGAAACCGCGAACGATGCATTATAAAGCGTATAAGCCCCCACCTTACCGGCCGTGGCGGCAGAGGCTTTTTGGCGCTGCGTGGAAAGATCGCCCGACAGGCTGGGCAGCAACACCCCCTCATCGGCGCGCACCGTCTCCTCGGCCTGCGTCAGCGTGGCCTGTGCCGCGGCCAGGCTGGGGTTGTGCGCCAGCGCCGCCTTAACCAGACCGTCCAGCGCCTTTGAGTGATAAAGTGTCCACCAATCGCCAGGGATATCGGCGCCGGGCTTGAAATGCTGCGCGACACCGCCCGCCGCAACCGTTGCGGACGGCAAAGGCTTGGCGGTAAGGGCCACCTTGGGCGCGGCAGGCCGGTGATAATCGGGCCCCACAGCGCAGCCTGGCAAAACCAAGACCAGCAACAGGGTGGCGGCGCGACAATGGAAACCCGTTGGTTTCATGAGATCCAGCTAAAGTTCTTTTTATAAGCCGTCAAGCAGGTTTATTTTGCCGGTCTTTCCGAACGGGAAACTTGAAAGTTTCCATTTTATGCATAATAGTGCGCGCATGATGCGTCAGCCCGGGGGAAAACCAAGACTCGTACGCGCGCCAAAAACCCAATCCGCCAGCGCGGACTCGCGCATGCTCGCCTTGCTTCAGGCGGCTGAGAGCGTGTTTTTGGCCAAGGGCTATTACAATGCCACGATGAACGACGTCGCCCGGGCCGCAGGCATGTCCAAAAAAACCGTCTATGCGCTGGTCGAGTCCAAGGCTGAGCTGTTCGCGGCCCTGCTGTCGCATCATCAATCATTGCTGGAATTCCCAACGCCCAAGCCGGAATGGGACCTGCGCGACATTCTCTGCGCGCATATGCTCTGTCTCGCGCGGTTTTTGCTCTCCCCCACGCAGATCGCGCTGTTGCGGCTGATCATGGCCGAATATACGCACAGCCCCGATCTGGGCCGCGTTTTCCTGCGCCATAGGATCAAAAAAGCGAAATCAAAGCTGGAGCTCTGCCTGCTTGAGGCCACGCGCGCGCAAGGGCTGAGTGCCGCCCAAACCAAGGAAATGGCGGCCATGCTGTTTGGCATGGCGCTGGGGGAGTTCCATCTCGGCACGCTGATCGGCTTTCGCAACCCGCCCGGTCGCCAGACGCTGGAGAAGCGGGTGCGGCGATCGGTGGATATTTTCCTTGCCGGCTGCTGCGCGGAGAAAACGAACCTCATCCACCCGTGACCGACATATGGCGCGGCACCGCCACACGGGTAATGTCGAAATCATGCCCTTTGGGCTTACGCGCGATCGCCGCCCGAATTGCCGCGCGCAGGGTCTCGTCATCGTCGCTGGCGCGCAAGGGGGCGCGTAAATCCGCCGCGTCCTCCTGCCCCAAGCACATATAAAGCCGGCCCGTGCAGGTGAGCCGCACACGGTTGCAGCTCTCGCAGAAATTATGGCTGAGCGGGGTGATGAAGCCAAGCCGCCGGCCTGTTTCGGCCACATGCCAATAGCGCGCGGGCCCGCCTGTCTGGTAATTTGTGGGCGTGAGTGTCCAGCGCGCCGCCAGCCGCGTGCGCACGGCTGAAAGGGGTAAATGCGTCTCTTCCCGGTGCATAACCTCACCCATCGGCATGGTCTCGATCAGGCAAAGATCGAACCCTTGCGCGCCGCACCAGGCAATCAGCTGGTCAAACGCATCCTCATTCACGCCTTTGAGCGCGACGGTATTGATTTTAATGGCCAGCCCTGCCGCTTTCGCGGCCTCGATCCCGTCCAGCACCTTCCCCAACCGGCCCCAGCGCGTGATTGCGGCAAATGTACGCTCATCCAGCGTATCCAGGCTGACATTGATCCGCTTAACGCCCGCCGCCGCCAGTGCCGCCGCATGAGCGGCAAGCTGGGTGCCGTTGGTGGTCAGCGTCAGCTCATCCAGCCCATGGCCCAGCCGCTCACCCAGCCGTTCAATCAGGCTGATTACATTGCGCCGCACCAGCGGCTCGCCGCCAGTCAGGCGGATCTTGCGCACGCCAAGCCCAATGAAGGCGCAGCACAGCCTCTCCAACTCCTCCAGGCTCAGCAAGTCGGATTTGGGCAGAAAATTCATATCCTCCGCCATGCAGTACGTGCAGCGGAAATCGCAGCGGTCGGTTACGGAGACGCGCAAATAGGTAATAGCGCGGAGGAACGGGTCGAGCATGAGCTCAATTTTGGACTAAATCAGTCCCGTTACAACCCTGGCGCGTCATGTTCCAGCGCCACCACATCCGTATCCACCAGCACCTTGCCGGCATGCTCGAACATCACGGTCACCCGGTTGCCCACGGCCGACTGCACCTGCCCCAGCCCCCATTCCGGGCGCTTGGGATGGCGCACATAATCGCCGGGACCAAATTCAGAGCGTTGCATGACATGCCTCCACGAAACCCCGCATATGGGGCGGGATACTCGCCGTTGCCAGCACCGGCGGGTCCAGCGGCAGGGCGATGCGCCAGGCCAGAAGCCGCAAGCCCCCTGCCCCGCCGCCATAAATCTCATCGCCTAGGATCGGGTGGCCCAGATGTGCGGCGTGGGCGCGGATCTGGTGCGTGCGCCCGGTGCGCGGGGTAAATTCCACCAAACTATCCGTGCCATTATCGCCCAGCACGCGCCAGGCGGTGATAGCGGGCGGGGCGGCTTCATCCGGCGCCATTTTCCAGGCACGGCCTTGCGTGCGTTTAGCCAAAGGCTGGTTGATCACGCCCTGGGGCGCCGTGGTACGGCCGCGCAGCACCGCGAGATAGGTTTTTTGCGCCAGACCTTGCGCGAACATTTCCTGCGCCTCACGCAAGAAAGATTTTTTGAGCGCGATGACGAGACAGCCCGCCGTGTCCCGGTCCAGCCGGTGGGCCAGCCACGGCCCTTGCTTTCCCTGGCGCCATTGCGAAAAAAAATCCTCCACACTCGGCCCGCCCGCGCGCACGGGGTGCACCGGCAGGCCGGCGGGCTTGTCGATGACCAGGGCGCGGCGGTCCTGGAACAGGATGTTCATCCGCGCAAATGATCGGGGATTTTAAAACCAAGCCGCACGGGAATGTCCCAATCCTCGCGTCCGCGCCGATATTCACGAAACCCCGCGGCCAGATAATTGCCCAGGGCGCGCGGATGGTCGGCATTACAGGTATTCACGGTCATACCGCGCAGGCCGGTGGCGCCATAAAACACCGAATCAACCGCTGAATCGAGGAATTTGCGCCCCAGACCACGGCCAATATAGGGCTCACGCAGACCGAAATAATTAAGGTTAACATACGGCCATGGCCCGGCATCGGTCTCGAAGAACCCCGCCACATCTCCATTCACGCGCAGCACATGCACGGCAACCGAAGGCCGGGCCAAATACCGGGCGAGCAACATATCTGGCATCACCCGGCGCAGCCACCACAGCCAGGGGCCGCCCACCTCGTTATAAAGCGCGCGGTAGGCGGGCACATCCAGCCGTTCGCGCGTGATGACAGCGCCCGGAGGCATGATCGCTGGCGGGCGCGTCGGCGGGCTTGACATGCGCAGGAACACGACCGTGACACAGGCCCGTTCCGTTGCCTCGCCAGGGGCCGGACGCGCATAGTCCAGCATGCTCAATCGTCCAAAAAGCTACGTAGCTTGCGGCTGCGCGAGGGGTGCTTGAGCTTGCGCAGGGCTTTGGCCTCGATCTGCCGGATACGCTCACGCGTGACGTTGAATTGCTGGCCAACCTCTTCGAGCGTGTGGTCGGTATTCATGCCGATGCCAAAGCGCATGCGCAGCACGCGTTCCTCACGCGGGGTCAGCGAGGAGAGCACACGTGTGGCAGCTTCGCGCAGATTGGCCTGCACGGCGGCATCCAGCGGGATGATGGCCCCCTTATCCTCGATGAAATCGCCAAGATGGCTGTCTTCCTCATCGCCAATCGGGGTTTCAAGACTGATCGGCTCCTTGGCGATCTTCAGCACCTTGCGCACTTTCTCGAGCGGCATGCCGAGCTTTTCAGCCAACTCTTCAGGCGTGGGCTCGCGGCCAATCTCGTGCAGCATCTGGCGGCTGGTGCGCACCAGCTTGTTGATCGTCTCGATCATATGCACAGGAATACGGATGGTTCGCGCCTGATCGGCGATGGAGCGGGTAATGGCTTGGCGGATCCACCAGGTGGCGTAGGTTGAGAATTTATAGCCGCGCCGGTACTCAAACTTATCCACCGCCTTCATCAGTCCGATATTGCCCTCCTGGATGAGATCCAGGAATTGCAGGCCGCGATTGGTGTATTTTTTGGCAATCGAGATCACGAGCCGCAGATTGGCCTCGATCATCTCCTTCTTCGCCCGGGTGGAATCACGCTCACCGCGCGAGACGGTCATGTAAACGCGGCGGAATTCCTCAATCGGCAAGCCGGCCTCGGCCGCGACCTTGCTGATCTGCCCGCGCAGATCATTCGCCTGCGCCTCATGTTTGCGGGCAAATTCCTTCCAGCCCTTGCCCGGCAAGGCGGCCACATATTGCACCCAGCCCGGGTCCATCTCGCGGCCGCGATAATGCTGCAAGAACTCATCGCGTGCGACCTTGGTGCTCTCGGCCAGGCGCAAAAGCTGCCCCTCCAGCCCGTTCAGCCGCTGGTTCAGCACCTTCAGCTGCGAGACCAGCTCCTCGATCCGGTTATTATTGAGCCGCACCTGCTCGACCTTGGCCACCAGCTCGTCGCGCAGCTTCTCGTAATTTTTCTCGGAACGGGAGTTAATGTCACCGCCGGCGGTAAGATTGTCGATCCGCTTGGTCTGGAGTTTGGCCAGCTTGTCGTAGAGTTTCTCGATCTCCTCGAAATGCTGGAAAATCTCGGGCTTTAGTTTTTCTTCCAGTGCGGCGAGCGACATGCCCGCCCCTTCGCCCTCATCCTCCTCGTCCATCTCCTCGGTGGTTTCGTAATCCTCGTCGCCGCCGGGCTCATTACCCGCTTGCATGGCCTCGAGGTCGATAATGTCGCGCAGCAGCACGCGGCCATTATTCAGCGCCTCGTGCCAGGCGATGATGGCGCGGAAGGTGAGCGGGCTTTCGCACAGCCCGCGGATCATCATGTCCCGCCCGGCCTCGATGCGCTTGGCGATGGCGATCTCACCCTCGCGCGAGAGCAGCTCCACCGTGCCCATCTCACGCAGATACATGCGCACCGGATCATCCGTGCGCGAGACGGAGCTTTCCGAGATATTCCCGGCCTGCTCCTCATCCTCGGCGCCTTCATCCTTGGCCGCGGCCGCGGTCTCGCCTTCCTCGCTTTCCTCGCTCTCCACCACCTGCATGCCCATCTCGGAGAGCATGGCCATGATATCCTCGATCTGCTCGGAGGAATTCTGCTCGGCCGGCAGAACAGCGTTCAGCTCATCGAAGGTGATGTAGCCGCGCTCCTTGCCCTTGGCGATCAGGCGTTTGACCGCGGCGGACTGGGTGTCGAGAACGTTGGCGTCGGCTTCAGCCTCGGGGGCGGCGGTTTCCGTGGCGACGGTGGGCTTGGTTGCCATGATTTGGCGGTACTCCGGAAATAAGCGGGGTATATATTTTACAATTCGTCAGATAGGCAATAACCTGACCCGCTGCGAGTCAGGATTCCAATCCGGCCTCGCCGGTCTGGGCCGCGCGCAGCAGCTCGTTATATTTGATCAGCCGCCGCAAGGCGGCGGCATCGTCGGGCTGGGCCAGCCAGCGCGCCTGGGCTTCGTCACGCTGCGCCCGCAACATGTCGATGCTGAACTCCATGAGACTATATAAACTCCACCAGCTTTGCGCGGCTTCGGAGGTGTGCGCATCCGGGGGCAGACGCAGCTCCGCCCCCGCCTGGGCTTGCACAATTTCCGCCGCCTCGGCCAGACCAAGGCCCTGCAGATGGGTGAACAGCGAGGCGGTGTCAAGACGTTTTGCCGATATGGCGAAATCATGCAAGGCTTGGCGCAGTTCTTCCTCCGCCGGCGGCAAGAGAACATGGGCGAACGCCTCATCCACATCATGGATCAATGCCGGATGCGCCAGCAGGATGGCGAGCATGACCCGCGCGCGGCGCAAATCGGCCCCAGTGGCGTCGGGCCTGGGCGGCGGCGATGAAACCGGCGGTTTCTGCCCGGGCTTACCCCACATACCGGGCCGCGCGCGGTGTGCCGCGAAGAACTGTTCCAAGAGTGCGGCGCGGTATTCGCCAGCCAGGATCTTGTCGGGGATTTTATTGGCCGCCTCGACCAGGCTGTGGCGAAAGGCGGCTTTTTCCTCGGGCGTTTTGAAGGTGCGCCCTTGCGCCAGCAACCCGTACAAGGCCACCGATACAGGCACCGCCGCCGCCAGCCGCTCGGCGAAAGCGGCCGCACCCTCGCGCCGGATCAGACTGTCCGGATCATCGCGCGGGGGCAAAGAGAGAATGTGCAGCGTGCGATCCGCGCCCAGATGCGCCAGCGCCATCTCCACCGTGCGCAGGGCCGCGCGCTGGCCGGCGGCATCGCCGTCAAAACAAATCACCGGCGCTGGCGATAAGCGCCATAATTCTTCCAGATGCTCTTGGGTCAGCGCCGTTCCCAGCGGCGCCACGGCCCCGCCAAAGCCCGCCTGGGCCAAGGCGATAACATCCATATAGCCTTCAACAACAACGAGTTTTGCGCCCTTGCGCACAGAATCGCGGGCCAGATCCAGCCCGTAGAGCGCGCGGCGCTTGGAAAATACGGGGGTTTCGGGGCCGTTGACATATTTGGGCTGGCCATCGCCCAGCACCCGCCCGCCAAACGAGATCAGCCCGCCGCGCCGGTCGCGGATGGGAAACATCACGCGCGAAAAGAACATATCCACCGGGCCGCGCTCGCCCTGCTTCATCAGCCCGGCCTCGATAAGCTGCGCGGGCTTGATCTCTCTTGCGCGCAAGGCGGCGGCAAGCTGGCCCCTGCCCTCGCCCGACCAGCCCAGCCCAAAGCGGCGGATGGTCGCCTCGCTTAGGCCCCGCCCGCGCAAATAATCAAGTGCGGCCTGGCCCTCGGGCATGAACAGCCAAACCTGATATTGCCGTTCGGCGGCCTCCAGCACCTCTGTCAGGCTGGCGCGCTTCTGCTCGGCCTCGGCCGCCTGAGGGGTGGGTTTGGGCACCTCCAGCCCGGCCTGCGCCGCCAGATCCTCAACCGCCTCCATGAAGGAGGCGCCGGTCGTCTTCATCACAAAAGTGATGACATCCCCATGCTCACCGCAGCCAAAGCAATGGTAATGATCGTCATACACATAAAAAGACGGCGTTTTCTCGCCATGGAACGGGCAGCAGCCCTTGCGCTCGCGCCCCGAGCGGACAAGCTTGACCGAACGCCCGATCACCGCCGCGATCGGGGTTCTGGCCCGCAGCTCGTCCAGAAAATTGGGCGGCAGCGCCATCCGCTCAGCCGGCCAGCGCGGCCTTCACCGCGGCCGAGGCCACGGCCATATCCAGCGCCGCGCCATGTTTGGCCTTCAGCGCGCCAATCACCTTACCCATATCTTTGGGGCTTGCCGCCCCGGTGGCGGCAATGGCCTCGGCAATCGCCGCTTCCAGCGCTGAACCTTCCAGCGTTTGCGGCAGGAATTCCGAGATCACAGCGATTTCGGCCTCTTCCTTGGCGGCCAGCTCCTCGCGCCCGCCCTGGCGGTAGAGCGCCACCGAATCCCGCCGGGATTTGATCATCGAGCGCAGCATGGCCAGGATTTCGTCATCTGGAATGGCGTTCACCCCCTTGGGGCGGGCGGCGATGTCGGTATCCTTCAGCTTGGCCTGAATCATGCGCAAGGCGGAGGTGCGCGCCGTATCCCGCGCCAGCATGGCGGCTTTCACGGCGGCGGTCAGGTCATCTCTCAGGCTCATAATCTCGGTCTCCGGAAAAAATTTCCACTACTCTTACGTTATGGTTGAGCGCGGAGCAAAATTCCGCTATTCAACCCCCATGCAAACCCCCATCGAAGACATATTGCGCCGCCTGGGCGGCGCCGAAGCCGCCGCCGCCCTAACCGGCGTCTCGCCCGAGGCCGTTCGCAAATGGCGCAGCAGCAATGCCATCCCGCCGCGCCATTGGCCAGCCATTATGGCCGCCACCGGGCTGAGCATGGACGATTTCTCACCTCCCGCCGCCGAGGTGCCCGCCGGCGCCACCAGCGCCCTAGTGCTGGCTGACGGCAGCGTATTCTGGGGCCGGGGCTTTGGCGCGCATAGGGTGAGCGCGCCGTCCGAACTCTGCTTTAATACTGGTCTCACCGGCTATCAGGAAACATTGACCGATCCCTCCTATGCCGGGCAGATCATCACCTTCACCTTCCCCCATATTGGCAATGTGGGCACGAATGAGGAGGATATGGAGGCGGCGCACATTTTCGCGCGCGGGCTGGTGGTGAAGGAGGATTTCACCGCGCCCTCCAATTACCGCTCTTCGGCCGATCTGGGCGCCTGGCTTGTCAAAATGGGCATTCCCGGCATCGCGGGGGTGGATACGCGCGCGCTTACCTTGCGCATCCGCGACCAGGGCGCGCCAAATGCCGTGCTGGCCTACCCCGAGGATGGGCGGTTCGATATTCCCGCCCTCACCGCCCAGGCGCAAGCCTGGAGCGGGCTTGAGGGGCTGGATCTGGCCAAGGAAGTGTCCTGCACGCAATCTTATGAATGGACCGGCGGCACCTGGAGCTGGGACCATGGGTTTGCCGCGCCGGATGCGACATTCAACGTCGTGGCGGTGGATTTTGGCGCCAAGCGCAATATTCTGCGCAGCCTTGCCAGTGTTGGCTGCAAGGTGACGGTGGTGCCCGCCCAGTCCAGTGCCGCGGATATTCTCCGTCACAAGCCCGATGGCGTGTTTCTCTCCAACGGGCCGGGCGATCCGGCGGCAACGGCACCCTATGCCGTGCCCATGATCCAGGGGGTGATCGCGGCTGGGGTGCCCATTTTTGGCATCTGCCTGGGCCACCAGCTCCTGGCCACGGCCCTGGGCGGCAAAACCTACAAGCTCGCGCGCGGGCATAGGGGGGCCAACCAGCCGGTGAAGGATCTGACCACGGGCAAGGTGGAGATCACCTCGCAAAATCATGGTTTCGCGGTGGATGAAAAGAGCCTGCCCCAGGGGGTTGAGGTCACGCATGTCTCACTGTTCGATGGCTCGAACGAAGGCATTTCCTGCAAGGAAAAACGTGTATTTTCCGTGCAGTATCACCCCGAGGCCAGCCCCGGGCCAAGTGATAGCGCCTATTTGTTCCGCCGTTTCGCGGAGATGATGGCGTAAACTCAACGACCCGCTTGGCCGCTCACGGCGCCCGCAGCTTACCCTCCAGGATTTTCCCATGCCCAAACGCACAGACATCAAATCCATCATGATCATCGGCGCCGGGCCGATCGTCATCGGCCAGGCCTGCGAGTTCGATTACTCCGGCGCCCAGGCCTGCAAGGCGCTGCGCGAGGAGGGATATCGCGTCATCCTGGTCAATTCCAACCCGGCGACGATCATGACCGATCCGTCTCTGGCCGATGCCACCTATATCGAGCCGATCACGCCCGAGATGGTGGAAAAAATCATCCTCAAGGAAAAGCCCGACGCCCTGCTGCCCACCATGGGCGGGCAGACGGCGCTGAACACCGCCATGAGCCTTGCCAAATCCGGCGTGCTGGAAAGGCTTGGCGTGGAGTTGATCGGCGCCAAGGCGGAGGTGATCGACCGCGCCGAGGACCGCTTAAAATTCCGCGATGCCATGGCCGAGATCGGGGTGATGGGCCCGAAATCCGCCATTGCCCATAATCGCGAGGAAGCCGCCGCCGCACTCGAACTGGTGGGCCTGCCCGCGGTCATCCGCCCCAGCTTCACGCTTGGGGGTACGGGCGGCGGCATCGCCTATAACCGCGAGGAATTCTTCGAGATCTGCCTCGGCGGCATCGAGGCCTCGCCCACCAATGAGGTGCTGGTCGAGGAATCCGTGCTCGGCTGGAAAGAATACGAAATGGAGGTGGTGCGCGATTCCGCCGATAATTGCATCATCGTCTGCTCGATCGAGAATATCGACCCGATGGGCGTGCATACCGGCGATAGCGTGACCGTGGCCCCGGCTCTGACACTCACCGACAAGGAATTCCAGGTAATGCGCGATGCGAGCATCGCCTGCCTGCGGCGCATCGGCGTGGATACGGGCGGCTCCAACGTGCAGTTCGGCATCAATCCCGAGGATGGCCGCATGGTTGTCATCGAGATGAATCCCCGCGTCTCGCGCTCATCCGCCCTGGCCTCCAAGGCCACCGGCTTTCCCATCGCCAAAATCGCGGCCAAGCTCGCTGTCGGCTACACGCTCGATGAGCTGCAAAACGACATCACCAAGGCGACCCCGGCCTCCTTCGAGCCGGTGATCGATTATGTGGTGATCAAGATCCCCCGCTTCACCTTCGAGAAATTCCCCGGCACCCCGGCTTTGCTCTCAACCTCGATGAAATCGGTGGGCGAGGCGATGGCGGTGGGCCGCAATTTCGCCGAGGCGCTGCAAAAGGGGCTGCGCAGCCTGGAAACCGGGCTCTCCGGCCTCGATGAAATCGCCGCCCCTGGCGATGGCACGGCGGATGCCTTCCGCGCCGCCCTCTCCACCCCACGGCCAGACCGGCTGCTGATCGCGGCCCAGGCCCTGCGCGCCGGGCTCTCGGTTGCGGAAATCCATGCCGCCTGCAAGTTCGACCCCTGGTATCTGCGCCAGATGCAGGACATCGTGACAATGGAAGCCGAGGTGAAGGCGCATGGCCTGCCGCGCGAGGCGCAAGGCTTCCGCCGGCTCAAGGCCATGGGCTTTTCCGACAAGCGCCTGGCCGAACTGACCGGCGCCAGGGAAGCGACCGTGACCGCCACCCGCCTGAAGCTGGGCGTGACCCCGGCCTATAAGCGCATCGATACCTGTGCGGGTGAGTTCGCCTCCGCCACCTCTTATATGTACGGCACTTACGAAGGCGCTTATGGCGCGCCCTTCTGCGAGGCGGCCCCCTCGGATAAGCGCAAGGTCGCGATCCTGGGCGGCGGGCCAAACCGCATCGGCCAGGGCATCGAGTTCGATTATTGCTGTGTCCATGCCGCCTATGCGCTGCGCGAGGCCGGGTTTGAGACCATCATGGTCAATTGCAACCCGGAAACCGTCTCGACCGATTACGACACCTCCGACCGGCTCTATTTCGAGCCGCTCTTCGCCGAGGACGTGCTCAGCCTGCTGCGCAAAGAGCAGGAAAATGGCGAGCTGCTGGGCTGCATCGTGCAATATGGCGGGCAGACGCCGCTGAAACTCTCCCAGGCGCTGGAAGAGGCGGGCATTCCCATTCTCGGCACCTCGGCCGATGCGATCGACATTGCCGAAGATCGCGAGCGCTTCCAGGAGCTGCTGAAACGGCTTGGCCTGCGCCAGCCCGATAATGGCATCGCCCGTTCCACCGAGCAAGCCGAGGCGATTGCCGAGCGCATCGGCTATCCGGTCATCATCCGCCCTTCCTACGTTCTGGGCGGACGGGCGATGGAGATTGTCTATGACCGCTCTGGCCTCAACCGCTATATGCGCGAGGCGGTGCGGGTTTCCGGCGAAAATCCGGTGCTGATCGACCGTTACCTGAACGAGGCCTCGGAAGTGGATGTGGACTGCATCTGCGATGGCGAGACGGTTTATGTCGCAGGCGTTATGGAACATATCGAGGAAGCCGGCATCCATTCCGGCGATTCCGCCTGCTCCATCCCGCCCTACTCGCTCTCGCCCGCCATCGTGGCCGAGCTGCGCGCCGAAACCGTAGCCATGGCCAAGGCGCTGGGCGTGGTCGGGCTGATGAATGTGCAATATGCCATCCAGAATGACACGATCTATGTGCTGGAGGTCAACCCGCGCGCCTCACGCACCGTGCCCTTCGTGGCCAAGGCAACGGGCGTGCCCGTGGCCAAGATCGGTGCGCTGGTGATGGCCGGCGCCAAGCTTTCGAGCTTTGATCTCGATGATTCCATCCCCCCGCGCCATGTCGCGGTCAAGGAAGCCGTGTTCCCCTTCGCGCGCTTCCCCAATGTGGACACGCTCTTGGGCCCGGAGATGAAATCCACCGGCGAGGTGATGGGGCTGGACACGAATTTTGCCCGCGCCTTCGCCAAGGCGCAGGAAGGTGCGGGGGTAAAGCTGCCGCTCGCGGGCACGGCGTTTCTCTCGGTCAAGGATGCCGACAAGGGCGCCATCGTGCCCGTGGCGCGGCGCCTGGCCGATCTGGGCTTTTCCATCATGGCCACGGGCGGCACGGCGCGTTGCATCGCCGAGGCGGGTATTCCGGTCAAGCACGTGAATAAAGTGCTGGAAGGCCGCCCGCATTGTGTGGATGCAATACGCTCCGGCGAGATCCAGCTGGTCATCAACACCGCCTCGGGCGCGCAATCGGTGGCCGATAGTTTTGACATACGCCGCTCGGCCCTAACCCATGGCGTGCCAAACTTCACCACCATCGCCGCCGCCCGGGCCACGGCCCATGCCATCGCGGCTTTAAGCGCTGGCACTCTTGAAGTCGCGCCGCTTCAGTCTTACTTCTCACAATCGTTTTAATCAGCGGGCCGCCAAGATCTTGGCGGCCCACCCCGCTACAACCAGACCCGAATTTGGGTGCATCCTTTTAGTAGGAGACGCAGTGCAGAAATTCCCCATGACCGCGGCAGGCCTCGCGGCGCTTGAAGACGAATTGCGGCACCTGAAGGCGCAAGAACGCCCCGCGATTATCCGGGCGATCGCGGAAGCACGCGCGCATGGCGATCTGTCGGAAAATGCCGAATACCACGCCGCGCGTGAGCGCCAATCCTTTATCGAGGGCCGGATCGCGGAGCTGGAGGAGATCACCTCCGCCGCCGAGGTGATCGACCCCTCAAGCCTCTCGGGCGATACGGTGAAGTTCGGCGCCTCGGTGCTGCTGGTCGATGAGGATACCGAGATTGAGGTCAGTTACCAGATCGTCGGCATGCATGAGGCCGATATCAAGCAGTCGCGCCTGTCTGTTACCTCGCCGCTGGCCAAGGCGCTGATCGCCAAGCGCGTCGGCGACACGGTGGCCGTGCCCGCCCCGGGCGGCGACAAATCGTACGAAATCCTGAAAATCAGCTACGTCTGAGTCCGGCATGATCACTTTCCAGGATGTGCAGGACGCGGCTACGCGGATCCGGGGCGCGGTGCTGCGCTCGCCGTTCCTGCGCGCCGATGCCATTTCCCGCCTCACCGGCGCGGAAGTCTATATTAAATACGACCATATGCAGGCCACCGGCGCCTTTAAGGAACGCGGGGCGGCCAACCGTATTGCCCTGCTTAGCCCGCAAGAGCGCAAGGCGGGGGTGGTGGCGATGTCGGCCGGGAATCACGCCCAGGCCGTGGCCCGCCATGCGCAGCTGGCTGGCATTCGCGCCACCATTGTCATGCCGCGCCACACCCCGGCAACCAAGGTCACCCGCACCGCCGCCTGGGGCGCGCAGGTGGTGCTGCATGGCGAGACGCTGGCCGAAGCCGCGGCCGAGGCGCACCGGCTGGCAGCCGAGGACGGGCTGCTCTTTCTGCACCCGTATGACGATCCGGCGGTGATTGCCGGCCAAGGCACCATGGCGCTGGAAATGTTCGAGGATGTGCCCGACCTGGACGCACTGGTGGTGGCCACGGGGGGTGGCGGGCTGGTGGCGGGCAGCGCCGTGGTGGCACAGGCCATACGGCCAGGCTGCCAAGTTTTTGGCGCCGAGGTTGAGAATTACGCCGCCTTCGCCCAGGCCCTTGCTGGTGAGCCAATCCGGGTGGGCGGGCCGACCGTGGCCGAGGGTATTGCCGTGCGCGATATCGGCCAGCTTCCGCTGGAGATATTGAAGCATTTCAAGGTGCCGGTGCTGGTGGTGAGCGAGCATGCGGTGGAGCGGGCCATTGCCGTGCTGGTGGAAAACGCCAAGCAAGTGGCCGAAGGGGCCGGCGCCGCCGGCCTGGCCGCGGTGCTAAGCTTTCCTGAGCATTTCAAGGGCAAGAAGATTGGCATTTCCATCTGCGGCGCCAATATAGACCCGCGGATTCTGGCCAACACGCTCATGCGCAACCTGCTGCGCGACGGACGGCTGCTGCGCGTGGTGCTGGAAATGCCAGACCGGCCGGGCATGCTGGCCGAGGTGTCCACACGTATCGGGCAGCTTGGCGGCAATATTATCGAGGTCTCGCATCACCGCCTGTTCTCCAGCCCCTCGGTGCAGGATGCACAGCTTGAGATCATGATCGAGGCGCGGGACGCCGCCCATGGTGCGGCAATCGAAGCCTCTCTTGCGGAAGTGTTCGTGCTCCGGCGGGTGTAAGGCGCCGTTTCAGTCCGCTTTGTGCCGGTGGCGCGCCAGTTCCGAAATCACGCCATGCAGCGTGTTTAGCTCCTGACGCGTAATCTCGCCACGCTGGAAAAAATGCCGCAAATTGCGCACCATGCCAGGGCGCTTTTGCGGGTTGCGCAAAAAACCCGACTCATCGCAGGCGCGGATCAAATGCGCCATGAAATGATCAAGCTCGCCCTTGGTCGCGGGCGCCGTCTCATTCACCTGCAATTCGCGCATGGGCTGCTCGGGCGCGCGTGCCAACCACCATTCATAGCCCATAACCATCACCGCCTGGGCGAGGTTGAGGGACATGAAATCAGGATTGAGATCGTAACGGATCAGGCTGTCCGCGTAAGCGATATCCTCATTATCCAACCCGGTTCGTTCCGGCCCAAACAAAATGCCGGTTTTCAACCCCCGCTGCCCAGCACTCACGATTTCGGCCGCACCACCACGCGCGGTAAGTACGGGCTTGATGATATGGCGTGGGCGCGGGCAGGTTGCGAATACACGGTGCAGATCGGCAACGGCATCGGCAACGCTCGCAAAAATTTGGGCAGCTTCGAGAATACGATGCGCGCCGGAGCCGGTGATCCAGGCGCGCGGCAGCGGCCAGCCATCGCGCGGGGCGACGAGCCGCAAGTGAAACAGTCCCCCATTGCCCATGGCACGCGCGACCGCGCCGATATTCTCCGCCATTTGCGGCCGCACGAGAATCACGACCGGCGAAGGATCGATTGGCGCCAGATCCGCACCACCATCACGCCCGGTCATTTCAGTCTCACACTAGAACCGCCAGGGAAATCCTCGACGATAAGACCCATAGCTTCAATTTCTGCACGTATACGGTCAGCCTCGGTATAATCCTTGCGTTGCTTTGCAGCGGCACGGTCGGAGAGCAACATGTCCAGCTTATACTGATCAATCCCGCCCCGGAACCATTCATCCGGCGTGGCATTGAACAATCCCAACACCTGCCCCGCCGCGCGCAGATCGGCTGCGGCCCTCGCCTCGCCCGCCAGCGCCGCATCGGCCAGCGCATGCAATGCCGCAATGGCCCCGGGTGTGTTCAGATCGTCCAAGAGCGGGGTCATCACGCTTTGCGGAATTTCAGGCGATGTCGCACCATCTTTGTGTTTTTCCAAGGCGCGGTAAAAACGGTCCAATTCCGCCTTGGCCTCTTTCAATCCGGCATCAGAAAAATCCAGCGTGGAACGGTAATGCGAGCGCATGAGCAAAAATCGCACCGCCTCGCCGGGCGCTTTTTCCAACACATCGTGCAGCACCAGGAAATTGCCGAGCGATTTACTCATCTTCTCGCCATTCACCAGCAGCATGCGGTTATGCACCCATATATTGGCGAAATGCGACCCCGGAAACGCGCAGCAAGATTGCGCGATTTCGTTTTCATGATGCGGGAAAATCAAATCATCCCCGCCGCCATGAATATCAAAATCCTGGCCCAAATGCTTCCTTGACATGGCCGAACATTCAATATGCCAGCCGGGGCGGCCGCGCCCCCAGGGGCTCTCCCACCCCGGCAGGTCAGGCGAAGAGGGTTTCCACAACACGAAATCCCCCGCGTCGCGCTTATAGGGGGCCACATCCACGCGCGCGCCGGCAATCAGCTCGTCGGGGCTGCGGCCCGAGAATTTGCCGTAATCAGGATTGGACGCCACGGCGAACAGCACATGTCCCTCGGCCACATAGGCATGGCCGTTGGCGATCAATTTTTCGATAATGGCGATAATTTCGGGCAGATGATCGGTCGCGCGCGGCTCGAGATCGGGCGGTAGGGCATGAAGTGCCGCCATATCCTCATGATACCAGCGGATCGGCCCTTCGGTCACCTGCTCGATGCTCACCCCGCGCTCTTTCGCGCGGGTGTTGATCTTGTCATCAATGTCGGTGATGTTGCGGACATAGGTGACACGCGGATAAAGCCGGCGCAGCAGGCGGATCAGAATGTCGAAAATGACCACATTGCGCGCATTGCCCAGATGCGCCCTGTCATACACGGTCGGCCCACACAAATAGGCCCGTATATTGGCGGGGTCGAGCGGCGTGAAAACCTCTTTGCGCCGGGTGCGCGTGTTATAAAGCGTCAATTGGGTCATGGGGGCTGTTTCGGCGTCTTTTCACGCCAAATCAAGCCGCATTGATCTTTTGCACCGCCTGTCCCCACATAGGCGCATGCAAAATATTCTCGACCATATTGATTCCGGGCTGAATGCCTCACTTGAACGGCTTTTCGCCTTTTTGCGCATCCCCAGCATCAGCGCGCAGCCGGCCCATGCGCACGATTGCCGCCTTGCCGCCACCTGGGTGCGCGACCTGCTGGCGGAGATGGGGTTTACGGCCCGGCTGTCGGAAACATCGGGCCTGCCCGGTGTCATCGCCACCCACCATGCGGCAGGGCCAGAGGCGCCGCATGTGCTGTTTTATGGTCATTACGACGTGCAGCCCGCCGACCCGCTGGAATTATGGCATGCCGACCCGTTTACCCCGCAGCTGGTGGAAGGCCCGCGCGGCAAACGCATCGTGGCCCGGGGCGCGGTGGACGATAAGGGGCAAGTCATCAGCTTTCTGGAAGCCTGCCGGGCGCATCTGGCCGCCACGGGCGGCTTGCCCGTACGGCTGACCGTGCTGCTGGAGGGTGAGGAAGAAAATGGCAGCCCGTCCTTGGTCGAATTGCTGCAAAATGAACGCGCGGCCCTGGCGGCCGATTTCGTGCTGGTGGCGGACACCAATATGTGGAATTTCACCACCCCGGCCATCACCACCTCGCTGCGCGGCCTTGCCGCCATTGAGGTTACGCTGCACGGGCCAAGACGCGACCTGCATTCGGGCCTGTTTGGCGGCATCGCCCTCAACCCGGCCCAGGCGCTTACAACCATTCTGGGGCAGATGAAGGATGCGGCTGGGCGCATCACCATTCCCGGCTTTTACGATGGCGTGGCGCCAGTGCCGCCAGCCCTGGCGCGCTCCTGGGAACGACTTGGTTTTGATGCCGCGGGTTTCCTTGGCGATGTCGGGCTGCATCATCCGGCGGGCGAAGCAACCCAAGGTTCGCTGGCCCAGCTCTGGGCCCGGCCGACCGCGGAAATCAACGGTATTTTCAGCGGCTATCAGGGCGAGGGATCAAAGACGATCATTCCCGCCGAGGCCACGGCCAAGCTCACCTTCCGCCTCGTCGCGGGGCAGGACCCGCACAAAATCCTGGATGGCTTCGAGCAATTTGTGCGCGACCGCCTGCCCGCCGACGCGGCAGCCACATTCCGCCGTGGCGGGGCGGCGCCCGGTTTTGCCGTCAGCCCCGACGCCCCGTTCCTGCGCGCGGCGCAAACGGCGCTGGAGGCCGAGTTCGGCACGCCAGCGGCGCTGATCGGCTGCGGCGCGTCGATTCCGGTGGTGGAGGCGTTCAAGACGCATCTGGGGCTGGATACGCTCTTGGTGGGATTCGGGCTGGATGATGACTGCATCCATTCGCCAAATGAGAAATTCGAGCTAGCCTGCTTTCATCGCGGCATGCGTGCCCAGGCCAGGCTGCTCAGCGCCTTCGCCGGGCAAGAGGTTCAATGATAGCGGATCGCATCCTCGATGATGCTGACAGCGCCGCCTGAAACCAGCGCCACGTCGAACCGCGTGCAGGGCCGGGCCCAATCCGACCTGTGCGCCAGGGCCACACTGGCGGCTTCAAGCAGCCGGGCCTGCTGGCGCGGGGAAACGGCATAGGCCGCCTCGGTCAATGTCCGTCTGGCCTTCACCTCGATGAAGATCAGGGATTGATCGTCCGCCGCGACGAGATCGATCTCCCCGGCGCCGGTGCGCAAGCGCCGGGCGAGGATGGTGAGGCCGCGATTCCGCAAGCGGGCCGCGACCTCATCCTCCGCCGCGCGGCCTTTTGCCTCCGCGGCACGACGGTTAACGATTGATGATGTTTTATCATCCTGATGACCAAGCATAATTCGTACTTAGCCAAAATTAGTTAATATTTTACCAACATCCCTTACGGCTGCCGCCAAGAGCCTCTTGGTTGTCCGGCGAATTCCTCGGCCACGGCGAGCCCCAGGGCGAGCAGCACCGGCCCCAGAAATATTCCAAGCGCCCCGAAGGTGATAACGCCGCCCAGAACCCCGATCAGCGTAACGGCATAGGGCAGCGATGCCCCGCGCGCGATCAGCCAGGGGCGCAGGAGCGAATCCGCCCCGCCGACGACAACGAAGCAATAAATGGCGAGCAGAATGCCGTGCAGCGGATGCCCAGCACCCAACATATAAAGGCAAAGCGGCACATACACGATCACCGCCCCAGCCGGCACGATGGAGACCAGACCGGCGAGACTGGCCAGGAGCAGGGCCTTGGGCGCGCGCGCGATCTCGAACCCCACCGCATACAGCACGCCCTGGAACGCCGCCGTGCCGAGAATGCCAAACACCACGCCGCGCACGGTCGCGGCGACCAGCGTGAACAATTCATCCACCTTGGTCACGTTGATGATACGGGCGAGCAGTAAGCGCATCCGCGCCACGATCACGGCACCAGACAGGAAAAAGAAATAAGAGATACACAGCGCCACCACGGTACTGACCAGCCCATGCGTGATACGCAGGAGCAGATGAATGCCCGACTGCGCCACCGTGCCCAGCACGGGCTGCAACGTGCTTGCAGCGCCCCCCAGATCATTCGCCGAATTATTCCAAAAATCCGTGAGCAGGCTGCCGATTAGCGGAATTTTCTGTAAAAAGGGCGGCGCGGGCGGCAACCCATTTTGCAGCACCCCTTGCAGCCAGAGACGGCCATTCTGCGCCTCCTTGGCCGCAACCAGCCCCAAATGCGCCAGCGGCACCAGCACCACGGCGGCCACCACCAGCGTCACGGCCAGAGCCGCGATCGAGGGCCTGATATGCCGGCACAGCCAAGCATAAACCGGCCACAGGCAATAAACCAGAATAGCCGCCCACAGCATGGCGGGCAGGAAGGGGCGCAAGATCAGCGCGCAGCCCAACCCAAGGGCCACGGCCAGGGACAGAAAAATGATCCGGTCGGGTTTCATGCCTCACTGATGCCGGGGTTCATGGCCGGCAGCAAGAGCGGCGCCATATCCGCCCCTCATGCTCACGCGGCGGGCGCCGTTGTTAATCCCGGCATCCGGCGTTTTCATTGGTGAAGTGCCTTGTTTCTTGAGATTATCTCACACAATATAGATACATGCCTATGGTTTTGAGGTGTGGTAAGAGGTTTATAGATGCGTTTTAATGAAATTGGGCAGCAATTGCGCGCCTACCGCATGGAATCCGGCCTGAAGGCGGAGGAGATTTCCGCCCGGCTCGGCGTTTCGCGCGCGGCCCTGTACCGTTACGAAAAAGGCGAGGTCATCAAGCTCGACACGGTCAACCGCCTGGCCGAGCTGCTGCAGATCTCGCCGCTGACCCTGCTTGGCATCGGGGTGGAATATTACACCAAGCCAGTGGGCTATGCCGAACGGCTGCGCCAGATTGAGGAAACATCGGACCAGATCCTCCAGGTTTTCGGCCCCACCTGCTATCTCATTACCTCGGACCAGTATGATTCCATCCTGGCACAGATGTTCGAGGAGCATGCCCAGGCACAAGGGGTTGAGCATCTGGCCGCGCGGGCCGCTGCCGAACAGCTGATGAGCGTGATGATCGCGCGCAAACGCATGTATGCAATGCGCAAACCCTCCATCATTGGCATTCTTACCACCGCCTCCATCCAGCGCTTTCTGGCCGAAGGCATCGCGCCGGCGGCCCAAGTCAGCGACCGGCTGCGCGCCGCCGCGCGCGAAGTGGCGCTGCGCGAGATCGAGCTGGTCGCCAACCTGATGGAGAGCGAGCCGATCGGCCTGCAACTCGGGCTGATGGCCCAGGGCGAGCCAAACGGCCCCTTCACCTTGCTGCGCTCGCGCGAGCGCGCAACGCTGGCCATCAACCCCTTCCCATCCGATGCGCTGCCCGACATGCAGTCTGGCGCCGCCATGATCACCAGTGCCGAGGATGCCGTGGCCGCGCATCAGCGCGTCTCCGAACTGGCCTGGCGCGACGCGGTGAAAGGTGCGGCGGCGGCTGAGCGTGTCCGCGCCCTGGCCGCGGCCGCGCACGGCTGAGCGTTTGCCCACCCCCCTCATCGGCGCCGGAGAATTGATCAAGCAGTCCGGCACACCCGGACTGGCTGTACTGGACGCCACCTATTATCTACCCAACGAGAATCAGGACGCCGCCGCCCTGTTCACGCAGGCGCATCTGCCCGGCGCGCGGTTTTTCAATCTCGACCAGGTGTGCGACCGCACCTCCTCTTTGCCGCACATGCTGCCCAGCGCCGCCGATTTCGCCGCCGCCGCCAGCCTCCTTGGTATTGGCGCGACAACCCGCGTTGTGGTGTACGACCAGCGAGGCATTTTCTCGGCGCCGCGCCTGTGGTGGATGTTCCGCGTGTTCGGACATGACAATGTGCGCGTGCTCGATGGCGGCCTGCCGGCCTGGATCGCGGCGGGCGGCGCCGTGGAACAAGGCGCGCCGCCGCCAGCCCAACCAAGCCGCTTCACCGCCCGCTTCCGGCCCGAGATGGTGCGTGGGCTGGATGATCTGCGCCAAAACCTGACCACCAAAACAGCCTTGGTGCTTGATGCCCGCGCAGCCCCCCGCTTTGCCGGCACCGTGCCCGAGCCGCGCCCTGGCATGAAAAGTGGGCATATTCCGGGTGCGACCAACCTGCCTTTTGGCGAGCTTCTCGAAAATGGTCGGTTTCTGCCCCCGCCAGATTTGCGCGCGCGCTTTACCGCCGCCGGGATCTCGCCAACCCGGCCTGTCATCGCCAGTTGCGGCTCGGGCATCACGGCCTGCGTTCTCGCTCTGGGGCTGTGCCTCGCGGGCTTGCCGGACGCCGCGATTTATGATGGCTCTTGGGCGGAATGGGGCGGCAGGAACGATACGCCCATCGAGGTATAGATGGCAAAAAAGATCGAGACGGCGATGGTCCAGGCCGGCCGCCAGCCGGTAAAGCAGCAGGGCTTGGTCAACCCGCCGCTCAAACGCGGCTCCACCGTGCTGTTCCCCAGCATGGCGGCCAAGCGCGAGACCGGCCGGCATATTCTGGAACCGGTCGAGATTTATGGCCTCTGCGGCAACGAGACGCATTTCGCGCTGGAAAACGCCATCGCCACCATAGAGGGCGGACGCCATTGCCAGATTACCGGCTCGGGCCTGTCGGCCATTACCGTGCCGCTGCTGGCGTATCTGAACGCTGGGGATCATCTGCTGATGCCCGATTCGGTCTATGGGCCAAGCCGTACCTTTTGCGACAATGTGCTGCGCCGCTTTGGGGTTGAAACCAGCTATTACGACCCCATGCTGGACGAGCCGGGTATTGCCGCGCTGTTCCGCCCGCAAACCCGCGTGCTGTTCACCGAAAGCCCCGGCAGCCATACGTTCGAAGTGCAAGATATTCCCATGCTCGCCCGCGTTGCGCATGCGCGCGGGGCCAAGGTTTTTATGGACAATACCTGGGGCCTGCACCATTTCCAGCCCTTCCAGCATGGGGTCGATGTCTCCATTCAGGCCCTGACCAAATATGCGGGCGGCCATTCCGACATTATTCTGGGCGCCATAACCGTGAACACGGACGAGGATTGGCACTGGCTGCGCCGGGGTGCGCTGGAGCTGGGCAATTACGCCAGCCCCGATGATTGCTGGCTGGCCCTGCGGGGCTTGCGCACATTGCTGGTGCGGCTGCGCGCGCAGGATGAGGCGGGGCGGCGCATCGCCACCTGGTTCGCGGCCCGGCCGGAAGTCGCACGGGTGCTGCATCCAGCCCTGCCCTCCTGCCCGGGACATGAATTCTTCCAGCGCGATTTCACCGGCGCGTGCGGCCTGTTTGGCGTCGTGTTCCGGCCGCAATTTTCGGCCGAAGATATCGTGCGCATGATCGACGCGCTGCAATTATTCGGCATCGGCGCGAGCTGGGGCGGGTATGAAAGCCTGGTACTGCCAACCACGGGCACCATCCACCGCTCAGCCGGCACGGGCGTGTTCGAGGGTGAGCTTGCCCGTTTTCATGTCGGGCTCGAGAATCCCGACGACCTGATCGAAGATTTGGACCAAGGTCTGGCCGTACTGCGCGGCGCATGAGCGCGGGTTTCCCCCCGTTACTGACCGGTTTTTTAGGCACGGTGGGGCTGGCCTTCATCATTGGGTTGGAGCTGCATGCCTACCGAAGGCGCGATACCGGCGCCCTGCTGCCCGAAGCGCTGGGCTTTGGCACCACCCGTACCGTTACATTGCTGGCCGCCCTTGGGTTTATATTATGGTCCATTGCCCCGGTGGTGCCGTTTTGCGTTGGGCTAGGTGTGCTCGGCCTGATGCTGCTGCTGGATTACCGCAAGCGGCTAAAGGGGGGCGATACCTCGCTGCTGCCCACGGTCGTGGGGTTGCTGGCTTATTCGCTGGGGCCCGTGGTGCTGCAAATGCCGCTCGCGGTGCTGGCCGCCTTTGTCATCCTGATCCTGTTCGCGCTGGGCGAGCAGGCGCAAATCCGCCGCCTGTCCGACGCCTTCCCCGCACGCGAAGGCGTGACCTTGGCGAAATTCTTCATTCTTGCCGGCATCATCTACCCGCTCTTGCCCAACGCAGCGATCCCGTATCTGGCCGGGATCACCTACACCAAGGTGTGGATGGCGGTTCTGGTCATCTCGGGCATTTCCTATTTCGGCTATCTCATGCATCGCTATGTGTTTCCGAGAGCCGGCACGTTGCTGACCGGCGTGCTGGGCGGGCTGTATTCCTCAACCGCCGCTACGGTGGTGCTGGCCCGCGCGCTGCGCGCCGCCCCAGCCGATGCCACCTTTGTCCCCGCCGCTGTCATCATCGCCACGGCGATGATGTATATTCGCCTGTTCTGCGTCATCTTGTTGCTTGGCCACCAAGATGCCGCGCTGGCGCTGGCCCTGCCCTTTGGCGTTTTGTGTCTGGTCTCCTTCGCCATCGGCGGGATTTTGGCCTGGCGCGTACGCGGCGCGGCGAGTGCCGCGCACAGCACGGTTAGCCCCAACCCGCTCGACCTGCCCGTTGCCCTGCTATTCGCCCTCCTGTTCGTTGTCTTCGCCGCACTGACCAACGCGGTCACTGCGCGTTTTGGCGCCGCCGGGCTGCATGTGCTCAGCTTCGTCGTCGGCTTTTCCGATATCGACCCGTTCATCCTCTCGCTACTGGATGGCAAATTCCAGGTCGGGGCATCGGCCATTGTCGGTGCCGTGCTCATCGCCAGCGCCAGCAACAACCTGCTCAAGGCGGTTTATGCGCTAAGCTTCTCACGCAGCCGGGCCATGCTGCCTGCCGCCACCTGGCTCGCCCTCTCCATGCTGCTCTCGCTTGGCTACGTGCTCCTGCTTTTGTGAAAATAGCTGGAATTTCTCGGGCGAAACGACTATATCGAGAAAAACCAAAGCAAAAAGCCTGACAATTTCACCGCCGGCCGCAACGTAATGCGGGCCTGCATGCTCAGAATAAAGCCCCGGGCCGGGATATGCTGGCGCTGGAACGCCAAGACGCAAGACTTCCAAGACGCAAGAAAAAGGGGAGAAACCATGACCGCTATTTCGACAGGCGCATTGGGTACAAAACAGGCCGGACACGCGCCGCTCCATATCCATAAACTTGGCTTGCACGATGCGCAGGCCGCCTTGCGGGCCGGATTCGAGGATTGGCGCGCCTGCCGGACCGACGGCGTAACACTTGCCTTCGTCCTGCCGCTGGCGGCCATGTTCGTGGGCGCCGTTGTCGCCGCGCCGCATTTTGTCCCGTTCCTGCTGCCGATTTGCGCCGGCTTTGCCCTGCTAGGGCCAGCCGCCACCTTATGGTTCACCGCCCTGAGCCGTGCCCACGCGCGTGATGCCGACGCGACCATGGAAGACGCCGCCGCCATGTTCGACACACCGCGCCGCCTGACCATACAGCGCCTTGGCATGATCACCGTGGCCTTGTTCGTGGCCTGGATCGCGATTGCCTGGGGGATTTATGAGGGCACCCTCGCCAGCATCGACTCCAGCCAGCCCCTCTTCGTGCGCATGTTCACCACCAGTGCAGGCTGGTCGATGATCGGCCTTGGCACGCTGGCCGGCGCGGTTTTGGCGCTGCTCGCCCTGGCCATGGGGTTGTTCGCCTTTCCCCTGGCGCTGGACCGCGATGTCGGCACGTTCGAGGCCATGAGCGCCGCGCTGCGCGCACTGGGGCATAATCTGCCCTTCGCGCTGGGCTGGGGCGCGCTTGTCACCGTGGCGCTGGGGGTGGGCGTGTTGCCCGCCCTGCTGGGTCTGACGCTGGTGATGCCGGTGCTGGGCCATGCCACATGGCATGTCTATCGCCGTACCTTCGACTAGGACGCGGCGCCAAAGCGCGCGCACCCTATTGGTAAAAATAAGGTTTACAGAACCGCACCTTCCGCCCCGCGCGGAAGGTGCGGCATTATTGCGCATTGTCCATGCGTGTTGCAAAGCCCTGAAAATCGTCCTAACAGCCAAGCTCAAGTCCCCTCGCAACGGCGCAATCTTGTACCATAGACCGTGAAGCGTTCGGGCCCGGGTGGTGGCGGTTTCGGCTTTAGACGTCTCAGAAAACTAATCTGAGCAGGAGGACGATGAACTTGCGGTTCTTGCGCTATTTCGGCTTGTGCGCCCCGTTGCTGATGCTCGGCGGTTGCTCGACGGATGTATTCCGTCTCTTTCACCCCACCGGTCCCGTCGCCGACGCGGAATACAGATATACGCTGATCCTGGTCGGCGTGATGATGCTGATCATCCTGCCCACCTTGGCACTGACCATCATCTTCCCGCTGCGTTATCGCAAAGCGCGCAAGGCCGCCTATGCGCCGGACTGGTCGCATTCACTCGGCATTGAAATCGCGGCCTGGGGCGTTCCCTTCCTCATCACCGCGGTGCTGATTTATTATTCCTTCAACGGCATCTATGCGGTGAACCCGTATAATCCGAAAATCCTGGACTCCGCCGCCAGCACCGCCACGGCCCCGCTGAAGGTTGATGTTATCTCGACCGACTGGCAATGGCTGTTCATCTATCCCGACCAGCATATCGCCACGATCGACGATCTGGTGGTGCCGGCGGGCCGGCGCGTCGATCTGCGCCTAACCTCGACCAGCGTGATGAACGCCTTCTATATCCCGCAGGTCGCGGCAATGATGGATGCCATGCCCGCCATGTATACCAAGGATGCTTTCCTGGTGAACAAACCCGGCACCTTCACCGGCTTTTCGGGTGAATTCTCCGGTGCCGGCTTCTCCTGGATGCATTTCGCTACCCGCGTGGTACCAACGGCAGATTTCGAGAATTGGGTGAATCAGGTGCAGGCCAGCCCCAAACAGCTCGACTATACCGCCTTCCAGAAACTGGCGCAGCCCACCGTGAATATCGGCGCCAAGCCGTCTTATTTCTCGCATGTCGCACCCGGCCTGTTCGACAAGGTGGTCCAAGCCGCGATGCACGGCGTAGTCTATAATGTTCCGGACTCCCTGACCAAGGGTGTGGCGGACGACGAAGGCAAAGCCGGGGCCAAAGCCCCCGCCCATTCGTGAAATTCTGAAGAAAGGTCTGCACAGTGCACGTTGATCTTCAAGGCCCCTGGTCGCCGCTGCTCGGGCGACTTACGCTGGGCGCGATCCCCTATACCAACCCGATCCTGATCGGCACCTTCATTTTCGCCGCCACGATCGCGCTGATCGTTGTGGGAACGGTGCTCTATTTCCGCAAACTGCCCTATTTGTGGCGCGAGTGGCTGACCACCGTCGATCATAAGAAGATCGGCGTGATGTATATTCTGGTCGGCCTCGTCATGCTCTTCCGCGGCTTTATCGACGGCGTGATGATGCGTACCCAGCAGGTGCTGGCCGATGGTCCGCATTCGGCGGGCTATCTGGGGGCGGCGCATGGCTATCTGCCGCCCTACCATTTTGACCAGGTCTATTCGGCGCACGGCACGATCATGCTGATCTTCGCCGTCACGCCGATTCTGGCCGGGCTTGGCAACATTATCGTGCCGCTGCAGATCGGCGCGCGCGACATGGCCTTCCCCTACCTCAACGCCGTCAGCCTGTGGCTGACCGTGGCGGGTGCTGCGCTGGTCATGGTCTCGCTGTTTGTCGGCGATTTCTCCAATGCCGCCTGGGTCGGGCTAATGCCGCTGGCCGAGCTGCCCTATAATCCTGGCGTTGGCGTCGATTACTGGATGTGGGCCCTGCAGATCGCCAGTATCGGCACCACCTTCAATGCCATCAACATCATCGTAACCATCGTGAAGATGCGCGCGCCTGGCATGGGCTGGTTTCGCCTGCCGGTCTTCACCTGGACCATGCTCTCCACCAACATTATCGGCCTCACCGCCTTCCCCGTGCTGACCGTGGCGTTGGCGCTGCTGGGGGCTGACCGCTATCTCGGCACGCATTTCTTCACCGCCGGGTTGGGTGGCAACTTCATGCTCTATATCGATCTGTTCTGGATCTGGGGCCATCCTGAGGTGTACTTCCTGATGCTGCCGGCCTTTGGCGTGTTCTCTGAGGTGATCCCCACCTTCTCCGAGAAGCCGCTCTTTGGTTACATCACCATGGTGGCCGCCACCTTCGCCATCGCCGGCATTGGCTGGTCGGTGTGGGCGCACCATTTCTTCACCATGGGTCTGGCGCCAAACTCGATCGCTTTTTTCAGCGCCGCGACCATGTTGGTCGGTATTCCCACCGGCGTTAAGGCGTTTAACTGGCTGTTCACCATGTATCGCGGCCGGTTGACGATCACCACGCCGATGCTCTGGTCCATCACCGGCATTGTCCTGCTGCTGGTCGGCGGCCTGACCGGCATGATGCTCTCGGCCCCGGCCATCGACTACACGGTGCATAACAGCGTGTTCGTGGTGGCGCATTTCCACTGCATGGTGCTTGCCATCAGCGCCGGGATTTTCTCCGCCGTCGTCTATTGGTGGCCAAAAGTCTTCGGCTTCAAGCTAGATGAGCGCAACGGCCTTGCCTTCTATTGGGCCTTCGTCATCGGCAGCGTCCTGGTCTTCGTCCCCATGTTCGGCCTGGGCCTGGCTGGCGAGACGCGCCGCCTCGACTATCTCTATGATCCGCAATGGATGCCGCTGCTGATTGCAGAGGAGGTCGGGATTGGCTTCTATTTCCTCTCGGTTCTGTTCTTCCTGCGCATGCTTTATGTCTCCTTGCGCGACCGCGTGCCAGCCAAGGGCGATGCCTGGGAAACGGGCCGCACGCTGGAATGGATGACCCATACGCCCGTACCTTTCTATAACTTCGCCGTCACACCGCAGGTTCACTCCCGCGATGAGCTGGCGTGGCGCCGCGCCAACGGGCTGGAAGAGGCAAAGCCAGACCGCTATGTGCCGATCCACATGCCCTCCAATACCGGGGTGCCTGTTATCATCGGCCTGCTTGCCGCAGCCTTTGGGTTTGGCCTGATCTGGCGTATCTGGTGGCTGTCGGGCGTCTCGCTGCTCGCCATCATGGTCCTGGTCATCATCCGTTCCTTCAATAAGAACGAAGGCTACATCCTCACCGCCGCGGAAATCGAGGCGATGGAAAACAAGATCGAGACGGCGAGCGTGATCGCCGAGCAGCCCAAGCGGCTGCCGCTCTCTGAAGTGGAGGCACATTAATGGCGACCATGACAAAAGCCGGGCCCGACACCCGGCTCTGGAACCCCGAGGCCGACGAGCACGACAGCATCTCGGCGCGGACCTTCGGCTTCTGGCTCTATATGCTGAGCGACGCGCTGATCTTCACCGGTCTGTTCGCCTCTTACGCGGTGCTGAGCACGCCGATGAACCTGGCCGGCGGCCCCGGCCCCGCCCAGGTGGTGAATATCACCGAAGGCTTCTGGCAGACCCTGCTCATCCTGGGTAGCGTCTTGTCTTACAGCCTTGCCTCCGTGGCGCTGAAGGCGGGCAATAAAGGGGGCGTGGCGCTTGGCATTGTGGTGGCCATGGGCTTTGCCGCAGCCTTCCTGGGCTTTGGTCTGCATGACCTCGGCGGGCTGATGGCCGCTGGCAACGGGCCGGACCGTTCCGCCTATCTCTCCATGTTCTTCACCCTTATTGCCACGCACGGCCTGCACATGATTTTTGGCCTACTGTGGATGCTGGTGATGCTGGTGCAGATCGCCCGCTTTGGCTTCACCGCCGATGTGGTCGCGCGCCTGCTTAATCTGCGCATGTTCTGGCAGTTCCAGGCGACGGTCTGGGTGCTGATCTATGCCTATGTCTATCTGATGGGAGCTTATTGATGTCCACGCATCACGCCAACCCACTGGACCATGCGGAAATCCGCCAAGGCACGGTGCTGCGCTATATTGTCGCTTTTATCATTTCCGCGCTCTGCATGGGGGCGGCGATGCTGGCGGTGCAGCTGAAACTGCCCTTCCTGCATTACGCCGCACTCGTGGTAGCACTCACCCTCATCGCCCTGCTCTCGCAGGCCGCCTTGTTCTTCGGGCTCGATATCTCGCGCGCGCAGATCTGGAAAAGCGTCTCCTTGGTGCTGACCGTGCCGCTCTTCATCATCTCGGTCGGGCTGACCGTGTGGGCCTTTTCCTCGCTTTATGAGCGCACGATGCTGCCTCCGTCAGGCGTGACACAGCCGGGCATGTCCGCCCCCGCCGTACCGGGGATGGGCCCGATGGGCGCGCCCTCGCAGCCGACCCTGTTGCAGTAACCCTAGATTATCCTCATGAAAGGCGCGGGCTGGAAACGGTCCGCGCCTTTTTTCATGCCCGCACACACCCTGCCCCACACACGCCCACGCGGCACGCCGTTTTCAGGCGTATAGAGCGTCGATAATCATCTGAAAATGGCGAAAAAACCGTTCATTGGTAAAAGAGCGGGCCACTTGCCGTGCCCCCTCACCCAATTGTGTACGCAGCGCCTCACTCATAGCCAAATTCCGCATGGAAAGGGCCAGTAAGGGTACATGGCCGGGCGGAAACATCAGGCAATGATGCCCGTGGCGAAAAATATCCCGGTAACAAGGCAGATCAGAGAGCAGCAGCGGGCGGGCGAGCAAAGCCGCCTCATAAACCGACAGACCCTGCGTCTCGCTGACCGAGGCAAGGCAGAACATATCCGCCGATTCTACCCAGGCAAGCAGCTCCTCATCCGGCAGATTTTCCAAAAGCCGGTATTTCTCCGGCTCGGTCCGGGTGAGCTCCAGGACGGTCTTATCCATGGCGAAGAATTTACCGCAGATCACGGCCTCCATATCCAGCCCGCTCATTGCCACGGCGCGGATAAAATCGCCCGGACGCTTGCGTGGCTCCATGGTGCCAACCTGAATAGCCCGCCAGCGCCTGGTTTTGGCCGGTACCTTATCGCGTGCCAACTTATCCAGCGCCACTTCCACCCCGTTGGGCACGATATGGAATTTATCTGGCGGAAGCCGCCAGGTGAAAGAGCGGAATACATCCTGCTGAAAATTTGTCTGGTAAACCACCGCATCGGCGCGCTTGAAGGCCTCGATCCATCCCGGATTGCGCAGCAGCAGATTGAGGGCGATTTCCGCCTCATGCACGATCCACAAGGCGGGAAGACCGGGCGGCAGTTTTAGCAACGCTGGCGCCGCACAAATGCCATTGCCGATGGCTAGGTCAAACCCATCCGCCGCGAGTTCGGAGAGGATCGGAATCTCCAGCGCCGCGTAGCGCTGGCGGACCGGCCCATCCGCCGGGTTCACGGGAAAAACCGAGACCTCATGCCCCTGGCCTTGAAAATATGTGGCCAAGCGCAAGAGCACCGTGCTTGCCCCCGTGATCGTGAATTCATGGCTGATCAGCAGGAGGCGCATCACCGTACCGACGTCAGAAAATCCGGGCCAGGGCGGCGGATAAGCGCGTGACCTCGCCGGTAAAATTCCGCTCACGCTCGCGATGCTCTTCCAGCACCGTTTCGGGCGCGCGGGCGGTGAAATCCGCATTGGCGAGTTTTTGCGTTACCTTCCCCAGCTCGGCTTGCGCCTTGGCCAGGGCGGCGGCGAGGCGTTTTTTCTCCACTTCAAGGTCGATCAGCCCTTCCAGCGGCAAGATGATCGTTGCCTCGCCCAGCACCGCCTGGGCAGCGTTTTTGGGCGCGGGGCCGGTGAGCGGGCCAATTTCCGAAACGCGCGCCATGCGTGAGAGCGCCTCGAACCAGTCTTGTGCGCGGGCAAGCGTTTCGGGCGATGCATCCTGCAGCAGCACGGGCGATTTCTGGGCCGGAGGCACGTTCATCTCCGAACGCACGGTGCGGATTTCGGAAATCAGGGCGATGACCCAATTCACCTCATCCGCCGCCGCGTCAGCATCGCTTACCGCCTCTGCCCGTGGCCAGGGCGCCGTGATCAGCGAACAGGCTTCGCCATAGCCAAAATGATCCCATAACTCTTCCGTCACGAAGGGGATGAGCGGGTGCATCAGGCGCAGCAAAATTCCTAGAACATGAGCGGCGGTATCACGGATTTCGGCCGCATCCTCCCCGGCAAAGCCGGGTTTGGCGAATTCGATGAACCAATCACATACATCGCCCCAGGCGAAACGGTAGCAGGCATTCGCATAATCGTTCGGGCGGAATGCATCCAACCCCGCCGTCGCCGCTTCAATCGCCTCGTTCGCGCGGGCGAGGATCCAGCGGCAAAGCGGCAAGCGGGCGGTTTCGGGCTTGAAGTCCGGATTTGGCTTGACCCCGTTCATTTCGAGGAAACGCGCAGCATTCCAGATCTTGGTGATGAAGCCACGATTGCTCTCGACAATCTTGGCGCCCAGCTTCACATCACGCCCTTGGCCCGCGGCAGCCGCCACGGAATAGCGTAGCGCATCGGCGCCGTAATCATCGATGAGGGTGAGCGGATCCAGCACATTGCCCTTGGATTTGGACATTTTCTGGCCCTTCTCATCGCGCACCAGCCCATGAATATACACGGTGCGGAAGGGCACATCGCCCATAAAATGCAGGCCCATCATCATCATCCGGGCGACCCAGAAAAAGATGATGTCAAACCCGGTTACCAGCGTGTCGGTGGGATAATATTTTGCCAATTCGGGCGTCTGCGCGGGCCAGCCAAGGGTGGAAAACGGCCAGAGGGCAGAGGAGAACCAGGTATCCAGCACATCCTCATCCTGGGTCAGCGCCGCCCCCTGGGCCTGGGCTTGCGCTTCTTCCGCCGTGCGGGCGACATAAACCTTGCCCGACTCATCGTACCAGGCGGGAATCCGGTGCCCCCACCAAAGCTGGCGCGAGATGCACCAAGGCTGGATGTCGCGCATCCAGGCAAAGAACGTATTCTCCCATTGCTGGGGCACGAATTTAATGCGGCCTTCCTCGACGGCCTTGATCGCGGGCTGCGCCAGCACCCAGGCATTGCAATACCATTGGGTGGTCAGCAGCGGCTCGATGACCGAGCCCGAACGGTCGCCATGCGGCACGGTATGCGGGTGCGGCTTCACCTCCACCAGCAGCTCCAGCACCTCCAGCTCGGCCACGATTTTCTTGCGCGCCACGAAACGGTCATCGCCCTCGAGCGCGCGCACGAAATCCGGCAGGTCGTCGCCCAACTCGGCCAAGCTAACCCGGCCCTGGCGGTCGAGCATGGAGGGCATGGGCAAGCCATGGCGCTTGCCCACCTCGAAATCGTTGAAATCATGCGCGGGCGTGATTTTGACCGCCCCCGTGCCTTTTTCGGGGTCGGCATAGTCATCCGCGATGATGGGAATTTTCCGCTCCGTCAGCGGCAACACCACATGCCGGCCGATGAGATGTTTGAACTTTTCATTCTCCGGGTGCACCGCCACGGCGGTATCCGCCAGCATGGTCTCCGGCCGGGTGGTGGCAACGATAATCTCCTCGCCGCCTTCCACCGGATAGCGGATATGCCACATATGGCCCTTGGTCTCGCGCGCCTCCACCTCAAGGTCAGAGATCGCGGTCTGCAGCACCGTGTCCCAGTTCACCAAGCGTTTATCCTGGTAGATCAGCCCTTCCTCATATAACCGCACGAACACTTCGCGCACGGCGGTGGAGAGGCCTTCATCCATGGTGAAACGCTCGCGCGACCAATCCGGCGAAGCGCCAAGCCGGCGCAGCTGCTGCGTGATGGCCCCGCCCGATTCCGCCTTCCATTGCCATACGCGCGAGAGAAACGTCTCACGCCCCAGCTGCTTGCGCGACACACCTTCCTTATCCAACAGCCGCTCCACCACCATTTGCGTGGCAATGCCGGCATGGTCCGTGCCCGGCTGCCAGAGCACATCGCGCCCCGTCATGCGCCGGTAGCGGGTAAAGATGTCCTGCAAGGTCATGGTCAACGCGTGGCCCACATGCAGGCTGCCCGTGACATTGGGCGGCGGGATCATGATGCTGTAGGGGGTGGCGTTGCTCTCGGGATGGGCGGCGAACGCGCCCGTTTCTTCCCAACCGCGATAAAGCCGGGCCTCCGCCGAGGCCGGCTCGAAATTCTTCTCTAGACTGGTCACGTAAACCTCCGCGCCCTGATCTGCCGGGCGCGCTTTGCAAGGGAGCGAAAAGGCGCCGCGCTTAAGCCGCGCCGGGGATGAATTACATACGGTCGATTACACGGCCAATCTCGGCGCGGACCACGCGCTCCACCAGGCTCGGCAAATGCGTGTCCAGCCAAGCTTTCAGCACAGGCCTAACTTCCTCGCGAATCAAATCCTCGATGGTGATGCCGCCACGGCCCACCATGACCGCGCGCTCGGCGCTGACACTGCGTACCAAGGAGCCAACCTTGCTCGCGATTTCCTGGGCCGCCTGCTCACTGACCAGACCTTCCGGGGATTGTACCTGATCGTCCATCTCGTTTTCCTTTTTCAGCGGCTGGGAAGAATGAAGCTGTTGCGAATTGGGATCAACCATGGCGGCGGGGATATAAGTCTCTAACCCATCATCCGCCTCACTATATCCGCGTTCCATCTCAAGCCTGGATTCCGGGCTGAAATGGGCTGACTCGGGTGTGATTGCGGAATCTGGCGCGGGCGGAGGCGGCTGGGAAAAACCAGGCAGATCATCATGCCGGGGGGCCTGCATGCCTGGCCCCAGCACCACCTCATCCTCATCCTCATCCTCATCCTCATCCTCATCCGCATCGTCCGTTGCGGTGGCGGCGCGCTCATTTTCCTCTTCCATCAGGATCTGGCGGATCGAGGCGAGAATTTCCTCCATGGAAGGTTCCGCCGCACTGGCGGGGCCCGATTGATTGGAAATTTTTTTATCGTCGCTCATATCCGCCTCCTTTCAGGGGCCAGACGCGCTGCTCCCCGCTGCGCCAGACACAGCGCTTGCATCGAGCAAGGCACCATCGCTGGCAATACCAGCCGCTTCATCCGCGGCCTCACCCGTACCGAATCCGGCATATTTGACGGCCTCGTAATATTTTTTGTCGTCATATTCATGCACAGGCAACCCAAGATCCCGCGCCGTCAACCGGCCTATGGCCGCTGCCACATTATACGAATTTGTAACCATTGTCGAAATGTTTTGTACCTGCTGTACCTGGGCGTTCAGCAGGGCTTGTTGCGCGTTCAACACATCAAGCGTGGTCCGCGTACCCACCAGTTCCTCGCGCTCGGTGCCATCCAGGGCAATGGCATTGGCCTTGATCGCCTCATTGGTCGAGACAATCGCCGCGCGCGCCGCGCGCAAGCCTTCCCATGCCTGGGTCGCGTTGGCATAAGCGGTGCGCTGCGCCTGTAAAATCCCGCCAAAATCCTGCTGTTCCTTGGCGCGTGCCTGGCGTATGGTCGCATATTCTTGCCCGCCCTGATAAAGCGGCACCGTCAATTGCCCGATCACCGAGCCGCCGGTCAGCTTGGTATGCGGCCCGGCCTGGCCGTCCTCGCTATAGGCCGAAGCCTGCACGGAGACTTGCGGCATCAGCGCGGAAAACGCGACATCGACCGCATCCTTGGCGGCGGCGTCGGTGAATTCGGCCGCGATCACATTGGGATTATTGCGCAAGGCCGCCTTGGCGGCGGCGTCTTTACTGTCAACCGGCAGTGCCAATGGTTGTGGCGGCGCCAGCTTATCTGCCGGCTCCTCGCCCACGAGTTGGCGGAAATTCTCCCGCGCGATGCGCACATTGCCTTGTGCCACCTCCACGGCCGCCTGCGCCTGAGACAGCGAGGCCTGGGCCTGAGCCACCGAAGTCATGGTGATCTCGCCAACGCCAAACTGCGCCTTGGTGTCATGCAGTTGCTGTTGCAACACCTGCTCATTGCTGCGGTCCAGCTCCAGGATGCGCCGGTCCGTCATGACCGTGACATAGGCCTGCACGACATTCTGGAACACCGTCTGCTCTTGCGCCAGCAGCTGCGCGCGCGCGGCATAAACACTATTCTTCGCCTGGCGGGTGGAGGCGATGGTCTTACCGCCTTTATAGAGCGGCTCGGTGATCGTGGCCTGGCCAACCGTTTCGGTCCGGGTCTGGCCGATTTTCGTGGTGAGCGGGCTACCGCTATAGATCGGCGTGGTTTCCCGGCCATAGAGATGGCCAATCTCGCCGCTTAGCTCAACGGTTGGGCGCCAGCCCGACAGCGCCGCCGGCACCCCCTCATCGGCTTGGCGCAGAGCCGCGCGCTGCTGCTGCAAGGTGGCATTATTGTAATAGGCCAAGACCAAAGCCTGGGTGAGCGTTGCCGGGCGGCTGGCCAGGGCAGGCAGGGCTGACAAAGTAGCAATGCCGGCGGTGCCAACGAATAAAATGCGGCGCATGGATGAATTTCCACTCATAGTCAAAAGCTGAAGGCTGGGGCGCGGCTAAATTGCGGCAGCGGCCGGGATGTACAATCAAACGCCATGACCACGGCAAAACCGCCTTCCACCGCGGCGGCGGTGGCGGCGCGGCCCAGGCCGCCATTCTCACCGGATTCGGCTAAAATCGTGATAACACGCCCACCCGGCGTGAGCTGGGCGGCGAATTGCGGCGGAATCTCGGGCACGGCCCCCTCGATCACAATCGCGTCATACGGGCCGCTGGCCGGCCAGCCGGCGGCAAGCGGGCCGTGTGCGGCCTCAACCTGCGGGGCGTGGCGCGCGAGCGCGCCCGTATCCAGGCGGCGTTCTTCCTCCAGCGCCACCACATGCACCCCCGCCGCGGCCAAAACCGCGGCCAGATACCCGCTGCCAGCCCCCACCACCAGCACATGAGCCGGCATGCCCGCCAGAACCAGCTGGGCCAGGCGCGCCGCAAGCGCCGGTTTAAGCAGATAGCGCCCCTGGCCCAGCGGCAGGTCGGCATCGGCATAGACTAGGCCGCCCGGCGGTGCGAAATCCTCCCGCGGCAGCGCCCGCATCGCGGCGATGATCCGCGTATCATGCACGTGGTCGGCGCGGACCTGGGAATCCACCATATGGTCGCGCGCAATGTTCCGGGCGGTCTGATCTGGCATGAAACCCCTTCTGTCTCGCTGATCTAGCACCTTTATAGCGGCCCGGTGGCAGATAACTCAACTGCGCGCGCGAAAAGCATCCGCGGATGACTTGACCGGCACGGCCGCGCCGGGGATATAGGGGCCCTCACCCCACGGTCCGGTGGCAGAGTGGTGATGCAGCGGACTGCAAATCCGCGAATGTGGGTTCGATTCCCGCCCGGACCTCCAATTTGGCCAAGCCACCCCCGCCCCTTTAAAATTCATCTCCGCAACCACGCGGCCCGCGCGTGCATGCTGTTTTTTTACCTCTCAGAAACAATACGGAGGATGAAAAGATTTGTTACTTATAAGGCGGACACGCCGCTCCCCTGCGCCCCAATTTGGACATAAAATCCGGGCTCTGTTCTGGTCTGCGACGGCACTGTGCCGCCGCTGAACAAACAGGGAAGACCATGATTCGTCGTATCATTCTGACTGCCGTTACCACGGCTGCCCTGGCCGCCCCGGCCCTGGCCCAGACCAACACCATGCAAGCGCCGGCCAAGCCCGCCGCCACCATGTCCGCCCCCGCCAAGGCGACCAAGGAAGTGAAGCCGGCCGCGCACAAGAAAATCGTGCATAAGAAGGTTGAGCATAAGAAGGTTGAGCATAAGGCCGCCAAGAAGGCCGAGACCGCCAAGAAGAACTAAGACCCATGCGCCGGAGGGGGCATGCGGCCGCCTCCGGCAAGCCCCCGCGCGGCGGAAATCTTTCTTAACATTTCCAACCTGAGTGCGTCACAAAACCGGCGCATCGATGCGCCATCTTAGAATCGTATCATTCACCCGGAGTCCCACATGCGCAGGCTCATCTGGACATTCATCCTGATCTCTCCCCTGCTGGCCTATGTGCAGACTTATGGATGGTCGCTGCACCGGGCCACCTTATCGGCCGAGACGCTAATCACCCAAACCTCCGATGTAGCGGTGAATGCCGTGCAAAACCTGTTCGCCACCCATACATCAAGCCTGACCCAGCCGCGTCATTTCGGCTGAGCCAGCCCTAGAGCAATATGCGTTTAGGTTGACCCTCAAGGGACAAGCTAACCGCATGAAATTGCTCGTTCAAACATAAAGCGAGAGCCTTGAGCTAAAAGCTAAAGGCTCTAAAGCGCTGCGGCCACGCGCTCGATCACCCCGCTCCAATCATAGGGTTTATCCTGCCGGTAAAGCCGAACCGAGGGATACCAGGGTGAATCCTCACGCCCCAGAAGCCAGCGCCAATCTGGCGCGTAGGGCAGCACCAGCGAAGCCGACACGCCAATAGCCCCCGCCAGATGCACGACCGAGGTGTCGATCGTCACCAGATGGTCGATATTCTTCAGAATCGCCATGGTATCGAGAAAATCGCCAATTTCGGGGCCGAGATTGATCAGCGGCGCGTGGGCGTAATAATCGCCGACCTGGGCAATCTGCTCACCCTTCTGCACGGTCACGATCACAACATCATCGCGCGCAAACAAAGGCGCGAACTGGGCCAGTTTGAGCGTGCGCTTCTTGTCATTCTTATGGGTGGGCCGCCCAGCCCAAACCAGGCCAATGCGCTTCTTGCCTTCTGGCAGCAGCCGGTTCAACCGCGCGCCCCATTGTTCCACCAGGGCCGGATCGGGCGTAAGATAGCCAGCCGGCGGCACATTGTCCGTGTCGATTCCGGCCAGGCGCGGCAAACCCGAGAGCGGGATATAGACATCGTAATCACCCGTATCCTCCCAGCGTGTGACCATCCGCCCCACCCCTGGAATCTGCCTGAGAATCGGCGTGAGCTCACCCGAACAGGCCAGTACAGGTTGCGGACAGAGCGACGCCACCCACGGGATCAGCCGGCTAAACTGGATGCAGTCGCCAAACCCCTGATCGCCGATGATCAACAGCCGCCCAGGCGGCAGAGGCGCGCCATCCCATTGCGGCTTGTCGGTCTTGGGCAGCATGCCCTCGGCCTGTTTCAGCCGAAAGCGCCATTCATAGCTCTCCCAGCCGTCTTTCATCCGGCCCGCGAGCAGCTGCGCCTCGGCCTTCTCAAAATGCGCCTCGGCGAATTCGGGATCAAGCTCTATGGCGCGCTCAGCCACGCGCACGGCCTCGTCCAGCTCCAGACGCTCATAATGAATCAGCGCCAAGTTGAAATGCGCACGGGCTTCATTTGGCGCCAATTCTACCGCGCGCCGCCCCGCGCGCAGCGCATCGTCCAACTGGCCCGCGCCGCGATACACCTCACACATATTGCGCGGATAAAGAGCAACATCCGGCGCCAGCGCCTGCGCGGTCTCCATACGCTCAACCGCCTGGGCGATACGCCCGTTGCGGTAGGCGATGATCCCCGCCAGATGCAGGATATGCGGATGTTTGGGCATCGCCTCCAGCATGCGGTTGGCCAGATCATCCGCCTCTGCCAGCTTGTTCTCCTGCTCCAGACGGCTCAACTTCTCCAGCGCCACCGCAAGCGGCACCACCTGCTTACCCGCTGCCTGTGCGTCGCTCATGCCCTCGCCTCCTCAACCGTGTAGCCCAAGCGCTCGATCCAGGGGGCGAGTTCAGCCTGCACCTCGGCGAAAAGCTGTGGCATGGCGGCCAAATAGGCCCGATACCGCCCCGCGGCGCGCGTATGCACCGGCTCGCGGAAAATGAAATGCGCGGGCTGCGGCTCGGGCAGCGGCCCCGCATTCGCGCGCAAAATCTCGGCCGCGGGCACAGGGGCTGTGCCGCCGATAAAAGCCAGAATTTCGGCCAGCACCGCCGCCGGGTCGGCCACCAGATCCTCATACCGCACGGGCAGATAACGCAGCGTGAGCTGGCCGCGATAATGGCGGATCATTTCCGCATGCAGCCCGTAATAATGGGCCAGCGCCGGCAGGCCGGCATGGGCGTTGCCTTCCAACTTGCGGTCCTGGGCGATGTTAGCGAGCATCAGATCATACGGGTGGCGCAGCACATGGATGATGGGCGCTTCGGGATACAACAGATTGATCAACCCGAGATGCCAGGCATTGCCGACCGCCCTGTCGGTGATGAAGCGTATATAGGGGCGCAGCAGGCCAAGCCGGGCGCGCTGTTCCTCATACATTTGGCGCAGCTGTTCAGGCAGTTGCTGGTTGTCGCCCACCAGCAGATCATCCAGCGCCTCTGGGTAGGGGTGTTCGCTTGCGGCCAGACGCGGCACGGCATCCGCCAAACCCTCAAACGATCCGGCCGCATCGCCCACGGCAAAGCCGGGCACCTGCGCCAAAAGCTGCTCCAGCAACCCGGTGCCGGCACGCGCAAAGCCAAGCAGAAATACCGGCGTGAACGGCCCGGCTGCCGCGCGCGGCAAGGGCTGCACACGATCGGCGGTGAAGTAAGATTGATAAGCCGCCGCCCGCGCGGTGAGCGGCGCGGGTTGGTAGGTCAGCCCGGCGCGCTCGCGCTGTATCCGCCGCGCCGTGGCAAAGCTGGTTACCGCCTCCCGCAACTGGCCCAGCCGGTCCTGTGCTTGGCCGCGCGCCAGAAATTCCGGCGCGATCAGTCTCTCCACCGGGCTCAGCCGGTCCAGCACCGCTTGCGCTCGGTCCTGCGCCAAATCCGCCAATGCGCGCAGCAGCCGCAATGGGCGGTCTTCGGGCCAGCGACGCAGCGCATCGTCTAGCAGGGCCTCGGCACGCGCCCGCTCACCGCGTGCGAACGCCACCTGTGCCGCCCCGCCAATGCCGCGTGGATTATCGCCCCGCAGAGCCAGGGCTTGGTCATACAGCGTCTTGGCTTCCGCCAGCCGCCCTTGCTGCTTCAGATTCCAGGCCAGATTCGCCAGCACCAACCCGTCTTCCCGCCCCAGCCGGGCCAAGGCTTGGCGGTAATGCCGCTCGCCAGCCAGGAAATCCCCAGTCTCAGTCAATACCACACCCATCACATGCTGGGCCGTGGCATCGCGCGGGGTTGCCTTCAGCGCCGCCGCCGCCGCTGGCAAAGCCTCCGCATGGCGGCCAAGCCCCACCAGATAATGCGCCAGCTGCGCATGGGCGGCGGCACGCTGCGGCGCGCCCCCCGGCAATGCCGCCAAGCGCCGGGCCAGCGCCAATGCCGCCGGCACCTGATTTTGCGCCTTGCGCACTTCATACAGCACGCGCAGCGCCATGCGTTGATTCGGCGCGAGATCGAGGATTTTCAGCGCCAGCGCCTCGGCCTCGGCATATTTCTTTTCGTTGAAATATTTCGTGGCCGCGGCCGCCTGATCATCCAGTAAAACGGTATGATCCTGCAGCGGCCATGCCTGTTCGGCCATCTCGCAACAGCGCACGGCTCGTAGACCGCTTCCGCATGAGCATAAGCCAATCGTCAATCCAAGCCCCCTTGCTGGTGCATTTTAAAGTGGTTTTCTCACGCATAATACAATCTTTGCGTTTGCCGGCAACGCCGCAAGCGCCACGCTAAATGCATTTGAAAATCATTCTTATAAAGATATAGTCGGCTTGACCAAAATGGTTGCGCGCGCCACATGGCTGCTGAAATCCAAGGAGTTTTGACAGTGCGCGATTTTTCTCAACTCTCCGAGCGCGAAGTTCTGGCCCTGGCCATTGGCGCCGAGGAAGAGGATGGCCGCATCTACAACGATCTGGCCGAGCGTCTGCGTGAGGAATTTCCCGCCTCCGCGCAGATCTTTACCGAAATGGCGCAAGAAGAGGGCGATCATCGCCGCCGCCTGCTCGATTTGTATCGCGAGAAATTCGGCGATCACATTCCCTTGATCCGCCGCCAGGATGTACGCGGCTTTCTGAAGCGTAAGCCGGTCTGGCAATTGCCTTCGCCCAGCATTGAGGAAGTGCGCAATCTCGCCGAAAGCATGGAGACCGAGACCAAGCGGTTTTACCGCCTGGCCGCTTCGCGCACCACGGATGTATCGATCCGCAAATTACTCGGCGATCTGGCCGAGGCCGAGCAAGAGCACGAGGTCCGCGCGGATGAACTCTCGAGCAAAAACCTGACCGCCGATATCCGCCTGCACGAAGACAAGCATGCTGAGCGCCTGTTCATGCTGCAATATATCCAGCCCGGGCTGGTGGGGCTCATGGATGGCTCGGTCTCGACCCTGGCGCCGATTTTCGCCGCCGCCTTTTCCACCGGCCGGCCGTTCGACGCCTTTCTGGTCGGCGCCGCCGCGTCGCTGGGGGCGGGTATTTCCATGGGTTTCGCCGAGGCCCTGTCGGACGATGGCAGCCTGACCGGGCGCGGCACGCCTTATATACGCGGCATCGTGACCGGGCTGATGACCACGCTGGGCGGGCTTGGCCATACATTACCCTTCCTTATCCCCAACCTGCGCATGGCGCTCATCGTCGCCTTCTGCGTGGTGGCCGTGGAGCTGGGCATAATCTCCTGGATCCGCTGGCGCTATATGGATACTTCGCCCCTGCGCGCGACCCTGCAGGTTGCCCTTGGCGGTGCGCTCGTCTTCGCCACGGGCGTGCTCATCGGCGCGGGGTGAAGCGCGAAGCGGGCCTGGCAGCGCGCGGTTAAATTATTCTGCTTTTGGAGTAAGCGGCCGCGGGGACATCACCCCGCGCCCGCCGCGCGCTTCCATGCTGTTAGTGTGTTGCGCAGCAGGCAGGCAATGGTCATGGGCCCCACACCGCCCGGCACGGGGGTAATCAAGCCCGCCAATTCCACCGCCTCGGCAAAGGCGACATCGCCGACGAGACGACTCTTGCCTCCCTCCCCCGGCACGCGGTTGATCCCGACATCGATGACCGCAGCCCCAGGCTTGATCCAATCGCCGCGCACCATTTCCGGCCGGCCCACGGCGGCCACCAGAATATCCGCCGTGCGGCACAAGGCGGGCAGGTCGCGCGTTTTGGAGTGCGCCATGGTCACGGTGCAGTTTTGCTGCAACAAAAGCTGCGCAATCGGCTTGCCAACCAAGTTGGAACGGCCAATAACCACGGCGTGCAGGCCGGTCATATCGGGGATTTTGTCTTGCAGCAGCAGCAGGCAGCCCAGCGGCGTGCAGGGGATTAGCCCCGGCAGCCCGGCCATCAACCGCCCGGCATTGGTCACGGTCAGCCCGTCCACATCCTTGTCGGGCGAAATCGCGGCGATCACCTCATCCGCGTTCAGATGCGAAGGCAGCGGCAACTGCACCAAAATACCATGCACGGCGGGATCGGCATTCAGCCCGCGCACCAGGGCGAGCAGCTCATCTTGCGTGGTGGCGGCGGGCAGACGGTGCTCAAACGAGCGCATGCCCACCTTCACGGTCTGCTTCGCCTTGTTGGCGACATAGACTTTCGAGGCCGGATCATCCCCCACCAGCACCACGGCCAGGCCCGGCTGGGCGGGAAGGTCCGCCACCTCCGCCGCGATGGCGGCGCGCAGGCGGGCGGCGAAAGCTTTGCCATCGATGATTTCGGCCAATTCTCTCATCCCCTTATCGTCTGCCCCCCATTGCCGGATGGGGGCGCAATTTTCAACTCGCGAACACCACGGTCTTCTTACCGTTCAGGATCACCCGATCCTCCAGATGGTAGCGCACGGCGCGCGCCAGCACCCGGCGCTCTATATCGCGCCCCTTGCGCACCAGGTCATCTGGCATGTCGGCATGGGTGATGCGCTCGACATCCTGTTCGATGATCGGCCCCTCATCCAAATCGGCGGTGACGTAATGCGCCGTGGCGCCAATCAGCTTCACCCCGCGCCCATGCGCCTGATGATAGGGCTTGGCGCCCTTGAAGCCGGGCAGGAAGGAATGGTGGATATTAATGCACCGCCCCGCGAGCTTGTGCGCAAGCGCATCGGAGAGCACCTGCATGTAGCGCGCCAGCACCACCAGCTCCGCGCCCGTTTCCTTCACCAGCGCCCAGATCTGCGCCTCCTGCTCCATTTTGGTCTCGCGCGTGACAGGCAAATGGTGGAACGGCACCCCGGCAAAATCCAACCCGGCATAATGTTCAAGCCCATGGTTAGAGACGATGCCAACCGGGGTCATGAATAATTCGCCAATACGCCAGCGATAGAGCAAATCCGCCAAACAATGATCAAACTTGGAGACCATGAGCAGCACGCGGCGCGGCGCGGCATGGTCGGCAATGGCCCAGTTGAAGCCGAACGGCGCGGCAATGGCGGCAAACCCCTCGCGCAGCGGCGCGATGCCCGCATCCGCGCGCAGGTCGAAGCCGATCCGGGCGAAGAATTTGCCGGTCTCGACATCGTCAAATTGCTGCGCCTCACGGATATCGGCGCCATGCTCGAACAAATAGGTGGAGACGGCGGCAACAATGCCGGGGCGATTCTGGCAGGACAGGGTAAGAACGAACTGAGCTTTGGACATGCCATGCTCCTAGACGAGGTTACGCGCGCGGAAAAGCGGCGCGGGCCCGCCGCGTGCGGCTTAGCCCTTCGCCCCGCCCGCAGGCCGCCACAATATATCTTCACCGCCATTGGCCGCCCGGGCCAGCACGAACAGCAGATCCGACAGGCGGTTAAGATAAACGAGCACCAGCCGGTTCACCGCCTCGTCGGGCGCTTCGAGCAAATGCACCACGGCACGCTCGGCCCGGCGCACCACCGCGCGCGCCAGATGCAGATTGGCGGCAAGCGGCGTGCCAGCCGGCAATATAAAGGAGGTTAACGGCGCCAAGCCCGCATTCACCGTGTCGATCCGCGCTTCCAGCCAGGCCACCTGTTGATCCGTTACGCGCAGAGCGGGCGATGCCCCTTCATGGATTGGCATGCACAAATCGGCACCGAGATCGAACAGATCATTCTGCAAGCGGGCCAGCATCTCATCCATGCCCTCATCGGCGTGCAGCCGGGCCAGCCCCAAAGCCGCATTGGCTTCATCCACCTCACCCAGCGCCATGACCCTGGCCGAGGATTTGGGCAAGCGCGTACCGTCGCCCAACGAGGTTTCGCCCTGATCACCGCCGCGCGTGTAGATTTTGTCTAATTTCACCATGGGCCGATTGCACCATGCGCGGCCGCAACGAGCAAGGGGCCGGTACAGACAAGGCATCCGTACAATCGGAGATTTTACGGGAAAAATAAAAGGTAAGTAAGGAAAATTGGAGCGGGCGAAGGGATTCGAACCCTCGACCCCAACCTTGGCAAGGTTGTGCTCTACCCCTGAGCTACGCCCGCTCACGGCGTGGTGGAGGCTCTTTAAACAGAGCCGCGACGGATTGCAAGCACCCCCCGCGCGCTTTTCTCGCGGGGCTGTGAGAGCCGGGTCCGTTACTATATAATGGCCTGAAACTCATGCGGACGGGGATTATGAACGATTTTCTCAATGCGGCGCCGGCAGCGCGTCCCGAATCACAGGCTTCGATTATCGACGGCAGCCAGGCGAATTTCATGGCCGAGGTTATCGAGGCCTCGCAGCTATGCCCGATTCTGGTCGATTTCTGGGCCACCTGGTGCGGCCCGTGCAAAACCCTCACCCCGATTCTTGAAAAAGTCGTCAGTGCCCAGGGCGGACGAGTCAGGCTCGTTAAAATCGATGTCGACAAGAATCGTGAACTTGTCACCCAGCTCACGCGCATGGGCCTGCCCATGCAATCCGTGCCCACCGTCGTCGCCTTCTGGCAGGGGCAGATCGCCGATACCTTCTCCGGCGCCCTGCCCGAGAGCGAAGTGAAGCGATTCGTCGAGGCACTGCTGAAGCTGGCCGGCTCCAACCCCCCGGCGATGGATCTCATCACCCAGGGACGCACCTTGCTGGAGCAGGGGCAAGCCGAGCAGGCGGCGCAATATTTCGCCGGGGCGCTGCAAGAGGACCAGGACAAACCCGAGGCCTGGGGCGGACTTGTCCGCGCGCTGCTGGCGCTGGGCGATGAACATCAGGCAAATGAGCTGCTCGCGCAGGTGCCGGCCAAACTCGCCGAACATCCCGAGATCGCGGGGGCCCGCGCGGCCCTGGCGCTGGCCGCCGAGGGGCGGCGCGCGCAAGGCGCCATGGCTGGGCTGGAAGCGCGGCTGGCCGCCAATCCTAACGATCACGAGGCGCGCTACGAGCTGGCCACCGCGCTGAACGCGACCGGTGCCCGGACCGAGGCCGCGGCGGCCTTGCTCGATATCGTCCAGCGCGACCGCACCTGGAACGAGGATGGCGCGCGCCGCCAGCTGGTGAAATTCTTCGAGGCCTGGGGCATGGACGATCCGGCCACCATGGCCGCGCGGCGCAAACTCTCAGCCCTGCTGTTCAGTTAAGCCGCATGCAAGCCTTCTCCGCGGCGTTTGAGGATCTGCCAGAGGAATTTCCGGTCTTTCCGCTCGCCGGCGCCCTGCTTCTGCCCGGCGGCCGGCTGCCGCTCAACATCTTCGAGCCGCGCTACCTAGCCCTGGTGGAGGATGCGCTGGCCGCGGGCCGGTATTTTGGCATGGTCCAGCCAGACAGGCGCCTGCCCGCTGGCGATCATGGCCCCGGCCTGTACCGGATCGGCTGTCTGGGGCGGATTTCCAGCTTCGATGAGACCGAGGATGGGCGTTATCTCATTACCCTCACCGGCCTGATCCGTTTTACAATCGCCGAGGAGCTGGAGATGCGCCGCGGCTACCGGCGGGTGCATGCGGGGCTGGCCGGATTCGCGGCCGATCTGCGCGCGCCCGAGGCGCTGCTGCTGCCCTTCCCGCGCGATTTACTGCTGGCGGCCCTGCGCCGCTATTTCAACGCCACCGGCATGGATGCGAACTGGGACGCGATCGCCACGCTCGACGACACCGCCCTCGTGACCGCGCTCAGCATGGCCTGCCCGTTCGGGACCGAGGAAAAACAGGCCCTGCTGGAAGCGCGCGATGGCGTGGCCCGCGCCGAGGCGTTGCGCGCGCTGCTGGAAATCGATTCCTTTGATTCCGGCCATGGCGATGATTCCCCGCCGAAAGCGAGCTGAGCATGAACCATCCCCCTTCCCCCACCGCGCCCGATCCGCGCTTGCTGGAAATGCTGGTCTGCCCGCTCACCCGCGGCCCGCTGATTTACGACCGGGACCACAACGAGCTGATCAGCCCCAAGGCCGGGCTCGCCTATCCCATCCGCAACGGCATCCCCGTCATGCTGGTGGAGGACGCGCGCCCGCTGGCGCCATGAACGCGCCCACCCATATCCGCATCCGCCATGGCCTGCGCCGCCTGGAGCTGGAGTATGAGGATGGCAGCGCGCTGGCATTACCGGCGGAGTTCTTACGCGTGCATTATCCGGTTCCGCCTGGCACGACGGCACCGCTCATCGCGGGCAAGCGGCTGGTTGGCATTCGCGCGGCCGAACCCACCGGCAATTACGCGCTGCGCCTGCGCTTTTCCGACGGGTTCGAGACAGGTGTTTATTCCTGGACCTATCTGCGCGATCTGGGGCGCGAATACCGCATACGCTGGCGGCGCTATCTGCACCGGCTAGAGCAAGCCGGACTTAGCCGGGAATGAGTAGGAGTATGACGGACGCAGAGGAGCAGGAGCCGCAAATTTCCGAATCGCGCATGCGGTTTACGGCGCTCATCATCGCCAGCGCCCTGTTCATGCAGAACCTGGATTCCACCATCATCACCACCGCGCTGCCCGCCATGGCGCGCGCCTTCCACGAGCCGCCGCTGCATATGAGCGTGGCCCTCACATCTTATCTCATCAGCCTTTCGGTTTTCATTCCCGCCAGCGGCTGGGTGGCCGATCGATTCGGCGCGCGCGCCGTGTTTCGCGCGGCCATCATCGTGTTCACGCTCGGCTCGGTATTATGCGGCTTGGCCCCCAGCCTGGGCGGGCTGGTGGCCGCGCGCATCATACAGGGGCTGGGCGGCGCCATGATGCTGCCCGTGGGCAGGCTGGTGCTGCTGCGCTCGGTCTCGCGCGAGCAAATGGTCTCGGCCATGTCCTGGCTTACCATGCCGGCCCTGCTTGGCCCCATTCTGGGCCCGCCCTTGGGCGGGTTGATCGTGTCTTACGTGTCCTGGCGTTGGGTGTTTGGCATTAACGTACCCATTGGCTGCCTTGGGTTCATCGCCGTTGGCCTGTTCATTCCCGACATAAAGGTCCCCGGGCGCGGCGGCGGGCTCGATGCGCGCGGGCTCATACTCTCGGGCTTGGCGATGGCCATGAACATGATCGGGCTGGAAACCTATGGCCGCCACCTGATCCCGCTCTCCTGGACGCTGGGCAGCTTCGCCATCGGGCTGGGCGCCGGCGCACTTTATATACGCCATGCCCGCCATGCCGCACAGCCCGTGCTCGACCTGTCCTTGCTGCGCATTCCCACCTTCGCCAATTCCATGCTGGCGGGCAGCCTGTTTCGTATCGCGGTGGGCGCGCTGCCCTTTTTGCTGCCGCTCATGCTGCAACTTGGCTTTGGCGACACGCCGCTGCGCAGCGGGCTGATCACCTTTGCCGCCGCCGCCGGCGCGCTGTTCATGAAGCCGATGGCCAAGCCCATCCTGCAAAAATTTGGGTTCCGCACTGTCTTGGTCTGGAACGGCGTGCTGGCGGCCGGCATGATCGCGGTCTGCGCCAGCTTCACCCAGGCTTGGCCGCCCTTGACCCTCGATGCCGTCTTGTTCATCGGCGGGTTGTTCCGCTCATTGCAATTCACCGCCTTCAACGCCATCGCCTATGGCGATATTCCCCGCGCCCGCATGTCCGCCGCCACCAGTTTCTATTCCACCATCCAGCAACTCTCGCTCACCATGGGCATTGTGGTCGGCGCCATCATCCTGGAAGTCGCATCCGGGCTGCGCCACCACCCCACGGCGCTGGCCTCGGACTATACGCTGGCCTTTCTGGTGGTGGGGCTCATCGCCCTTATCGGCGCGCCGCTGGCCGCGCGCCTGCCCGCCAATGCCGGGGCCAGCTTAAGCGGCCATCGCCACGGCTAAGCGTCCGGTATTTTGCAAGGCTGCGAACGGGAATTCTCAAAGCTCCGCCATAATTCAGCTACCATTCGCCCCTATGTTCAAGATACGGGCAATGAAGGGTGGCCGGGGGAGTGACGATGATCCAATTGAACGACAGCACAGTCCAGACTTTGCCAAAAGATGTGCGCTGGCGTGCTTATGAGCGCCATGCCGTCAAGCCCGGCATTGTGCATATGAGCGTGGGTAATTTCCACCGCGCGCATCAGGCGTGGTTTATCGACCAGCTCCTGGCGCTACCCGGGCATGAGGGCTGGGGCATTTGTGGCGTTAGCGTGCTCGACGACGAATCCGAACGCGAGAAAATCGCGGCCATGCAAGCCCAGGACAATCTCTACACATTAACCCAATTCCCCCCCGATGGCACGCCGCAAACCCAGGTTGTCGGCTCGATCATCGAATATATATCCGCATCCGAAACAACAGACACGGTGCTCGCGCGGCTGGCCAGTCCGCAAACACGGCTTGTCACGCTCACCATCACCGAAGGCGGCTATAATCTGGACCGGCTGGGCCTGTACCGGCTGGACACACCCGAAGTGGCCGCGGAACTGGCCGCGCCCGCGCACCCGCGCACCGCGTTTGGCTTTATCGTCGAAGCGCTGCGCCGCCGCCGCGATGCCGGGATTGCGCCTTTTACCGTGCTGTCCTGCGACAATCTGCGCGGCAATGGCGAAGTCGCGCGCCGCGCCGCTCTCACCCATGCGGCGGCACTGGACCCAATGCTGGCCGGCTGGATCAATACCCATGTCGCTTTTCCCAGCAGCATGGTGGACCGCATTACCCCGGCGGTCAGCCCGGAAGAAGCCGCGCGCCTGAATGCGCGCAGCGGAATCGAGGATCGCCTGCCGGTTTATTGCGAGGCCTTCGCGCAATGGGTCATCGAGGATCGTTTCTGCAATGGCCGGCCAAGCTTTGAGCTGGCCGGGGTGCAGATGGTCGATGATGTGCATACCTATGAGATGGCCAAAGTGCGCATGCTCAATGGCTCGCATTCCGTGCTCGCCTATCCGGCGCAGCTGGCGGGGCTGGAGCGGGTGGACGAAGCCATGGCCGAGCCGATGCTCAGAACCCTGCTCGATGATTTCATGGAACAGGATGTGACCCCCTATCTCTGCGCCCCGCCGGGCGTTGACCTACACGCCTATAAGGAAAGCCTGCTGGCGCGTTTTGCCAATCCCACGGTCAGCGACCAGCTCCGCCGGATCACGGCCGACGGCGCGGTGAAACTGCCCGTCTTTTTAGGCGGCACGTTCGCGGCGGTGCTCTCGCATGGCGCCCCGCATATCCGGCTGGCCTTTCTACTGGCCTGTTTCGTGCGCTACCTCGCGGGGGTGGATGATCAGGGCCACCGCTTCGCCCCGCGTGAGCCAAACCTGCAGGCCGACGATCTGGCGCTGGCCCTTAGCCCCGAGCCGCGCGATGCGCTGCGCATGTCCTTTCTCAGCCTATGCGGGATTGAGCCGCAAGGCGCCTTCGCGGAGTCTTTCCTGAAGCTGCGCGCGGCCATGGAGCAGGACGGCACAATGGCGGTGCTGAGACAGGTTCTGGCCGTTACCACGCATTGCTGAGCCAGACCCGCCTTGGCTTCAATCCTTACAAGGCAGCAACGCCTCGGCGCAGGCATCCAGAATCGCAGCGCAATCCATCTCATACGCCTGGAACAGGCTGGCGACATCGCCTGACTGGCCAAACCGGTCCGGTCCCAGCGCCATAACGCGCTGGCCGCGTACGGCCCCCAGCCAGGCATGCGCGGCCGGGTGGCCATCCAGCACCGAAACCAGCGCTGCCCCCGGCGCCAGTGGGGCCAGAATTGTCTCCACATGCGCCTGCGCCACTTGCCCCGCGCGGCGCGCGCGCTGGGCCGCGCGCCAGCCAGCATAAAGCCGGTCGGGGCTGGTAATGGCGAGCAGCCCGGCCTCGGGCACATCCTCGCGCAATATCGCAAAGGCCTTTTCCGCCTCGTGCGCCACCGGCCCTTGGTAGGCAATGGCGATCGGCGCGCCTTTGGCTGGCGGCGTCACCCAATGCGCGCCCGCGATCACCTGTGCGGGATCGAGCACGCGCTCAGTCTGGTGCAGCGGCAGGTTGGACAGGCGCAGCCACACGGCCGAGCCATCCGGCTTTTGCATATGTTCAAACGCATGGCGCATCAGCAGCGCCAGCTCGTCGCAATAAGCAGGCTCAAAGCTCGCCAGCCGGTCCTGCACCAAGGCCAGCAGCGGCGTGTTGGTGGCCTGGTGCTGTCCGCCCTCACGGGCGAGCGTAATGCCCGATGGCGTGGAGACGAGCAAAAACCGCGCATCCTGGTAACAGGCGTAAAACAGCGCGTCATGGCCGCGATTGACAAACGGATCATACACCGTGCCCACGGGCAGCAGCCGCGCGCCGTATAAATCATGCGCAAGCCCCGCCGCGCCCAGCAGCAGAAACAAATTCTGCTCGGCGATACCAAGCTCTATATGCTGGCCTTGCGGGTTTGTGCCCCAGCGCTGCGCGCTGGCAAGGCTGCCGTTGCGAAACACATCCTCGCGCATCTGCCGGGCGAACACGCCGCGCCGGTTAATCCACGGGCCAAGATTGGTGGATACCGCCACATCCGGGCTGGTGGTCACAATCTGTTGTGCCAGCGCCGCGCAATCGCCCTGCCCGCGCCCAATCTCGGCCATCGTCTCGCCAAAACCGGTCTGCGTACTCATCCGCCGGCCAGTGGTGCGCGTCTGCGGCAGCACGGCTGGCACGGGCACGCACGGCGCGCCCATATTTCGCCCCTTGGGGGTGAGCGGCGCGGCATAGGGAACGGACTGGATGAACCGTTCCATGCGCTGCGGCGCCTCTACCCCTTCCAACCGGTCCCACTCATGCCCCGGGCGCACGTGGCAAGCGGCCCTGAAGGCGTACATCTGCTCGACCGTCATCAGCCCGGCATGATTATCCTTATGTCCGGCAAAGGGCAGGCCATGGCCCTTGATCGTGTAGGCCAGAAACAAGGTCGGCTGATCGCTCCGCCCGGCGGCGGCAAACGCCTCGGTCAGCACGCCCAGATCGTGCCCGGCAAGATTGGTCATCAGCGCCGCCAGCTCATCGTCGGACAGCGGGTCGATGATCGCGCGCACGCCGCGGCTCTTGCGCATGTCAGCGAGAATCGCCTCGCGCCAGGTAGCCCCGCCTTGAAAGGTCAGGGCGGAATAATCGGTGTTGGGGCACTCATCCAGCCAGCCGCGCAGAGAAGCGCCGCCGGGCCTGGCAAAGGCCGCCTCCAGCTTGCGGCCATATTTCAGCGGCACGATCTTCCAGCCTGTATCGCGAAACAGCCCCTCGACGCGGCCAAACAGCCGGTCCGGCATCACCGAATCGAGGCTCTGGCGGTTGTAATCCACAATCCACCAGACATCGCGCACATCGTGCTTCCAGCCCTCCAGCAGGGCTTCGTAAATATTGCCCTCATCCATCTCGGCATCGCCGGCAATGGCGATGCTGCGCCCGCGTGGCGCGTGGGCGGGCGCCATGCCGCGCACATGTATGTAATCCTGGATCAGGGCGGTAAAACTGGTCAGCGCCACGCCCAGCCCGACGGAGCCGGTGGAAAAATCGATCTCATCGCCATCGCGCGTGCGGGAGGGATAAGCCTGCGCACCGCGAAACTGCCGAAAGCCTTTCAGCATTTCCAAATTCTGCCGGCCGAGCAAGTAATTAATGGCGTGCAGCACAGGCCCGGCATGGGGTTTGACCGCCACCCGGTCCACAGGGCGCAGCGCATCGAAATAAAGCGCGGTCATAATGCCCGCGACGGACGCGCACGAGGCCTGATGCCCGCCCACCTTCATGCCATCGGGGTTCGGACATTCATGGTTGGCGTAATGAATCATCCAGGATGCGAGCCAGACCAGCTTGCGCTCGATCCCGGCCAGCATCTCAAGCTTATCCACGCCATGGGCAAGCGGCCGCATCTCGTTCATGCGGAAAAGATTAACCCAAAGCCGCGCCTAAGGGAAACGACCCGCATGGCCAGGCTGGGGGCAAGAAAAACATCACGTCCGCACGATCTCTCATGATAATCATGTCTTGCCATCCGCCTTATAACGACAAGGAAGCACCCCACCCACGAGGAACGCCATGCCCCCCAAACAGGCCAAACCAATCCACCCTTTGCCCTTGCGGCTGATGCATTGGTTCAACGCCGTGGCCATCATCATCATGATCGGCAGCGGCTGGCAGATTTATAATGCCTCGCCGCTCTTTGGCTTTGTCTTTCCCTACACAATCGGCCAATGGCTGGGGGGGGCGATTGCCTGGCATCTGGCGGCGATGTGGTTTTTGGTCGCCAACGGCCTGCTTTATGTGATCTGGAGCCTTACCAGCGGCCATTACCGCAAATTTCTGCCGCTCCGCCCGGGCGATGTCGGGCGCGACCTTATCGCCGCCCTCACCTTGCGGCTGCGTCACGAAAAAGGGGTCTATAACGCGGTGCAGAAGCTGCTTTATCTCGGCGTTCTGGCGGCGGGGGTGGTCATCGTGCTCTCGGGCCTCGCCATCTGGAAGCCGGTGCAGCTCTGGCCGCTCTGCGATCTGTTCGGCGGCTATGTGGTGGCGCGCTATGTGCATTTTTTCGCGATGAGCGCAATTGCCCTGTTCATCGCCGTGCATCTCATCCTGGTGGCATTGGTGCCCAAAGTATTGCCACCCATGATCACGGGCGGGCGCCTGCCATGAACCGCCGCGCCCTGCTCCTGCGCGCCGCCGCCTTTGGGCTTCTGCCCGACCTTGCCGGCTGCAATTTCGACGATCCAGAGCATCCCGACCTGGCAGACCGGTTCCTGCACGCCATGTCCACCTGGAACGACCGGGTGCAGGCGGCCCTGTTCGACCCCAACACGCTTGCCCCCACCTTCCGGCCAGACCAGATCACCCGCCCGCCGCGCTTCAACGCTTTCTACCCGGCCTCGCAAGCCCCGGTGGTGGACGAAGCCACCTACAGGCTGGCGCTGGGCGGGCAGATCCAGGACAAAACCCCCTGGAGCCTCGCGCAATTGCGCGCCCTGCCGCAGAAAAGCCAGATCACGCGCTTCATCTGCGTCGAGGGCTGGCGGGTTATCGGCCAATGGAGCGGTGTGCGGCTGGGGCTGTTCTTAAAACATATCGGCGCGGATCTGCGCTGCCGCTATGTCTCCTTTCGCTGCGCCGATGGGTATTACACCTCCATCGACATGCCCTCCGCCCTGCACCCGCAAACCATCCTCGCCCTCGATTTTCTGGGCGCACCGCTTACCCCGCCCTTTGGCGCGCCGGTGCGGCTGCGTATTCCCACCAAACTCGGCTTCAAAAACCCCAAATCCATTGTGCAACTGGCCGTCACCAATATTTATCCCGGCGGTTATTGGGCGGATCAGGGCTATAACTGGTTCTCAGGCTCTTGATGAATACGCGCCCCCGGGCCATTGCAACGGCATGAACGCAGCAACCTGGGTTGTCATCGCCGCCATCGCCCTGCGGCTTATCCTCGCCGGCTTTACCGGGCTTGGCATAGATGAAAGCTACATGGTCGCGGCCTCAAACCATTTCGCCGCGTCTTATTTCGACCATCCGCTCGCCTCCTGGTGGCTGGAGCTGGCCATGCGGGCCCTCACCGGCACGGCGGCACCCATTATGGTCCGCCTGCCTTTCGTGGTCCTCTCGGGCGTATCCTCCTGGCTGCTCTATCTCATCACCAAGCGGCTTTATGGCGAAAAAGCCGGGTTCTGGGCGGTGGTGGCGTACAGCATCTCGCCCGTCTTCTCACTGGCTTTCGGCTGCTGGGTATTGCCCGACGGGCCGCTGAACACCGCCCTGCTCGCCTTTCTTTACGCCATCATCCGCGCGCTGGGTCTGCCCGAGGCTAAACCCGCCCCGCGCTGGTGGCTGGCGGTGGGGCTGTTTGGCGGGCTGGCGCTGCTCTCCAAATATAATGCCGGGCTGGTGCTGCTGGGTGCCGCCCTTGGCGTGCTGGCCGACCCGGTGGGCCGGCGGGAATTGCGCCGCCCTGGCCCGTGGCTTGCGGTGCTTCTGGCCTGTGTACTGTTTACCCCCGTTCTGGCCTGGAACGCGGCGCATCACTGGGTCTCGTTCGCCTATCAGGGCGACCGTGCTGCGGGCCTGCATCTACGCCCCTTGATGCCGCTGAGCATCTGGGGCGGCGAAGCGCTCTACCTCCTGCCCTGGATCTTCGCACCCATGGTCTGGCTGCTGGCCGGCGCGCTGGCAGGCGGCCCTGCCGAACGGCGCGGCTGGCTGCTGGGCACAAGCGCCATCATTCCCGTCGTCCTGTTTTCCGTGGTCGGGCTGTGGTCCTCCACCCGTATTCTCTACCATTGGGCGATGCCGGGCTATCTCATGCTTTTTCCGCTGTTGGGGGATTGGGCCACGCGCATCGCCCCGCGCCCGCGCAACCTCGTGGCGGCAGCCTCGGCCACCTTGCTCGCCCTGGCCGCCTTGTTCATGGCGGTCACGGTCTCATCTGGCCTGGCTGGGCGCTTTGCCCGGCTCTCGCCACCCGGCAAATCGCCCGTGCTGCAGGCGGTGGACTGGACGGGCCTTGCCCGCCAAATCCCGCCGCACGTGCAGGCCATTGCCACGCTGCGCTGGTTTGATGCCGGCAAAATCGGTTATGGGCTGCTGCGCGATGGCGACCATATTCCGGTCACCGTGTTCGGCGGCAACGCGCATGAATTTGGCATCACCGCCCCGCCCGTCGCGTTCATTGGCAAGACCGTGCTGCTCACCGCCATGCCTGGCGATATTTCCAAAATTCGCGCCAAATACACGCCCTATTTCAAATCCTTGCGGCCCGGCCCAGCGCTGACTGTGAGCACCGGCAACAAGCTGCTGCTCGTAATCCCGACCCTGATCGGCACGGATTTGCAAGCCCCACCCCGCCCATGAAAAAGGGGAGCTTAACGCTCCCCTTTCTGCTTGGCGATTACGCCGCTTGCGGCAGTTCGGGCACGGCCCTTGTGCCCGCCGTGCTGATGGCGATGCGGCGCGGCTTGGCTGAATCCGGCACCTCGCGGCGGATGGCCACATGCAATAGGCCATTCACCATCTCGGCCCCTTCCACCACCATATGGTCGGCCAGCACGAACCGGCGCGAAAAGGCCCGCGCGGCAATGCCCCGATGCAGGAACTCGCCCTTCTCATCATCTGCGGTCTTGCCGGAGACGAGCAAGGCGTTATCCTTCACCGTCAGCTCGATATCATCGGCCGAGAAGCCCGCCACCGCGAGGGTGACGCGATACGCATCCTCGCCGGTCTTCTCGATATTATAGGGCGGATAACCAGCCGCTTCCTGCGGCAGCGTATCCACCAGGCGAGCCAGACGGTCGAACCCAATGGCGGTGCGAAACAGCGGCGCGAAATCGTAATTCATGATATAACCTCCTGATATAGCAAGGTATTTTGACAGTCTTAATAAAGCCCCTCCATCCCCCGTACCGGCGGGATGAGCGGGTGCCAGATCCCTCATCGAGGCAACCCGGCACTGGGTATTATAGGAATTTCTTCTGCCGCTTCAAGAAAAAAACAAAGCACTGAGCATTGGCATGATCTCGCTCAATGCCACCCTCCCCCATATTTGCTTGGTTTGCCACGGCTTAAACGAAGGAGATTTCATGTCGACAAAGGCGTTGCTCATGGCCATGTCCGCCTTTCTGGCCATGGGCCCGGCCGCCGCGGCACAACCAGCCCGGGGCGGCTGGATGGGCCCTGGCATGATGGGCGGTGGCGGCATGATGGGGGCTGGCGCGCAAAACCGGCCCGTAACCCCCGGCTGGGGCGGACGGATTCTAAACCACACCGCGGCGCTGGCCTATATCGCCTATGGCAACGCGCACGGGGCGGCGGACACCAAGGCAAACAGCGTCACCTTCACGGGCCATCATATCATCATTAATCTCGTCGCCGTGCAGCCCGGGTTCGATGACCAGACATTCGAGCTGCACGGGCTGGTTAACCCCACCATCATCGTGCCCCAGGGCGCAATAATCCAACTTAACCTGCTCAACATGGATTATGGCGACAAAATGGACCACACGGTGGAAATCGTGACCGTGCCGCCGCCTTATCCCTATATGACGATGATGTATCTGGGCCCACCCATGGTCCCTCCCATGCCGGAACTTCCCTGGCGCAGCGAAAAGAATGCGCAAGCCGCCCATTACGCTGCCCTGGGCCAGAGCTTCACCGCCAGCACGCCGGGCACGTACTGGTATGTCTGCCCCACGCCCGAACATGCCGAAAAAGGCATGTTCGGTCAGTTCGTCGTGCGTTGAGCTTACCCCGCCGCCGCCACCAGCGCGCCGCCGGTTAAGCGCCAGATACGGTCGAGCTGCTCAACCCCGGTCAGCCGGTGCAAAATCAGCAACACGGTCCGCCCTTCCGTGGCGCTGTTCAGCACGCGGAAGAACTCCATCTCGGTTGCCGCATCCAGCCCGGCGCAGGGCTCGTCCAGCAGCAGGATCGGCGCATCCATCAGCAGCGTGCGGGCCAGCGCCAAGCGCCGCCCCTGCCCGCCGGACAATGTCGCCCCGCCTTCGCCCAACCAAGAATCCAGCCCCTCGGGCAGAGCACGCACCACATCGGCCACCTGGGCTGCCTCCAGCGCCGCCCAGAGCCGTGCCTCATCCGCCGCCGGGTCGCCCAGCAGCAGGTTGTTGCGGATCGTATCGGCGAACAGATGCGTGGTCTGACCCAGATAGGCGATGCGATGGCGCAACGCCTCGGCCGGCAGAGTGGAAATATCCACCCCACCCAGGCGAATCTGGCCGCGCACCGGGGCGATGAGCTTGAGCAGCAAGGCCGCGATGGTGGATTTACCCGCCCCCGACGGCCCAAGAATCGCCGTGCGCGAGCCTTCGGGCAATTGCAGGGAGAGATTCTCAAACACAAAGGGCCGGTCCTCGGCATAGCGGAAGGCCACATGCTCGAAGACAATATTATTACGCGCCGGCATGGCGGCGGGCTTGGCTGGATCGGGCACTGGCGGCCCGGCCTCGGCCGCGCGCACAACACGCTGGGCGGCGGCGGCGGACTGGCCATAAAGCAGCCCCGCGCGCGGCAGGCCCAGCACGGTCTCAAACGATGTCACCAGCACCAGCACGGCAACGATGGCGGCCACCGGCGCGCCAAAAAACCCGCACCCGATGGCGAGCAATATGCCGCCCTGCGCCAGAATAAACGCCCAGGCATTGAGCGCGCTGCCCCGCCAGACCAGATCGCGCTGCGCGGCCAGCAGGTCTGCCTCGCGCGCCTGCACCTCGGCCAGCATCCGCCCTTCGGCGGCGAAGATCTTGACCTCGCGCAGCCCATGCAACGCATCGAGCGAGGCCGAGCGCAGGCTGGCCATGGCAAGCCCGGCGCGCGCGGCGTTGGCCCGGGCGGCACGGGCCGCCCGCCAAGGCAGGATGAACGCCACGGCCAGGAACGGCAGCAATACCAGCAAGGCGGGGAGGGATTCACGCGCCAGAACCCAGGCCAGAATGGGCAACAGCAACACGCCCCCCAGCAGCGGCACGAACACGCGCAGGAACACGCCATCCAGCACGTCCACATCATTCACCAGCCGGGCCAGCGCATCGCCCGCGCGGCGGAAGCCAAGCCCCCCGGCGGCACTGGCGGCCAGCCCCCGGAACAGCCAGACCCGCAAATCGGCCAGGGCGCGGAAAATCGCCTCGTGTGACATCACCCGTTCCAGATAGCGCAGCACCACCCGCGCCGTGCCGGTAAAGGGCAGCAGGGCCGGCACGGCAGCGGCGATGCCAAGCAGCGAAAGCGCTAGATAATGGCCAGACAGGCCCATCAGCGCCACACCGGCCACCAGGGCGGACAATGCAAGCAGCAGGGCCAGCAGCAACCAGCCCGCCTCGCGCAGCCACAAGGAGACAATACGGATCATCGGGTTCATACCGGTACACTCCGCCAGCTGGCATAACGCAACGCATCCAAATCCACCCGCCGCGCCCCCGCACTCTTGGCAAAATCCATGGCCATGGTGGAATGGGTGGCCAGCACCACGGTACGCCCGGCGGCCAGATGCTTCAGGCTTTCCAGCACATCGCGCTCCACCGCGGGGTCGAGATGCGCGGTCGGCTCATCGAGCAGCAATAGCGGCGCGTCCTTCAGGAAGGCGCGGGCAATGGCGACGCGCTGCGCCTGACCGCCAGACAAGCCAAACCCACCCTCACCCAGCGGCGTTTTCAACCCTTGCGGCAGGGTGTTGACCAGCTCTTCCAGGTGCGCATGGCGCACCGCATCCCACAGCTCCTCCTCGCTGGCGGAGGGACGGGCAAAACGGATATTCTCCTCGATCGAGCCCGCGAAAATCACCGGTTTCTGACCGATCCAGCCCAGCATACGGGTGCGCGCCGCCGGCACCAAGGTTTCCAACGCGGCACCGTTAATCGTCACCCGCCCATCCTGCGGCGCGATGAAGCCCAAAATGAGGTCCATGATGGTGGATTTTCCCGCCCCCGAGGCGCCGGTCAGCAGCAAGATCTCGCCGCGCCCGACCTTAAAAGACAGATCCCGCAGCACGGGCGCGCGTGTCTCATCCCAGGCAAAACCGACATTCTCGAACGCCAGTGTCACGCCATGCGCGGCCACGGCGCGAATATCGGCCGGTGGCACATCCTCTGGCGCTGGCGGCAGGGCAGAGAATTCGTCGGCCACGGCCTCCACCGCCATACGATCGCCATACACGACGGCAAATCCGCGCAAGGGGGCAAAGAATTCCGGCACCAGCAACACCATGAACAGCGCCACCGGCGCTAGGCCCAGCGCGCCATGCATCACCGGCACAAAGCGCAAAACAATGAAGATAAGGGCGGCGGCGGCGGCAAGATCGAGCGCGGTGGAAGACAAAAACGCCACGCGCAGCACCCGCATGGTGCGCTCGCGCAATTCCTTCGCGGCCGCACCCAGGGCGCGCGCTTCATCGGCCGCACGGCCCGCCAGAACAATGGTGGAAATACCACGAATACGGTCCAGAAAGCGGACTTGCAGCCGGGTCATGGCGACAAATTGCCGCTTGGCCGCAACGCCCGCGCCAATGCCAGCCACCGCCATGGCAAACGGCACGAACATGCCCGCCACCAGCAAGATCAGCCCGCTGCGCCAATCCACCAAGAGTGCCACAAGCCCAACCAGGGCCGGGCCAATCAGCGCCATCTGTGTTGCCGGGATCCAGCGGGCATGAAACCCATCCATCGCCTCCACCCGGTCCACCGCCGTGGCGGCGAGATCGGCCGAATGGCGCCCGCGCAAGCCAGCCGGCCCCAGCGCCAGCAGCACGCTCAGCACATTGCCGCGCAACCGCCGCCGCGCCGCAGCCCCCAGCTCAAAATTCTGGCGCTCCGCCTGCATTTGCGTATAGGCGCGGGCCAGAGCCGCGGCAGCGAATAAAACACCGTAGAGCAGCGCCGTTCCGCCGCCGCGCGCCAGGTGCAGCACCGCGGCCAATAGCCGCGCAGCACACCCCGCCTGCACAATCCCGAACACCACCTGCACAGCGCCCAGCGCCACAGGTAGCCTTGCCGCGCGGAACCCAAGCTTCTGTTCCGCCTTGATCCACGGCTTCGTTTGCCTGCTCATGCCACCCTTCTAACCACCCAAAGCCCTCTTGCCCAGGGGCTGGACGGAACGCGCAAAATCGTCAAAACCGGGGGCACAATGATCATCGCCAGAACATTCGAGGAATTGCGCGCCGCCCGCGCCACACTTGGCTCCATCGGCTTTGTGCCGACCATGGGCGCGCTGCATGAAGGGCATCTCTCGCTCATCGAGGCCGCGAAAACCGCGGGCCTGCCAGTTGCCGCCAGCATTTTCGTCAACCCCACGCAATTTGGCCCGCGCGAGGATTTCGCTCGCTACCCGCGCGATGAGGCCGGAGATCTCGCCAAGCTTGAGGAAGCCGGCTGCGCCCTGGCCTGGCTGCCAACGGCCGACATCATGTATCCGCCGCACGATTCCACCCATATTCAGATGGCCGGCCCTGCCTTGCATTGGGAAGGGGCTTCCCGGCCCGGGCATTTTAACGGCGTGGCCACCGTGGTGGCCAAGCTGTTTGGACAGCTACGCCCACAAGCCGCCTATTTTGGCGAGAAGGATTGGCAGCAGGTGCAGGTTGTCTCGCGCATGGTAGCGGATCTGGTGCTGCCGGTTGAGATTGTGCCGGTACCAACCGTGCGTGAGGCGGACGGGCTCGCCTTGTCGTCGCGCAACCGCTACCTGACTGCCGAGGAACGCCGCGCCGCGCCGCGGCTCTACGCCACGCTGACCCATGCCGCGCAAGAGATCGTCGCCGGCAAGGAAGTGGCCGCGACCCTGCATCATGCCCGCCACGAACTGGCCCAGGCCGGCATGGTGCCCGATTATGTGGCGCTGGTGCACGCGCAATCGCTGGAGGCGGTTTCGGGCCTAGTGCATCCGGCACGGCTGATCGCGGCGGCCAAGCTTGGCCATGTCCGCCTGTTAGATAATTTGCCGGTCGGCTGAATGGTTCAGCCGCCCGCGGCCGGGCGCAGCCAGATCAGCGGGTCGGGTGCTACCATCAGCCAGATGATGAACGCCCAAAAACTGCTGACCGCAAGCCCCAGAACCAACCCCAGCAATGTGCCGTGCTGCACCTTACCAAATGCCGCGCGTGTCAGCGGCATGGGCAGGCGCAACCCCAAGATCAGGTTACACAACATCACCCCGGCCAGCCCCAGCAGCAGCGGCTCCAGCAAGGCGGGCGCGCGCGCCAGTACGCCCAGCAGCGGCACGGCCAGTACCAGCACCGTGGCATAGGCGGCGGTGGCGATACGGGCACGGCGGATGAGCGCCGCCGTAACCGGGGCGCTGGCGGCAAGATCTGGCGCCGTATCGCTGCCCGATAAAACCGATACGAAAAACAACGCCAATTGCCCGCCCAAGAATACCAGCAGCGGCACAGCCACGACAAAGCCATCGCCAGTCCGAAATTTCCCGGCCAAAATCATAAGCACCGGCACCAGGGCAAGCGAACGGTAAGCAACCTGCGAGACCAAACCAGGAAACCGCAACAGCAAACGCATATCCCGCCCGCACAGCGCAGCCAGGGCGCTGGCCCGGAACGTGCCCCCCTGGCCACGGACACGTCCACGCGGGCGCGCCGCGGCGGCGCTGATGGCGCCTTCAGCAAAAGACTTGGCAAGCCCGCCCCAGATGGCGCCAAACACAGCCAGCGCGACCCCAAGGCTGGCAATGAGCGCCCCCCCCTGCCCCAACAAGCCGCGTGCGAACAAAAACGCCAGTCCGCCGCCATGCGGCCCCGGCAACATGGCGGCCCAGAACGCGGCCAAATGCGGGGCGGAAACAAAACGCGGCGCCTGGCCAAGGATGAAAATGCCAACACCGACCGCCAGCGCCAGCCCATGCCCCACCCGGCGCGCCGCCTGCGGGCTGATCCGCATCAGCAGCGCCACCGTGACGGCAAAGGCAATGGCCGCAACCACCAGCGCCTCGGCCAGCACCATGGGGTAGATGGCCAGCGCCCATCCTTGCCCGCGCATGGCCAACGCGTTGGCCAGCACCCCGCCCAGCAGCAGCCAGGGCGCGGCAATGCTAAAAGCCACCCCCAATATACGCACCGCCAACACCCGCCCGGGCGGCAAGGGCGAGGCCAGCAGAAAATCCACATCGCCACGGGCGTAAAGCACGTCGATGCTCGCCGTGATCGCGCGCGAAAACATCAGCGCCGCCAAAAACACGACATTGATATTGGCCGCCAGCAGCATCTGGGCTGGGGCCAGCGGATGATGCAGGATCTGCCCCGCGAGCAGCAGGGCTACGAGCTGGAACAAGCCGCCCACCAGTGCCACCGGCACCAGCACCGCGCGGCGCGTGCGCAGCAGCACCGAGCCACGCCACAGCAAACGCAGCTCATGACGCAGCAACCAAGGAAAGCTTGCAGGCGCGAACAACATTAAGGCGCTGTCAGGTGCAAAAACACATCCTCGAGCGAGCCGGCGACAAACCCAACCCGGGCGCGCAGGCCCGCCAGATCATCCTCGGCCAGCAACGCGCCACCGGAGAGAATACCTATACGTGTCGCCAGCCGCTCGGCAACCTCGAGAATATGGGTCGTCAGAATAATCGCCGCGCCGGTTTCCACATGGGCCTGCAGCAGCGTCTTCACCTGGCGCGCGGCGGCGGCATCCAGCCCGGTGAGCGGTTCATCGAGCAGCAGCAGCCGCGGATTATGCAGCAAAGCGCCGGCCAACACGGTTTTTTGCTTCATCCCGCGGGAAAACCCCTCGCAACGCTCATGCCGATGCGGCCATAACCCCAAAATTTCCAACAATTCGGCAGCGCGGGCCTCGGCAGCGCGGGCCTGCATCCGCCACAATCCGGCAATGAAGGCCAGATATTCCAACGGGCTCAAACGGTCATACAGCAAAGGCTCGTCGGGCACCCAGGCCATAATCAATTTGGCGGCCAAAGGGTTGGCCAGCACATCATGCCCAAACACGCTGATCCGCCCCTCATCCGGGCGCATCAGCCCGGCGATCATGCGCAGGCTGGTGGTTTTGCCGGCCCCGTTGGGGCCAAGCAGAGCATAAAACTCACCAGGACGCACACTAAGGTCCAGCCCCTCGACCACTTGACGGCCAAAGGATTTGCTCAAGCCCCGCACGGCCAGCGCCAGCCCGTCCTGCTGGTCCGGCTCCGCCCGCCAATATCCCCGCATGTCCCAATCCGTCAGACGTTTATAAAAAACGTTAGAATTTTGCGGCAGGCCCGGCAAGACGCCATCCGGCGGCGGGACGGACAGCCCTACCCGTCCTGCCGATAATTCGGCGCCTCGCGGGTGATCGCCACATCATGCACATGGCTCTCGCGCAAGCCCGCGCCGGTGATGCGACGGAATTTGGTGCGCGTCTGCAAGGTGGCGATGTCTGCGCTGCCCGTGTAGCCCATGCCAGCCCGCAAACCGCCCACCAGCTGGTGCACCACGGCGGCCATCGGCCCTTTATAGCCCACGCGGCCTTCAATTCCTTCCGGCACCAGCTTGAGCTGGTCCTTGATTTCCTGCTGGAAATAACGGTCGGCCGAGCCGCGGGCCATGGCGCCCAAACTTCCCATGCCGCGATAGGATTTATAGCTGCGCCCTTGATATAAAAACACTTCTCCTGGCGCTTCCTCGGTACCCGCCAGCATGGAGCCGACCATGACCGCATCGGCCCCGGCGGCCAGGGCTTTAACCATGTCGCCCGAGGCGCGGATGCCGCCATCGGCAATGGCGGGCACGCCGGCGGCGCGGCAGGCGGCGGCGGTTTCCAATACGGCGGAGAATTGCGGCACGCCCACCCCGGCCACCACGCGGGTGGTGCAGATGCTGCCCGGCCCAATGCCAATTTTCACCCCATCGGCTCCGGCATCGATCAGCGCCTTGGCGCCATCGGGTGTTGCCACATTACCAGCGATGATCTGCACATTATTCGAAGCCGCCTTGATCCGCGCGACCGCCTGCAACACGCCGTCGGAATGGCCATGCGCGGTATCAACCACCACCACATCCACCCCGGCCTCGACCAGGGCCTGCGCACGCTCGGTCCCGTCAGTGCCCACACCGGTGGCGGCGGCAACGCGCAGCCGCCCCATTTCATCCTTGTTGGCCAGCGGATAGGCCTCGGCCTTGTCCATGTCCTTGACGGTCATCAGCCCAACGCAACGGAACTGATCATCCACCACCAGCAGCTTTTCCAGCCGGCGCTTATGCAGCAGGGCGCGCGCTTCCTCGGCCGTAACCCCGGCGGTAACGGTGGCGAGATTTTCGCGGGTCATCAGTTGGCTGATCTTCGCATCGGGATTGCTGGCAAAGCGCACATCCCGGTGCGTGAGGATACCGACCAGCTTGCCGTCGCGCTCGACCACGGGAAAGCCCGAAATATTATGCTGGGCCATCAGGGCCCGGGCATCGGCCAGGGTCTGGTCGGGGAAGATCGTCAACGGATCGACGACCATCCCGCTCTCGAATTTCTTGACCCGGCGGACCTGGGCAGCCTGTTCCTCGATCGTGAAATTCTTGTGAATCACGCCAATACCGCCCTGCTGCGCCATGGCGATGGCCATGGCGGCCTCGGTCACCGTGTCCATGGCGGCGGAGACGAGCGGGATGTTGAGTGAGATCCCCCGGGTCAGCCGGGTTACGGTGCTCACCCGGGCGGGCAGAACCTGGGAATAGGCGGGCACCATCAGCACATCGTCAAAGGCGAGCGCCTCCGCGATGCGGTCTGAGAAATCCTGTTTGAAGGGAGTATCGGGTGCCATGGCCGCGCTTTCCTGATGAAGACCTTGGCGGTTCCCAATATCCGCGCCGCGCGCGCGGCGCAAGAGTGCACCGGCATGGCAGACAAGCGGGATTATTCCGCCGCGCGCAAAACACCCACCCTCTGCGCCGCGTCGGCGGGCACCATTGCCAGCCCCGTCAGGGCACGCGCGGCCACATCCCCGGGCGCCTGCATGGTCATACAAAGCGGCGCCTCATACCCTTGCGGGCATTTATCCATCCAGCTGCGCGTGCTCCACCAGCAATCGCCGCAAACCGGGGGAGCAATATTGATATTGCCTGAATAGCCGAAATAAGCTGATGGCGTTGGTCCAAACACCACGGCGGCCCGGGTGCCCAAGGCCGCGGCCAGATGCACGAGCCCGCCCTCATTATCGAGATGCAGCGCCGCTCCTTCAATCAGCGCGGCCACCTCGGGCAAGGAGGTCTGCTGGATCAGCCTGAGATCGCATTCCGCGATCGGATCGCTGGTGATGGTGCCAACCTGTACAAACAAAAGATCCGGCCGGGCGGCGCGCATCCTTGACACCACCGCGCCAAAATACGGGTAGCATTTCGTCGCCCGCGCGCCGGTCACCACGAAATCCGTATCAAACCCATTATGCACCGTAACATAGGCGCGCCCTTCCAGCCCCATGCGCGCCCGTATCTCTGGCGCGCGCGGCACATCCAGACGATCGCCACCATAGGAAATCCCGGCGAGATGATGCAGATAATCGCGCCGCGACCTGCCCGCGCGCACAATCTCGCGGGCCAGATCACCATCGCGGTAGGGATGCGGCTCGACATAGTCATCGACCTCGCGCCGATTGCAGATAAGCGTGAAAGCCAGCTCCGCCATGCGGCGGTTGCCGGTCAGCTCGTTCCAATGCAGCTGCTCGGCATAGGTGAGCAAGACGCTATTCGCCCTGAGGGCCATCTGATAATCGGTATAAACAAGATGAAACAGGCTGTCGCAATACGCGCCTAAAAACCCCGGCACATTGCTGAACACCCATTTCGTAATGGCGGGACGAGCGACAAAAATATGAAAGTTGACCGGCCCAGCCTGGGCATGGATGTCGCGCATCAACCGGGCGATCACGATCTGATCGCCAATGCCACCCGAGATGAGAAGGGCGATTTGCGTAGTACCGTCCGGGGCGACGGCACGGGCTTGCGCCAAAGCCGCGCGCAGAGCAGTACGTTCGCGCTTGGCGGCCTCGTGCTGCAAAAGCAGATTGAACTTACGATGAAGCGCGCGGCCTATATAGCGGGAGCCGCCCGCCAGCCCGCGTTCGGCATAGGCAATGCGTGCCGCCACGGCAAAGCGGGTTAGCCTCTGCCTCAGCATAGGCGATCTCACGCGCCCCCCATGGCCCGCTGTGGGCTCGTTATACCATGGCGATTGCCAAACACGTGCCGCATACCAATGCCTTTTATTAAGAACCACTTTGCCAGGCCGGGCACAGATACAAACCCGGCACCGCATTTATGTCATAGTGATTCTTTAAAAAGGCATGCGCGAATAATTATTTAAATTTAAACAGGTGTTACGCCTCTTTCTCGGCCGGGCGAAAACCGGTGGCCACCACATACATCTCCTTTGAATCCTTGCGGCTGGCGGGCGGCTTGGCATGGCGCACGGTGCGAAAACGCGCCTTGAGCTTGGCCAACATCTCACGCTCGGCACCACCCTGGAACAGCTTGCAGACAAAGGCACCGCCAGGGGCCAGAATATCGCAGGCAAAAGCCAGCGCCGTCTCGGCCAGGGCCATGATGCGCAGATGATCTGTGGCGACATGGCCGGAAGTATTGGGCGCCATGTCGGAGAGCACAAGATCGGCCTTGCCGCCCAGAAGGCCGGTCAGCCGGGCTTCCATGCCTTCTTCCAGGAAGTCACCTTGAATGAACTCGGCCCCCGAAACCGGATCTATGGGCAGCAGATCCACCCCCACCACATGCACGGCACCGCGCGCCAGCGCCACCTGCGCCCAGCCGCCAGGCGCCGCGCCCAGATCGACCACACGGTTCCCCTTGGCGATCAGCTTGTATTTCTCATCTAGCTCAATGAGCTTGAATGCCGCGCGCGAGCGCCAGCCTTGCGCCTTGGCCGCGGCGACGTAGGGGTCGTTCAGCTGGCGCTGCAGCCAACGCTGCGAGGATGTGGATAATTTACGCGCGTTTTTGAGCCGCACCGCCTCGCGGCGCGGCGGTAAAGAGGTGGTTTTGCTCATGCGTGGATACTTCCCTTTCGTGGCGCGCGGGGGCCACGCATCAGCCGCAGCAACATCCCCTCTCGCAAGCCCCGGTCGGCCACCAGCAGGCGCGGGACCTGCCACAGCTCGTGAATAGCGGCGAAAATGGCGCAGCCTGGAAGCACAAAATCCACCCGCTCGGCGCCGATACACGGATGCTGGCGCAACCCATCCCGCCCCAGGGCCCGCGCCTCGGCCAGGGCGGCATCCACCGCCTGGCGGGTTAGGGTCAGGCCATCCACCAATCCCCGCCGATAACGGTCAAGCTTCAGCGACATGCCCGCCAGCGTGGTCACCGTGCCTGACGTGCCGACCATCAGCACCCCGCCTCGGCGAATTTCCTCGCCAATCCGGTGCACGGCCTCGAACGGGCGCAGCAAGGCCGCGATATCCTCGACCAGGCACTGGAAGCCCTCGGCCGTATAGCAGCTATTGGCGCAGCGTTCCGACAGCGTGACCACCCCCACCGGCACGGACAAATACCCAATCAGCGCCGGGGCCGACGCACCGTTCATCCGTACCCAGGCGATCTCGGTCGAGCCGCCGCCAATATCGAACAAAAGGGCCCGTCGGCCAGCCCTGGCAATGAGCGGCGCGCAGCTTTCCACCGCCAGCTCCGCTTCCTCGCGAGGGTTGATGATTTCAAGCGGCAGCCCCGTTGCCTCCCGCGCACGAGAGATGAATTCAGCCCCATTCTCGGCCTGACGGCAGGCCTCCGTGGCGATGGCACGCAGCCGGATCGGGCCGGTTTCGGCATCCCCACTCCAGCGCCGCGCGCGCGCGGCGCAGATGCGCAGGCTCTCGATCGCCCGTTCCATGGCGTGGGGCGAGAGCCGCCCGGTCTCATACAACCCCTCGCCCAGCCGTACGACACGCGAAAAACTATCCAGCACATAAAAGCCTTGCGGCGCCGGCGTGCCAACCAGCATGCGGCAATTATTCGTGCCCAGATCGATGCCGCCAAACACCGGACGCCGCCCCGCACGCCGCGAATCAGCCGGCCCAGCATAGTTCGAAGCGGAAATCTGACTGCCCATTGTCTTTATATATTCGCGCTTTAGACGCACCCGGCAAGCCGCAAACGCCGCCTGTTCGCATGTTCATGCGATTTTATGACATGGACATGACGGCAATAAGGCTTGCCCCATGCGCCCAGCAGTGCTAAGCGGCCGCCACGGCGCCGCTGGGGGATAGTTTAGCGGTAGAACTCCCGGCTCTGACCCGGGCAGCCTTGGTTCGAATCCAGGTCCCCCAGCCAATCAGCTGACATCTTGATAAAGCGGCCGACCTTCCTGAAAAAATCGCGCCATCGAGCCCGGCGGCGCAATCCACCCGGCACCAGCGGCTGCTGAAGGCGCGGTTTATGGTGCCGATACGTCCGGCAGGGGCAGCATACATACGATTCACTCAAAATTAATCACCCTCGTTTATTGCATTTCTAGACTTATTAGCTGCTCTGATGTTTCATATCACTCAATGGCTTCCCGGTTTGGGCCTTATCTTCATATCGGCAGTCGCCTGTGTCTGGCTCGAGCTGCAGCCCGCCCCAGATAGCCAGACTGTTGCGCTGCTGTATCCGCCCTGGTGGAGCACAACGCAGATCTTTGTTGCCGCCATGCGCGCCGGTTCGGTGGTCCGCTTCGGAATCTCACAAAATATCGTCATCCTCGCGCCAACACCAGGTGATCCCTCTCCCCTTTCAACTGGCGCCTGGGCTGTACTCAACCCGCGTTATCTTGGCGGATGTTCCAGCTTACCGCCGAAGGACACAAATCATGAATGACAAGATCAGCGCATTGCGCCTCTCCATCAGCCGCCTGCTCGTTATTTGGATGTGGGCCAATGCCGGTTTTGCCGCTCTCACAGGATATCTCGCGGGAAATGGCTGGGTGGCTCCCTTGATCATGGGCGCCGTTCTCGCGGCCATTTCCCATATCACCTGGAAAATAGCGCCCCTGGGCAAAAGCGCGCGCCTGACCACCGCGGTTGCGTTCGTCGCCGTCATTTCGGTGATGGTGGCCGCGGCGCGCGGCAGCGAAATGCAGATCGATCTGCACATGTATTATTTTGCCGCCATCGCCGTCATTGCGGCAAATTGCGATCGCGATGCAATCATAATCGCCACTCTTGCGGTCGCGATTCATCATATCCTGCTGAATTTCCTTGCCCCTGCCTTGGTGTTTCCAGATGGTGCCGACTTCAGACGGGTTATCCTGCACGCTTCGATCCTCGTCGCCGAGGCCGGCGCGCTAATCCTGATGTCAAACTCGATCAATAGTCTCTTCAGGGAAAGCGAGCTCAGTATCAAACAAGCAGAATTGGCCAAGCGTGAAGCCGAACGCGCGGAACAGGAGGCCAAGGCTGAGCGGGCTGCCCGCGAAGCCGAACAGGAAGCACTGGCAAAAGCACGCGCGCAAGACGCGGCCCGCCTGCAACAGGTGATCGATGCGCTCGCCGGCGGATTATCCAGCCTCGCCCAGGGCAAACTGAATAAGAGGCTGAATGATACTTTTCCTCCGGAATACGATGTGCTGCGCCATGATTTCAATTCTACAGCGCAACAATTAAACGACGTGATTCGCGATTTAGCAGCTCAGGCCGGAACTGTTGAAAATGGCTCTGCGGAGATTTCCACAGCCGTGGAAGACATGGCCCAGCGGACAGAACGACAAGCCGCCGCGCTTGAAAAAACGGCAGCGACAATTACCGAGGTCTCGCAGGGGCTTGGTCAGACCCTGAACGATGTCGTCCGCACCCGGGATCTGGCTGGCCAAGCGCATGAAATGGCGCACAACTCAAGCGAAGTCATGCATGAAGCCATGATCGCGATGAGTGCGATCGATGAATCATCGCGGCAAATCGCACAGATCATCGGTGTGATCAACGATATTGCCTTCCAGACTAACCTATTGGCCTTGAATGCCGGTGTGGAAGCCGCGCGCGCGGGCGAGGCTGGACGGGGGTTTGCCGTGGTCGCCTCAGAGGTGCGGGCCCTCGCGCAACGAACCGCCGAGGCGGCCAAGGAGATCAGGACGTTGATTTCCACGTCCGAAAGCCAGGTCAAATCGGGTGTTGAATATGTCGACAAAACCGGCACCGTTCTCACAAATCTCGCATCCCAGGTTGACGAGATCGACAAGATGGTCCGGCGCATCAGCGATACCGCACAAGAGCAGAATTCATCCCTTAAACTGGTCAGCCAGGCCGTTGGCGACATGGACCAGGTAACCCAACAAAATGCAGCCATGGTGGAAGAGGCCAACGCCGCGGCCAACAGCCTTCTCGCGGAGGCACGCCACATGATAACACTTCAAAAACGATTCATTACCGCCGAAGGCACCGCCGCTTCATATGATGACAATTCAAAACTCATAAAAGAGATGGCATGATGACAAGACGCCGGGCCCTTCTTGCTGGAATGCTGTTATGGCCAGCAATCTGCGCGGCGGAGACACCCCCACCCTTCACGTTCAGCCTGCAGAACGGTGCCGGAAAGACCGTGACACAGGCCCAGTTCCATGGGCGCTATCTCTTGGTGTTCTTTGGTTATACGAGATGCGCGGACCTTTGCCCAACAACGCTTTTTCGCCTCGCGCGGGCCATAAAAACGGCTGATCCGCTCGATAAGACATTCGATGCCATCTTCGTCACCGTGGATCCGCGCCATGACAGCCCCAAAACCGTCGCGCATTACGCCTCTTTATTCTCGCCCCGCATTGAAGGGCTGGGCGGAAGCCCCCAACAAATCCAGAATACAATAACCGCCTTCCATACCTATGTCTCATGGCCCAATGGACCAAATGGGCAGCCCACCCATAGCGGTTTGATTTATATTCTGTCCCCGTCAGGCCAGTTGGCGACCGTACTGCCTGACGGGCTTTCCATCGCCGCGCTCACGCGTGCGTTGCGGCGATATCATGTTCCCTCTCACTCTGCCCCCTGACACCGCTCCCGGATAGCTCTTTCTGATTAACCCGCGCGCCAGGGCCAATCTGGCGTCCAGCACCTCGCCGCACAAAAAACCCCGGGGGCCTTGCGGTCCCCGGGGCTTGCATGAGCGCGAAACGCCGGCTCAGACGCGGCGCATGGCCGGGCCATAATAGCGGCCAGTGCCGCCCAGCTCGGATTCAATGCGGATCAGCTGGTTATATTTCGCGGTGCGGTCGGCGCGCGCGAGCGAACCGGTCTTGATCTGCCCGCAATTGGTGGCCACCGCCAGGTCGGCGATGGTCGCATCCTCGGTCTCGCCGGAGCGGTGCGACATCACAGCCGTATAGCCGGCGCGATGCGCGATCTCGACCGCTTCCAGCGTCTCGGTCAGCGTGCCAATCTGGTTCACCTTCACCAGAATGGAATTGCCCGTGCCCGCCTCGATGCCTCGGCGCAGGCGCTCGGGGTTGGTGACGAACAGATCATCGCCCACCAGCTGCACGCGCCCGCCCAGCCGCTCGGTCAGCAGCTTCCAGCCAGACCAGTCATCCTCCGCGCAGCCATCCTCGATGGAGGCGATGGGAAAGCGCGCGCACAGATCGGCCAGATATTCCACCATCTGCCCGGCATCGAAACGCTTGCCCTCGCCTTCCAAATGATAGATGCCATCCTTGAAGAATTCGGTGGAGGCGCAGTCGAGCGCGAAGGTGATGTCCTCGCCCGGCTTGTAGCCCGCCGCCTCGCAAGCCCGGGCGATGAAGCCCAGCGCCTCATCGGCCGATTTCAGGTTCGGCGCGAACCCACCCTCATCGCCCACATTGGTGTTATGCCCGGCATCGTGCAGCTGGGCCTTCAGCTTATGGAAAATCTCGGAGCCAATGCGCACCGCATCGGCAATGGAGGACGCGCCCACGGGCTGGATCATGAATTCCTGAATGTCGATCGGATTGTCGGCATGCTGGCCGCCATTGACGATATTCATCATCGGCACCGGCAGGGTGCGGGCCGAAACGCCGCCAACATAGCGGTAGAGCGGCATGCCATTATCCACCGCGGCGGCCTTGGCCAGGGCCAGCGAGACGCCCAAAATGGCGTTTGCCCCCAGGCGGGCCTTGTTGGGCGTGCCGTCCAGATCGATCAGGATATTGTCGATCCCGACCTGGTCTTCCGCGTCCAGACCGGCAATGGCGTCCAGAATCTCGCCTTCCACGGCCTCCACGGCCTTTTGCACGCCCTTACCATTATAGCGGCTCTTATCGCCATCGCGCAGCTCCACCGCCTCATGCGCGCCGGTGGAGGCGCCCGAGGGCACGGCGGCGCGGCCAAATGCGCCGGATTCCAGAAGAACATCCACCTCTACGGTGGGGTTGCCCCGGCTATCCAGAATTTCCCGGGCGACGATATCGGCGATGGCGGTCATTTATTGGCTCCTCTGCTGTCCCGGGCGAGGTAGACCACCGCCCAGGACAGCGCAAGCCGGGCGGCTAAATGGCCGCGAGCGCCCGCATCACCTGAGGGGCGAGGTGTTTCTGGCAGATCAGCAGATCCGGCAGATACGGGTTTTCGTGATTATAGGTGAGCGGGCTACCATCCACCCGGCTGGCATGCAGCCCGGCGGCCAGCGCCACGGCGGCGGGGGCGCAATTATCCCACTCATACTGCCCGCCCGTATGCAGGTAGATATCCGCCTCGCCGCGCAGCACGGCCATGGCCTTGGCCCCAGCCGAGCCCATAGGCACAAGCTCGGCGCCCAGCGCTTCCGCCACCGCCACCGCCTCCTTGGCGGGGCGCGTGCGGCTAACCAGCATGCGCAGCTTCGGCGCCACCGGCGGCAGGGCTTGCGGCGTGGAGGTTAGGGTAAGCTTCAACCCAGGCAGCGCCACGGCGCCCACTTGCGGCTTGCCGTCAATGCTGAGCGCGATATGCACGGCCCAATCACTCCGGCGTTCGCCATACTCACGCGTGCCATCCAGCGGATCCACGATCCACACCCGGCCCGCCTGCAACCGCGCCGCATTGTCCTTCTCTTCCTCGGAGAGCACCGCATCATCGGGGCGCTGCTGACGCAGCGCCTCCATGATGAAGGCATTGGCCACGCGGTCCCCCGCCTTGCCCAGCGCCTTTTCCGAAAACAGGCCAGACTCCTGCAAGGTGAGCAGCAGCGTGCCCGCCGTGTCCGCGATATGTTTCGCCAGTTCCAAATCGGTCACGGGATCAGCCTTTCAACGATCAGGTCGGCCGCCTGTTCGGGTGTGAGTTTGGACGTGTCGATATGCAGCTCGGGATCTTCCGGCGGCTCATACGGGCTGTCGATACCGGTGAAGTTCTTCAGCTCCCCGGCACGGGCCTTTTTATACAGCCCCTTCACGTCACGCTTCTCGGCCTCGGCCAAGGGCGTGTCGATGAAGATCTCGATGAACTCGCCCGGCTGCATCATCTGCCGCACCATGTCGCGCTCCGAACGGAAGGGCGAGATAAAGGCGGTCAGCACAATCAGCCCGGCATCGGTCATCAGCTTGGCCACCTCGCCGACGCGGCGGATATTCTCGATCCGGTCCGTCTCGGTAAAGCCGAGATCCTTGTTGAGGCCATGACGGACATTATCGCCATCCAGCAGGAAGGTATGGCGGTTCATGCGCACCAGCCGCTTCTCGACCAGATTGGCGATGGTGCTCTTGCCTGCTCCCGACAGCCCCGTGAACCATAGCACCGCCGGCTTTTGATTCTTGAGCTTGGCATGCGTCTCGCGCGAGACATCGAGCGCCTGCCAATGCACGTTCTGCGAGCGGCGCAGCGCGAAATGGATCATCCCCGCCGCCACAGTGGCGTTGTTCATCTTGTCGATGAGGATGAAGCCGCCCAGCGCATGGTTCTTCTCGTACGCCTCGAACGGAATGGCACGGTCGGTGGCGATATTGGCGACACCGATCGCGTTCAGCTCCAGCGTCTTGGACGCCACATGCTCCATCGTGTTCACGTTCACCTGGTATTTCGGCGCGTGGATGGAGGCCGAGACGGTCTGCGTACCAATTTTGAGCCAATAGGCGCGGCCTGGAGTCAGCGCCTCATCGGCCATCCAGACGATGGTCGCCTCGAACTGATCGGCCACCTGCACCGGCTGGTCCGACAGGGTGATCACATCGCCGCGCGAGCAATCAATCTCATCGGCAAAGCACAGCGTGATGGACTGCCCCGCCACCGCCTGCTCCAGATCGCCATCCATGGTAACGATGCGGGTAACCTGGGAGGTCTTGCCCGAAGGCAGAACCCGGATGGCATCGCCCGGGCGGACCACGCCGCTCGCGATTTGGCCCGAGAAACCACGGAAATCCAAATTCGGCCGGTTCACCCATTGCACCGCCATGCGGAACGGCTTGGCCTGATCAGCCGTCACGTCCAGCTCCACGCTTTCCAGATGCGCCATCAGGGTCGGCCCCCGATACCAAGGCGTGTTCGTGGATTTGGTGGTGATGTTATCACCCATAAAGCCCGAGATCGGCATGGGCGTGAAGCCCTTAATGCCGATACTGTCAGCGAAGGCCTTGTAATCGGCGACAATCGCCTCGTACTTCGCCTGATCGTAATCGATCAGGTCCATCTTGTTCACCGCCAGCACGATGTTGCGGATGCCGATGAGATGCGCCAGGTAGGAATGGCGGCGCGTTTGTGTCAGCACGCCCTTGCGCGCATCGATGAGGATCACGGCAAGATCCGCCGTGGACGCGCCGGTGACCATGTTGCGCGTATATTGTTCATGGCCGGGCGTGTCCGCGACAATGAATTTACGCTTCTCGGTGGCGAAGAACCGATAGGCCACATCGATGGTGATGCCCTGTTCGCGCTCGGCGGCCAGGCCATCGACCAGCAGCGCGAAATCGATATTCTGCCCCTGCGTGCCGACTTTTTTGGAATCGGCTTCGAGTGCGGCGAGCTGATCCTCGAAAATCATCTTGGAATCGTAGAGCAGCCGTCCAATCAGAGTGGATTTACCGTCATCCACCGAGCCGCAGGTAATAAAGCGCAGCAGCGATTTATGCTGATGCTGCTCCAGATACGCATCGATATCCTTGGCGATCAGCTCATCGGTTTTGTAGGAGCTTTCCTTGATCTCGGACATTAGAAATAGCCCTCCTGCTTTTTCTTTTCCATGCTGGCCCCGCCAGCATCCTTATCAATCGCCCGGCCTTGGCGCTCGGACGTGGTGGTGAGCAGCATTTCCTGGATCACCTCAGGCAAGGTGGTCGCTTCACTCTCCACGGCGCCGGTGAGCGGATAGCAGCCCAGCGTACGGAAGCGGATCGACCTCATTTCCGGCGTTTCGCCCGGCTTCAGCGGGAAGCGGTCGTCATCGACCATGAGCAGCAGCCCATCGCGTTCCACGGTCGGCCGCTTGGCCGCGAAATATAAAGGCACGATATCGATTTTTTCCAAATGGATATATTGCCAAATATCCAGCTCGGTCCAGTTCGAAATTGGGAAAACGCGTATGCTCTCGCCCTTGGCCTTGCGGGCGTTGTAAAGATTCCACAGCTCCGGGCGCTGATTTTTCGGATCCCAGCGATGATTGGCCGATCGGAACGAGAAAATCCGCTCCTTAGCACGGGACTTCTCCTCATCGCGGCGCGCGCCGCCAAAGGCCGCGTCGAACCCGTATTTATCCAACGCCTGCTTCAGCCCCTCGGTCTTCCACATATCGGTATGCAGGGCGCCATGGTCGAACGGATTAATACCCTTCGCCTTGGCTTCGGGGTTTTGATAAACCAGCAGCTCCATGCCACTTTCCTTGGCCATGCGGTCTCGCATTTCGTACATGGCCTTGAACTTCCAGGTCGTGTCGACATGCAGCAGCGGAAAGGGCGGCGGGCTGGGGTAAAACGCCTTGCGCGCCAGATGCAGCATCACCGCCGAGTCCTTGCCGACGGAATAAAGCATCACCGGCTTCTCGACCTCGGACACAACCTCGCGCATGATCTGGATGGACTCAGCCTCAAGCCGTTCCAAATGGGTCAGGGTTACGGCACTCATTTTGTTCCTCGCTGTATCATTATTCCATTCCGTAAGCTGGGTGGCCGCTTCTAATGCGGATGATGCATTTGATTGACACGATCCAGCAAAGTCGTAACCTCCCATATGGGAGTATATTGATGCCATGACCCTCAGCACCGCCGACGAACAAAACCTCCTCACCGCCCTGCATGACGGGCTTTATGAGCAGCCACTATGGGCGTCTTTCCTGGATCGGTTGCGCACCCGCGTGCAAGCTGATTATGCTGGTATTTTGCTGTGCCCGCCCTGCCTGCATGGCGATATGATCACCGAATTTTGCACCGGCGAGCCCTCGCCGCTGGCCCTGCGCGGCTTCTACCGCGGCGCGCTGAACCAACAGCCTGGCTTTCCCGCCTTCAATTTACGGCCGGAGCGGATCTATTCCATTGCCGAGCTGCTTGAGCTTAGCAACCCGGCCCATGCCAATATTTACAATGAGTTATTCGTATCCAACGGCTTTCGCCATATGCGCATCGCGCGCATTGTCGAGCCTGGGGGCACCAGCGCGTGGCTGAGCATCGCCCGCGACAAGTCCGATTTTACCGGCGCCGATGCGGCCTTGCTCAGAAATCTCGTCCCCCACGCCCAGCGGGCCTTGCGCGCCTATGTCACGATTGAGCAGGAGCGGTTCCGCTCAGGGATCGCCGCCGAGATGATGCAGCGCCTGAATTTTGGCTGGATCAGCCTGGACGCCGCGTCCCGGATTATCGAAACCAGCCCGCATGCGGATCATCTGCTCCAGCATTGCGGCGAGCTGCGCCGCGACCGCCATGGCCGTCTGGTGGCGGCCCGCCAGGCGCTGGATTATGAGCTGAGCGACGCCATAAAACGCTGCGCCACCAACCCGCATGAGCGCCCGCGCGCGCTGTCCATCAGCCGCGACCCCTGGATCGAGATCCTGGTCGTTCCCGCCCGGGGGGCGCAAAACACGCCGCCCGCGCACCAGGTCGCGATCGCCTATGTGCAAGGCGATAACCAGACCGCCTCCAACCGGCATGAGCAGATCGCGGATTTGTTTGGCTTGCTGCCTAGCGAAGCACGACTGGCCTTAGTCTTGAGCCAGGGCATGTCAATCGCGGAAGGCGCGGACGCGCTTGGCCTGACCGTTGAAACCGCCCGTAATTATTCAAAAAAAATCTACGCCAAAATGGGCGCGCGCGGCCAAGCCGACCTGATCCGCTTCATCCTCGCCAGCGTTCTGGCCTTAGCCTGAAGCGCGCCTGGGGCGGGGATGGTTCTGTCCCCGCCCCGAGCCAGGATACTGACCGGCCTTGCGTATCAGCCCCGCTTGAACAGGCGATCGAGCGAATAACGCCCCGCCCCCGTGACATAAAGCAGCAATAAGCCGCCCATGATGCTGATATTCTTATAGAAATTGATCTTGGCTTCAAATGCCGCCATACCATGCATGGTCCAGTAATGATGCCCGATCACCGCCGTGCCGAATGTGTAAACCAGCATCAGCAGCGCCAGCGGACGTGTGTACAGGCCAAAAACAAGCGCCAGCCCCACAAAGAATTCCATGACAATGGCAACCAAGGCGGCCAAGCTTGGCAGCGGTGCGCCCACATGCGCCATGTAAGACACCGTTCCGGAATAACCGGTGAGCTTCTGCCAACCGAAAATCACGAATAATAACATCAGCAGGATACGGGCTACAAGAATCGCCTCGTTACGCAAAGAACTAGAATCCGATGTCGCCATAACAATCTCCCCTTGATTTGATATTCTGCTTCGGCAAACCGGGCTTTGGCCCGGTTTACGAACAAAGTCTATCAGCCAAAAAGCTTGTTGGCGATCTCGGCCACATGCCGGCCTTGGAAGCGGGCCCCGGCCAGCTCATTTTCGCTTGGTTGGCGGCTGCCGTCGCCGGCGGCAATGGTGGTGGCGCCATAAGGGCTGCCACCGCTCACCTCATCGAGCGTCAGTTGGCCCTGGAAGCTGTAAGGCAGGCCCACGACCACCATGCCGAAATGCAGCAGGTTGGTAATGGTAGAGAACAAGGTGGCTTCCTGGCCGCCATGCTGGCTGGCGGTGGAGGTAAAAGCCGAACCAACCTTGCCGTTCAGCGCGCCGCGCATCCACAAACCGCCCGCCTGGTCAAGAAAGCTCGCCATCTGCGAAGGCATGCGGCCAAAACGTGTGGGCGCGCCAATGATGATGGCGTCATAATCGGCCAGTTCCTCCACAGTGGCGAGCGGCGCCTTCTGGTCGAGCTTGAAATGCGCGGCTTTCGCCACCTCCTCGGGCGCTGTTTCGGGCACGCGCTTAATGTCGACATTGGCGCCGGCCTCGCGCGCGCCAGCGGCCACCGCCTCGGCCATCTGCTCGATATGGCCATAGGTGGAATAATACAGAACCAGAACCTTGCTCATGCTTGCCTCCTTCGGCGTTGACGTGAAAAATTACGTTACGATACAAGCTTAGATAATGTCGGCGAGGACGATTTCCGCATCCTCCAGCGCGGTGATGCTCAGACTCTCGACTTGGCTGATCGCGGCCCCATCACGCGTATTCACCCGCACGCCCTCAACTTCTACCGCCCCCATGGCCGGCACCAGATAGCCAAGCCGCTCGCCGCCCAGCGCATAGGTCAGACTCTGCCCGGCTTTGAGTGTCGCCCCCAGAATCCGCGCCGCGGCATGGATCGGCAGCGCCTCGGCATCCTCCGCGAAGCCCGAGGCCAGCACCACGAACCGGCCGGCCCGGCCATCCTTGGGAAACGGGCGCATGCCCCAGCCCGGCGCATGCCCGCGCGCATTGGTCTGCACCCAGATCTGAAACAGCCGGGTTGTCTCATCCTCGCGGTTGAACTCGCTATGCACGATGCCCGTGCCCGCCGACATCACCTGCACATCCCCCGCCACGGTCCGGCCTTTATTGCCCAGACTATCTTCATGCGTGATCGCGCCTTCACGGACATAGGTGATGATCTCCATATCCCGGTGCGGGTGCGGGGCAAAGCCGGTGCCAGGGGCAATGGCGTCGTCATTCCAGACACGCAGTGCCCCCCAACCCATTCTTTCGGGATCATGATACGAGGCAAAGGAAAAATGGTGCTTGGCGTTCAGCCAGCCATGGTCAGCGCCGCCAAGGCCGCTGAAAGGTCGAAGATCAATCATGATTATCACTCCTTGCCGGCCCTTTGGGTTTTGTCCCCGAGCCTTGTTCCGGGTTTGAGATAGGCCCTGGGCGCGGTAATAAAAACAGAAATGATAGAAACTCACCGTTTCAGGAATTGATATAATGCCATTACCCGATTTCGAGGCCTGGGCCATTTTCGCCAAAGTGGCGCAAAGCGGCTCCTTTGCCCGCGCTGCGGAGGAGTTGCATTTATCAAAAGCGACTGTTTCCAAGGCGCTCACTCGGCTGGAGCGGCGGCTGGGCACGGCGCTGCTCCAGCGGACATCGCGGCGCCTATCCTTAACCGAAACCGGGCGCGGCGCGCTTGAGCGGGCCGCTCGGATCATGGCCGAGGGTGAGGCCGCCGAGGCGCAAGCCTCGGCCGAGGCGGGCACGCCGCGCGGGCTGGTGCGTTTCGCCGCGCCAATGTCCTTTGGGATCAAGCATCTGGCGCCAATTTTGCCAGGCTTCCTGGAACGCTACCCGGATGTGGAGATCGACCTGCATGTCAGCGATTCGCTGGTTGATTTAGTCGCGGAGGGGTACGATGTGGCGCTGCGCATCGCCACTTTGGCCGATTCATCCCTGCGCGGGCGGCGGCTTTGCGCGGTGCGCCGGCCGCTGGTGGCATCGCCTGCTTATCTTGATCGCTTCGGCCGCCCCCAACATCCGCGCGAGCTAAGCCAGCACGAGGCACTGATCTACACCAACACGGCCACACCAGATCTGTGGCGCTTTCACCATCCGCATGAAGGCGATTATGCCGTGCCCGTGCGCGGGCGGCTGCGCACGAATAATGCCGACACACTCCACCCCGCCCTGCTGGCTGGGCGGGGCATGGCGCTGCAGCCTGAATTCATGGTCTGGCGGGAGCTGGCGGCGGGGCAGCTTGAGGAAATGCTGCCCGGCTGGGAATTGCCGCCCATCGCGCTCAACCTCGTGACCCCGCCAAACCCATTGCGCCCGGCCAAGGTCACCGTACTGCTCGATTATCTTGCGGCGCATTTCGCGGCCGCGCCCTGGTCGCGCGGGCATGGGGCCATGCCGGCCCGCCCATAAGGCGGGCCAATATCAGCGGCTTATGTGAGCGGAATGGCCGCCACGCCCTGCACGGCGCGCGCCGCCCCGCGCATGGCGCCTTCGATATAGCCAACCCCGGTGCCATCACCGATCTCGGTCACGGCCAAGCCGGCGGCACGCAGGGCCTCGGCCAGAGCCGAATCACCACGCGCGCCACGGGCAACGATCACATGATCGGCGCTGACGCTATGGGCTTGTCCGGCAGAATCGGTGAAGGTAACGGCTTTCGCGCCGATCCGCACATCGCTCACCCCGGCACAGAGCGACACACCATGCTCACGCAATTCCGGAATCAGCCGCATGCGCCGCACCAAGGTGAGACCCTTGCCGAATTTCGGCCCTTCCTCGATGACCGTGACCCGCCGGCCGCGCTCGGTCAGGAACTCGGCCAGCTCCACGCCCACCAGCTCGCCGCCGATAATCACGATATGGCGGCCCAGCGGCATCCAGCGCTGGGTGGCTTGGCGGACGAACGCAAGATTGGCGGTCAGGCCGGTCATAGCGCCAAGCTTGGTCATGAGGCGAATGAACAGGCCGGTCTTGCGCCGCAGCGCGGGCGATGACGTGCCCAGCATCATATGGCGCAAATCATCGCCGCTGAACACATGCGGCAGATCGTTTCCCGGGATGGGGGGCATATCACGCACCGCTCCCGTTGCCACGATCACATGATCGGGCCGCAAGCTACGGAGCAGGTCAGGCGTCGCGGCCGTGTTCAGCCGCACATCGACGTCCGAGGCCGCGATTTCGCCGCGCAGCCAGTTGAGCAAGCGTTCATTTGGCTCATAGGCCAAAGAGGCGAAGCGCAACGTGCCGCCCAGCCGCTCTCCCCGCTCGATCAGCGTGACCTTGTTGCCCGCCGCCGACAGGCGCCGCGCGGCCTCCATGCCGCCCGGTCCACCGCCAATGACGGCATAATGGCGCCCCGAAGGCGGGGCTGCTTGATCGCGCAGATATTCGAAGCCGGTTTCGGAATTCACCGCGCAGCGCACCTGCTGGCGCACATAGGCGGTGCTGACACAAGTATAACAATAGATGCACGGCCGCACACGCTCCGCGTCCCCATCCGCCAGCTTGCGCGGCAGATGCGGATCCGCCAGCAGCTTGCGCCCCATGGCCAGAAAATCAAACTCTCCCGCGCCGATTTTCGCGTTGGCCCGGTCGGGCTCGATCCGGCCAGAGGCAATCACGGGCACCTTCAGCACCGCCTTGATCGCCGCAGCGGCGGGAATGTTCGCCTCGGGCTCATGCGGGATATTGGAAGCCGAATGCAGCTTACCCTTCCCCACATCGTGATAGGACGAAACCGTTACTGCATCCACGCCAGCACGTTCGGCCATCTGCGCCGCTTGCTTGGCGTCCTCCAGCGTGATGCCGGGCGTCTTCTCCAGCTCGCGGGAATCAAGCTTGATCCAAACCGGAAACTCAGGCCCCACCGCCGCGCGCACGGCGCTCACCACCTCGCGCATCAGGCGCGTGCGGTTTTCGAGCGTCCCCCCATACTCGTCATCGCGCCTATTGGTGTAAGGCGAGATGAAGGAGGAGATCAGATAGCCATGGCCGCCATGGATCTCCACCGCATCAAAGCCCGCCGCCTTGGCACGCGCCGCGCCAGCCGCATATTGGTTGACCGCAACGGCGATATCCTCGCGCGTGAGCACCTTGACTTGAGGAACAACGGCGCCCGCGAAGGCGGCCATTTCCTCAGGCAAGAAGGCATCGGGGAAATCGCCCTTGAAAGGCGGCGGCAACGAGGGCCCCCAGAGCTGGTGCCCGTCCTTGGCGGAATAGGTCGCCACCAGCCCGCCATGATGCAGTTGTGCCGCGATCTTGCTGCCATGGGCATGCACCGCATCGGTAAGGCGGCGCAGGCCAGGCAGGAACCGGTCATCGGAAATCGCGGATTGGTTGGGCTGAGCCGCCCCAACCGGCCAGGCCACGCCCATCACGCCGGTGATGATCAGCCCCGCACCGCCCTTGGCCTGCTCTTCATGGTAGGCGATGATCCGGTCGCCGCACTGGCCGTCATCTTCCGCCAGGCTGACCCCCATGGCCGTAACAAAAATCCGGTTGCGCACCTCGAGCGTGCCAATACGCCCAGGGGACAAAAGGTGGGCGTAAGGGGCAGAGTTCGCCGGCTTGCTGACAGCCATGGCCATTTCCCTGAAAATAGAGGTTGTTTACGGATAATGTTCGACCATACAAATTGTCTTGTCAACATAAGAGCAACAGACCATGGCGGATGGCGTAATAGGCCGGCGCGGCCGCAACGCGCTGCAGGCAGAACAAAGGCAGCGCACACGCGCCCTGATTCTGGCCGCCGCGACCGAATTGTTCAATGAGCGGGGCTATAGTGAAACCAGCATCGCGCCGATTCTAGCGCGGGCGGCTGTTAGCCGCGCGGCCTTTTACGCGCATTTCGACAGTAAGCTCGCGCTGATTTGCGCCATTGCCGAGGAGTTCAAGCCGACCTGGCGGCCTGTGTTCGCGCATCTTGTAACGCTGCGCACACCCAGCCTCGCCGCCCTTGAGGACTGGGCCACCCGCTACCTTGCCTTTCATCAAGATTACCGGGCCGTGTGCGGGGTGCTGACGCAAGTCACCAGTCTTGAGGAACGTCTATACCAGGAGATTTCCGCCCAGCGCGACGCGCTGATCGCGTATCTGGGCACACGCTATCCCGCCTTCGCCGCCGCCGCCCACGATGCGGATGCAAGGTTGCGCGCGCGCCTATTGCTTTGGCAGATGGATCAGACCTGCTTTTTTGTCGTGCATGGACGCACGCCAGATCCCGGCCAGGGCGCGCCCCGGCTGATCGCCGAACAGCTTTACAGCTTCCTGCAGCGGCACAGCCGCTAAGCCATGGCCGCCGTTACCCAAAACAAACAACAGCATCAGCCCGCCGCTTTCCGGCTAAAGCCCCTCGGATATGGCGGCCTTGACAACGGGCGGCGGCCAGAGGCTAGCTATCCGCTTGACACCATAAAAGATCAGGCATTCCAGAACGAGCGAAGCGACTGAATGCGGCCATCCGAGCCCTGTTTATAGATATTGATTGCCTTGGTCGAAGACTTGGTACCATCCTTCATCGTGATATACATTGTCACAAAGACCGCGACTTCGTTGGCGCGCGGCTCTTGATGGTGAATTTCGAAATCAAACGATTCCTGAAAATCTTTGAACATATCATAAAAAGCCGCAATGGCGGCCTTGCCGCGCTGGCCTTTTCCTTCCGGATCCCACGCGCAAGGCCCAACCGGATCTTCCACTATGGCATCATCGGCGAAAAGCGCCAGCCAACCTTCACGATCACCCGCCTTCACGGCTGAGAGCGACGTTACTGGCATATCTTTGAGTTCCATGACTTCTTCTCCTCCTTTTTGTACTTACTATCGCTTATGGCGCCATCTAGTCGCCACCATTCACATCAAACACGGCACCGGCAAGCATCGTTATTTGCATTTGCTTATAGGCCCAACTGGCTGCCGCCCAAGAAAATCGCCACACAGCGCCGCGCATGCGCGCGCACTTCGCCCGGGGAGGGCAGTTGCAGGCCCACAAGCATCGTATTGTGCAACGGCGCCAGCGCCATCGCCACGAACAGTTTGGTTCGCTCAACCTGCCCTGCCTCTTCCAGCCCATGCCGGCGCAAAAACGCGGCCAGGGGATTGATCATATAATCGAGATAGCCGCGTTGCATGGATTCGGCGATTTCAGGAAATTCCTGAACCTCGCGCAGAAACAAGACGCCAATGCCATAACTGTCCTCGCGCGATAATTCCCGGTGCAGTTCCACGACATAGCGCTCGAGCGCGCGCGTTACGGTTCTGCCGTCTGGCGCCAGCTTGGGAAACCGCTCAGCGCCCACCAGCACACAGGCGCGAAACAACGCCTCTTTATCGCGGTGCCAGGCATACACGGTCCGCTTAGTCAGCCCGGCAGTGGCGGCGATCTCGTCCATGGTGGTGGCGCGGTAACCTTGCCGTGCGAAAATCACGCGTGCCACCTGCAGCAGGTTGGCCATGCGCGCGCGCGTTGTCTCGGCCGAAGGACGGCCCCGGCGCCCTGTCGCGCCTGCCAGTGCTGATGAGTCGACGGTATCCACCTCTCTCTTTGTTCCCTTTTACGCGGCGGCGTCAATTTCACGCTTGCATAATATACTTATTGGTATATCAAAGTCGCAAGCCCCGCAAATAAAGAGAGAGGGGCACGCAAAACGATCCTGTTGGAGGGTAACGGCCATGCTCCCGTCTTCTGGCACAATGCGGCTTGCCCGTGTTCACGGCCCCGGCGATGTTAGACTTGATGAAGTGCCCGTGCCCCCTTGCGGCGCGGGCGAGGTGCTGGTGCGCGTGGGCGCCTGCGGCGTGTGCGGCAGCGACCTTGGCTATATCGCCCAAGGCGGGCTGGGCGGGGCGGTGCCCTTGCGCGCGCCTCTGCCCATCGGCCATGAATTTGCCGGCACCGTGGTTGCCGTGGGTGAGGGCGTGGCCGATGTGGCCCCGGGCCTGCGTGTCGCGGTTAATCCCGACTTCGCCTATATCGGTGGCGGCGGCCCGGATGGGGCGATGGCCCCGTTCATCCGCGTTGCGGGCGCGCAGATCGGCGGCACGCTGTTCGCGTTGGCCGACCATGTAAGCCTTACCGAAGCCGCGCTGGCGGAACCGCTCTCGGTTGCGTTGCATGGGCTGCGCGTGGCGGGCGTGCGCGCGGCGGACAAGGTTGCGATCCTTGGCGCCGGGCCCATCGGTCTTTGCACGGTGGTTATGCTGCGCCATCTCGGCGTGAGCGATATTGCGATCTTCGACCGCGAGGACAGCCGGCTTGCGCGCGCCACGGCCCTTGGCGCCGCGCTGAGCGTGAATGTCATGAGCGAATCCCTCTCCGAGGCGCTGACCCGGTTCCATGGCGCGGGGGAGCGTTTTGGCGCGCCGTTCGTGAAAACCAACGTATTTGTTGATGCCGCCGGATCTGGACCGGCACTGGCCGAGGCCATCGGCATTGCCCCCTATCGCGCCCGCATTGCGGTAATCGCCCTGCACAAGAAGCCATTGGCGGTGGATCTGTTCCACCTGATGGCAAACGAGATCACCATGGCGGGCGCCATCGCCGACAACCGCGCGGATGAGTTCGGCGAATGCGTGGCCATGCTGGCGCAAGGGGCGCAGGATCTTACCCCCCTCACCAGCCATTATTTTGATTTCTCTTCCTATCACGAAGCGCTCGCCACCGCCGCCGATCCCGCGCGCGCGGCCAAGGTCATGCTTACATTCCCGGAAATTGCCTGATGCACGCCACCACCACGACCATACATATCGACGACATGGCCAATCCAGAACTGACACCTGGCCTCATTGCCGCCCGCGAGGGGCAGGCAGGCTGTGCCGACCGGATGAGCGCCGAGGACGTGCTCGCCCAGGCCATGACCGCAACCGGCCTGAGCGATTTTGGCCCCGAAACGGGCTTTCGCGAACGGCTTGCCATAATCCTGCGGTCGTTGGACGAGGATAGCGGCCTGACGCGCGGCGGACGCATCACGATCCTCGATAATATGGTCCGCGTGATGATCAACCGCCTGCGGATAGAAGATCTGGTGAAGCGTTATCCCGAAATCCTATCCATCCCGATCGACAGGCCCGTCTTCATCGCCGGCCTGCCACGTTCGGGCACAACGCACCTTGTCAATTGGCTGGCGCGCGACGAACGGTTCCATTCACTTACCCTATGGGAATCGGAAGAGCCTGTTCCCTCCGCCGACATCCCCGCTGGGCAGCCCGATCCGCGCCCTGCCCGCTCGGCCGCGCGCTGGCAAGCCTTTGGCGCGTTGCTCCCCCATATGGCGGCAATGCACGAAATGGCGGCGACCGACATCCATGAGGATAATGAGCTGATGTTCATGGATCTCAATTGCTACAATTGGGAATTCCAGGCGCGTCTGCCGCGTTGGATCGATTACTATCTCGGCCACGACCGCACCGTCTCCTACGCCTACGAGAAAAAGGTGCTTCAGGTGCTGACATGGCAGCGGCTGCGGGCCGGCCAACCCAACCGGCGCTGGCTGCTCAAATCCCCGCAGCACATGGAAAACCTCACGGCGATCAAGACGGTCTTTCCCGACGCCACAATGGTCATCACGCACCGCGACCCGGTGGCCGTGCTGCGCTCCCTGACGACGATGCTGGGCTATTCCGACCGTATCCGCCGCCAGCCGACCGACCCGGCGGGGCTTGCCCGCCACTGGATCGACCGAATCGAGCGTCTGTTACGCGAATGCGTGGCCCAGCGTGATGCGTGGGGGGCGCAAAACTCAATCGATGTACTCTTCCATGAATATATGGACGATCAAGAAGGTATGGCCCGGCGCATCTACGCACTGGCCGGGCTGGATCTGCCCCCCCATGTGGAGGCTAAACTCTTGGGCTACCTGGCGGAAAACCCGCGTCACGCCCATGGCAAGGTCATTTACGACCTTGAAGGCACGTTCGGCGTGGATGTGCCCGCGCTGCGCCGCCAGTTTGCATTCTACTACGATCATTTCCCCGTCAAACAGGAGGGCTGACCCCCATGACCACACCGCCTGACATGGCATCCGAAGCCGCGCGCCAGCGCCTCTTGCGCGGGCAGGCATGGGACGATTTCTGCGACACGCTCAAAGCCGCCGGGCGGCACATCAACGCGGTCAACGGCCCGCTCTCCGATCTTGACCAGGCCGAATGGTACCGCTTCATCACGCGCCTTGTCCGTTCGGGCCTGGAGCGGCTGGTTGAGAATGCCGAGCCGACACGCCCGCGCCTGCGCGACATGGTCTGGCGCCAATCGATCAACGTACAGACGGTGGACCAGGACCATCTGATGTGCCAATTCGACGAAGCGCGCGATTACATCATCACCGGCACGCGCGGCACCATTCCGTATTTTGTCATGGCCGTGCTGACTTGCCCCGCCCCCGAGGCGCCCGGCACCGAGGATTGGGCGGCGCAAGGCATTGCGGGGCTCAAGCGCTTCGACCCCTCTAATCTCAAGACCACGGGCTTTCTCGCCAGCCAGCAACTGCATGTGGAAGAGGATGGGACATTCCAGATTATCCTGTCGCAAAACGATCCAGGGCCAGGGCAGAACTGGCTGCGCCTGACCCCTGAAACCAATTGCATCCTCATCCGCCTGGTCTGGTCGGACCGCGCCAAGCAGACCGCACCGGCCATGACCATCGCGCGGCGCGACCACGCCCCGCCAGAGCCGATCAGCCCCGCCTCCATCGCCAATGGGCTGGCATGGACGGCGCAATCCGTGCTGGGATACGCCGAGCTGGTGCGCAACTGGTGGCAAGGCAGCCAGGGCAATTTCGCCGCCCGGCTCAATCGGTTGGATTATAGCCGCGCGCAGTACCTCTCGAATGGCGGCGTACCCGATCGCCATGTTGCCTTCGGCGGATGGGAAAAGCGGCTGGACGAGGCGCTCGTGCTCGAATTCATCCCGCCGAAATGCGAATATTGGAATTTCCAATTATGCAATATTTGGCAGGAGAATCTCGACACTTTCGAAGACGGCAATGGCTGGATCAACAATACCCGCCACGTGGCTGAGACCGACGGGCGCGTGCGCGTGGTGATCGCTGAAACCGATCCTGGCATCGGCGGCAATTGGATCAACTCCTATCGCCACGATAAGGGGATTTGGGGCTTGCGCTTCGTACAAACCGCCAATACCGCGCCTGTCATACTCTGGCGCCTGCCCCTGGCCGATCTGACCGCGCGGGGCCTGGCCGCGCTCGATACGGTAGAGCCGGTGAAAACTGGCCAATTCGTGGACTGACCGCGATGCATAAGCCCGACGCGTCACACCTGACCAGATCACGCCAGCAAAACAGAGGAAATGCATGACCGAAACTCCCCTTGGCGCCGCTATCGTCGGCACCGGCTTTGGGTTATTCGCCCATGTGCGCGCGCTGCGCGACGCAGGGTTTGAGGTACGCGCCATCGTGGGACGCGACCTGGAAAAAACACGCGCGCGCAGTGCCCCGCTGGGCATTCCACTCGCTGCGAATAATCTGGAAAAGGTGCTCGCGGACGATCCCGCCATCCGCCTTGTCACCATCGCCACCCCGCCGCATGCGCATTTCACCCCGGTGATGCAAGCCATAGCGGCTGGCCGGCATGTGGTTTGCGAAAAGCCCTTCGCCAAGGATCTGGCACAAGCGCGCGACATGCTGGCGGCGGCCGAAAAAGCCGGCATCATCCATGCGCTGGGCGCCGAATTCAGGTTTGATAGCGGGCAGGCTTTACTGCGCCGCGTTGTTCATGCGGGCATGATTGGCGCGCCCCTCATGTTTCATCGCATTTATCAGCAACCCGGCGGCGATCCGGCAGCACCGTTGGCCGACTGGTGGACCGACGCGGCGCAAGGCGGTGGATTCCTTGGCGCCTTTGGAACACATATGATCGATCAAGCACGCTCCACCGTTGGCGAGATACGCCGGGTGAGCGCGGTGTTGCGCAAACTATCTCCCGCGCGCCCAGCCATGACATCCGACGATTATTACACCATCCAATTCGAGACAGCCAGCGGCTGCATGGGGTTGATCGAGGCGGCAATGTGCTTTCCCGGTCCCTTTGTCATGTCAACCAAGGTGGCCGGCACGCAAGGCAGCGCCTGGATCCAATCAGGTGCGGCCTTTGGCGATCCCGAACAGGTCTGGGTGCAAGACGCCCAGGGCGCGGCACGGCAGATCGACATGCCGGCCGAACTCGTCAATCCCGCGCCAGAACCATTCAACATCACTGAACTGATCCAAACCGAGATGGATCGCTGGCATACGCAGGGTTTTGATGTCGCCCCCTATGCCAAACTGTTCAGGCAGGTAAAGGCCCGGATCGAGAACCGCGCCCCGCCGCTCCCCGAACCGGCGGGTGATTTTTCCGATGCGGTCGCCAATCAGGCAATTCTCGATGCCGCGCGCCTTTCCAATGCGCAGCGGCGCTGGGTTCAGGTGGAGGCGATCTGATGGGACCTAAATATGATTTTGCGGGGGCACATGTCCTCGTCACCGGCGGCACCAGCGGCATCGGCGCGGCCACGGCCACGGCCTATCGCGCGGCGGGGGCCAACGTGACCATTACCGGCACGCGCGCCAGCACCGCCGATTATGACGCCGATCTTTCCGGCTATCGCTATCTGCGGCTCGATATCGAGGACAGTACCAGCATCGATGCCGTGGCGCGCGCCCTGCCCCGGCTCGACATCTTGGTGAACAATGCCGGCTTCGCCCTGCCTTCCATCGGGCTCGACGAATGGGAGCCAGATGTTTTCAACCGCGCGGTGAACATGCTGCTCAATGGCGCGTTCCGCATGGCCAGCCGCACGGCCGAGCTTCTCGCGCACAGCGTGGTCCCGGGCGGCGGATCGGTGATCAGCATCGCTTCGATGAGCAGTTTTTTTGGTATTCCCATCGTCCCTGGCTATGGCGCGGCAAAGACAGGGCTTGTCGGTCTGACACGAACAATGGCGGTACATTGGGGAGCGCGCGGGATACGCGCCAATGCGGTCGCCGCGGGTCTTACCCGCAGTCGCATGACAGCGGGCACCTTCGCGCAAGAAGCATGGACCGCTCCAACCCTGGCCCGCACCCCGCTGGGCCGCCTGGGCGAGCCGGACGACATCGCGCAGGCAATCCTGTTCCTGAGCAGCCCGGCAGCAAGCTGGATTACCGGACAGACACTCTATGTCGATGGCGGCTATACGGTTTCGGGCTAACGCGAGCGCATAAGACGAAAACTTGTGCAACCCGCAAGGCGGCAAGTCAGGACATACTCCACTAAGTGGAGATATTTTATAATGCAAAATGAAAGCATCCCAAACCGGGATGCTTTCGCTTAATTAGCTCAAAATATTTTTTATATTTTCATGGATTTTTTTATGATAATTCTAACTCAATATAAAAGCCTCCCGCTCTGGCTTACGGGTCCACGTCCAATAATCAACAAGCCTGAATGGAAACGAAAGAAAGATCCGCCCCTTGCTGTTATTATAGTATGAATGAGCTTTTGGATGCGTCCAGATCATATCCTTCATCCGCGCATCAATCATCTCATTCCACTTATTATACGCATCCATCATTGGCTCGACAGTGGTCTTACCAGCAGCGAATGCCATTTCCATACATTCAATAATGTAATGGATTTGAGTTTCCGATATTAAATTTTGTCCCGCCGCATGGTTGGGCGCGCTGTTTGGACCAACGGTGAGAAAATAGTTCGGATAACCCGGTACGGTAATACCGAAATAGGCGCGCGGATCGTCCTCGCCCCATTCATCGTTCAGATCGTGCCCAGCCCGGCCCTTTATGTCGAGCCCGCCGGTCATCTTTGCGAGATTGAAGCCGGTAGCGCAGACAATCACATCCACTTCAATCTCACGCCCTTCCCCGGTCACGATCCCGGTCGGCGTAATGCGCTCGATTCCCACCGTCTCCAGCGCCACGTTAGGGCGCTTTAGCGTGTCGTACCAACCCGCATCCATCACCACGCGCTTTGAGAAGATCGGAAAATCCGGCGTCAACTTCTCGACAAGATCCGGGCGCTCGCCGATCTTGGCCTGCATGTGCGCGAGCGCGTATTGCCGCATGCCCTCATTCAACGCCGAAACGGCAAGATCGTTGCCCTCCCAAGCCGGGTCCTTTACCACGTTCGGATACAGCCCGTCGGCGGCGAACCAGAACACGCGGAAGCGGAACCATTCGCGGTAATGCGGAATATAACGCAATGCCCACTTCACGCCCTCGCTCACCGGGGTCATAATCTCGGGATTATAGATTACCCAATGCTTGGAGCGCATGAAAACGGTCAACTGCGCCACCTCCGGCGCGATGGCGGGAATGAGCTGCGCAGAGGAAGCGCCGGTGCCGATCACCGCCACGCGCTTGCCCTTGAGGTCGAGTTTTTCATCCCACACAGCGGTATGCAGCTTCACACCCTTGAAACTGTCGAATCCCGGAATGTCCGGCCACTTCCAGCGGTTGATCGGGCCGTGCGCGTTGATCACGGCATTGACGCGGATGATCTCCGGCTCCCCATCCTTGGGAATCACCGTTACATCCCATATCTTCGCCGCCTCATCATAATGCAGCGCGGTGACTTTTGTGTTGAAGCGGATCTTGTCTCGTAATTTATACTTATCGGCGACACGCACGAAATAATCCTGCATATCGTGTCCCTGCGGATGGTAATGATTCCAATCCGGATTGATCTCGAACGAATAGGAATAGAAATGGCTTGGCGTATCCACGCCAACACCGGGATAGCGGTTTTCCCACCAGGTACCGCCCACTTCGGAATTCTTCTCGATCGTGATATAATCGATCCCAGCATCGCGGAGCTTGATTCCGGCGAGCAGCCCGGTCATGCCGGCGCCGATAACCAGCACCTTAAAGCCAGGTGGCGGCGGCACATAGCCCTTGGTCTCCTTACGCGGCGCAGGCAGGTCGAATCCGTTCTGGTCCAACGACATCGGCACGAATTCATCGGCCACGTCCTCGCCAACCCCGACACTCATCATCTTCGCAACCAGCGCCTTTGGTGGCCCCTCGGTACGCGCAGCACCCGGAGTGATTAGTACATGGCGCAGCTTTTCGTGCAGTTCCCGTACATATTCATCTGGAATCTGAGTCGGCGGATTGGCGAAGGGGGGGCGGATATAGGCCCTGAACTGCTCAAGCATGCCCTCGTCATGCGTAAGATGAACATAGACCATCAGCAGCGTCTGCACATTAGCCTCGTTTAGCGCCTGCGCGAGTTCCGGGCTATCGGGCAGCGGTAACAGACGATGCTCAGCATCCAAAATCTTATTGATCATATCCATCGCTCCAAAATCCACCAATTACGTCTTTACGCTTTTTCTGCGCGACCTCATGTCATACGTCGTGTTAGAAACCGGCAGCCACCGACAATGCATCACCACAAAGCCTTGGCAGGCTTTAGGCGCGTCCTCACAAACCAAAGACTCATTTTGTTAATTTATAAAAACAAAGCTCTCAGCGTAAATTATTCCGTCGCATCGAGGCAACAAAAGCTTTTGATCAAAACAGAATATGGCAAGAGTGGCCTGAAAGGCATTGTCAGCCGCTGCAACTAGGCCCCAATCTCTGGGGAAGATAAATGCTCTGCGGCCGCAGCCACTTATCCCATATATTATTTGAATTTTCTTGCTTCATGCGCATTCGTATTGCGAGTGAAAAAGTCATGATATCTCGGACCATTCTTGGGAGATCTTTTTTACCTGAATTAAACCGATGAGTTTAATTATATGATTTCGCGCAACCTCACAAGCCCTTTGCAGCCACTCCAACCGCCAATAATTCATTGATTTGCGCTTCATCCAACCCATATTCACTCAACACTTGCAGCGTGTCCGCTCCCATTCGCGGCGGGGCATGGCGGTAATTGGCTGGGGTACGCGAGAAAATTTCAGGAAACCCTAGAACCTGTACTTTGGTGCCATCCGATCGGCACAGAGTTCTAACCAATCCCCGTTCAATAATTTGTTGATCCGCCAGGATCTGCGGAATGGTATTCACTTTCCCGCCAGGCAGGCCTTGTGCGTCCATCGCGGTCAGAAGCTGATCCGGCTGCCAGCGGCAGATCGCGCCTCCCAGCTCCGCCTGCAACAGCTTGCGGTTGGCGTTACGGCTGGCATTGTCGGCAAAACGCGAATCCTCACCCAATTCCGCGCGGCCCAGCAGCGCACAGAAGGCCCTGAACTGCCGGTCATTACCGAGCGCCACCAGAATCTCGGTGCCGTCCGCAGTCACGAAATCCTGGTAAGGCACGGTGTTTGGATGCTCATTGCCAAGCCGGCACGGCAGCTTGCTGCCATTAAGGTAGTTGGATGCCTGGTTGGCGAGCAGTGCCACCTGGGTATCGAGCAATGCACAATCAATATGCTGCCCCTGCCCGGTGGCGCGTGCATGGTGCAGCGCCGCCAAGATGGAGATGGCGGCATAAAGCCCCGCAAACAGGTCACTGACTGGAATCCCCACCTTCAGCGGCCCGGCTCCCGGCTCACCATCGGCGCGCCCAGTCACACTCATCAATCCGCTCATGCCTTGGATCAGGAAGTCATACCCGCCCCGCTCTTTATACGGCCCGCTTTGTCCGAACCCCGTAATCGAGCAATAGATCAACTTTGAATTTTCCTTGGCCAAACTTTCATAGTCTAAGCCGTATTTGCGCAAACCACCAACCTTGAAGTTTTCCACAACAATATCGGCATCACGCGCGATATGGCGGATCATCTCCGCGCCGCGCGGATCCGCCATGTTAAGCGCTACAGAACGCTTATTCCGGTTAGCGCACAGATAATACGCCGAATCCCGCGAGCCATCCTGCAAGAATGGCGGCCCCCAGCGGCGGGTATCGTCCCCCTGTCCGGGCTGTTCAATCTTCACCACATCAGCCCCCAAATCACCCAAGATCTGGGTCGCCCATGGTCCTGCCAACACACGTGATAAATCCAGAACCTTCACGCCTTGGAGCGGGCCGGTCGCGGCCTCCATCGTCACGTCAGGCATCACTTCGTTTTATGTCCATCCCAATGCCGAGCCAGCCAAGCGGCGCCATCATCAATGGCCGTTTTCGCGGCATCGATCGGCCCGATCCAAGAGAGGAACCCATGCAGCATCCCCTTATAGCGTTTGATCTTTACATCCCCCCCTGCCTCGCGCAGCTTAACGCCATAAGCCTCGGCATCATCACGAGACGGATCAAGCTCGGCGGTAGCAATGAATGTCGGGGCAACCCCCTTCAGCGAGGCCGCGCGGATCGGCGACACATACGGATTATTCTGCTCGGTCGCCGGGTCGGTAAGATACTGCTCGTAGAACCAGTCGATATCGTCGCGCGTCACTACGGGAGCATTGGCGTGTTCATTGGCTGATGGCGTATAAGCGCTGGGATAGTTACAAGAACCATAATAATTTATCACGGCAGAGAGTTTTGGCCCTCCTTCATCGTGGGCGCGCAGCGACATCACCACCGCCAGCACCCCACCGGCGCTATCGCCCATCGCGGCGAGCCTATCCGCATCGCCATTGATCTCACCGGCATTGGCCGCGACCCATTTCAGCGCAGCCCAACAATCATTCATACCAGCTGGAAATTTATGCTCTGGCGCCAACCTGTAATCCACTGACATCACTATGGCGCCACTGGCCGCACAAAATTCGCGCGCCAATCCATCATGAGTATCGAGATTACAAATAACCCAGCCGCCACCATGGTAGTATAACACAACAGGGAACGGTCCGGTGCCATGAGGCGTATAGATCCGTACAGGCACATCTCCGTCTGGGCCGGGAATCGTACGGTTCTCCACTTTGGCGAGCTTCGTGCCGGAGGGCGGGAACATGCCGGACATAGCGTTGGTCGCCTCGCGCAGCGCGGTGACGCTCGGAAAGCTGCGCGCGCCAGGCACGTGCATCAACCCTTCCAAAAACGGCTTGAATTGCGGATCCACTAGGGTCGAATAGTCTGGCATGACGTTCCTCAAACGATGGTTTTTACAAACATATTGTCGGGATGGCTGCTGAAGGCGAAATCAAGCTCGATGACCATGCTTTCGCCAAGCGGCCCGCCGGCCAGCAAATCCGTCTCCACAAAGGCCTGAACACCATACATTCCGTAAGTATGGCGCGGCGTGGCACCAAACACCGCAGAGGTCTGCATGCGCGCATCAATCTCGGCATCACCCGGCTTGGCCTTGTTACATAGCAATCTTAGCCGTCCCTTCAGGTCTGGATCGTGCTCATTAGCATGGCGAAGGGTAAGCATCAGCCGCTCCACCTCTTCCAAAGAGTCCATCATGAGTCCGACATGGAACATCATTTCGGGGTCTTGCAGCATGCCTTCGCGCAATCCCGCCACAGCGGCATGCTCTTGCGCGGTTCCCACTTTCAGCGCCTGCCGGATCGCCTGCGTAATCGTGGCCAGGGGCGGCGGCACCATGGAAAGATACAGCGTGCCAATCCCGCGGCCTGAGGCATCATCCGCTACCGCGAATTGGTAGAATACCACACCACCACCGAACGGAATTTCCTGCACCCGCTTCATGCCCATAAGCTCCAGCAATTTAGCGGCGCGCGGTCCATCCTCGGGTGTTTTATAATGCAGCGCCAAATGGCCCAGTGCCTTCCCGGCAGCGTTTTCCTGTTTTTTAACAGCCAATGCCAGCTCCTCCTTATCGTTCTCGTTAGTGGCGACGAAACTACCCATCATACCACAGATATTCAATATGTTTTAGGTATAAAGCAATATAATTCGTAGTATCTAGACGAAATGACTACGCTAATTCTTGTAAACTATTGAGTTTACTATTGTTGTCCCGGCCGCTCTGATCTATCATCCCCCTAATCCGCGTCGCGCCCATCGCGCCGCAACAGATGAAATGTCCCAGAATCAGAACAAGACAGCATGAGAGTAAAAATGTTACATGGACAGAACCTCATCGGCGGCCAGTGGCGCAACAGCGCCACCGTGGCGCAGACTTTCAACCCTTCCAACATCAGCGAAGTCGTGGGTGAATATGCGCAAGCCAGTGTGGCCGATGCCGAAGAGGCGGTCGCATGCGCGCGAAAGGCACAGCCGGCATGGGCGCGTCAAAATATTCAGATACGTTCAGATATTTTACATAAAGCCGCCGATCTGCTGTTCGCCCGCGCCACCGCGCTGGCCACGCTGTTGGCGCGCGAGGAAGGCAAGACATTGAAGGAGGCAGTGGGCGAGGTTGTCCGCGCCGCTCATTGCTTTCAGTTCTATGCGGCCGAGGCGCTGCGCCATCCCGGCCAATGGCATAACTCGCTGCGCGAGGGGCATAATGTCATCGTCTCGCACGAGCCGGTAGGCGTCGTCACCGCGATCACGCCCTGGAACTTCCCCATCGCCATCGCCGCCTGGAAAGCCGCCGCCGCCCTCGCCTATGGCAACACGGTGGTGCTGAAACCCTCCGAATTCGCGCCCGGCTGCGCGATCCGGCTCGGCGAGATCCTGATGGGGGCGGGCCTGTCGCCTGGCTGCTTCAACATTGTCATGGGCAATGGCGCGCTCCTTGGCCCCACCCTCATCCACGGGGCGGATGCGCTCAGCTTTACCGGCTCCACTCCCACCGGGCGGGCGCTGCTGAAGATCGCGGCCGAAAGCATGACCAAGACGCAGCTTGAACTGGGCGGCAAGAACCCGTTCATCGTGCTGGACGATGCCGATATCGACGTGGCGGTGGCCGCCGCCGCGCAAGGCACCTGGGGCCAGACCGGCCAGCGCTGCACCGGCTCGGAGCGCATCATCGTCACCCGGGGCATTCACGATGCCTTCGTCGAAAAGCTGGTGAAGGCGGTGGCAAGCTTCACGCCGGGCCCAGCCCTCGACCCCGCCACCGTCATCGGCCCGGTGGCGACCCGCCCGCAATTCGAGAAGAACCTCGCCGCCATCGCCGCCGCCCGGGCCGAGGGCGCCGAGCTTGCCCATGGCGGCACGCCGGCCGAGGGGCATAATGAGGGGCTGTTCCTCACCCCCGCCCTGTTTCTCAACACCACCAACGACATGCAGCTCAACCGGCACGAAACATTCGGGCCGATCGGCGCGGTCATCAAGGTCGCGGATCTCGACGAGGCGATCGCGGTCGCCAATGATTGCGAGCTAGCACTCTCATCGGGCATCGCCACCACCAGCCTCAGGAGCGCCGAGCGCTACCGGCGCGAATCCAAGGCCGGCATGGTCATGGTCAACACCCCCACGGCGGGGCTGGAATATCATGTGCCGTTCGGCGGCCGCCCGCCCTCGGGCGTTGGCGGGCGCGAGACCGGCAGCGCGGCCGCGGATTTCTTCACCGAAAGCAAGACAAGCTACATCAATCACGGCGTGATCTGAAGGAAATGAAAATGGCGACAAAGGTAGTATAGATCGGGCTCGGCGCCATGGGCGCGCCACTGGCCAAGAACCTTCAGAAGAAGGGGTTCGATCTCAACGTCTACGATATCGACACCGGCAAGATCGACATGCTGGCCGCCCTGGGTGCCCGCCGCGCCGGCTCCGTTGCCGAGGCGGCGACGTGGCCTGACGTGCTCATCACCATCCTGCCCGCGACACAGCATGTGGAGGCGGTGGTGCTGGGCGCGGATGGCGTGCTCGCCCATATCGGCAAGGGCACGGTGCTGATGGAAATGTCCACCATCGACGCCAAGGCCACCGACAAGGTCGCCGCCGCCTGCGCGGCCCAGGGGATCGGCTTTGTCGACTCCCCCGTGGGCCGGCTGGTGCTGCATGCCGAGCGCGGCGAATCCCTGTTCATGGTCGGCGCCGAGGACAAGGAATTCGCGGTGGTGGAGCCGCTGCTCAAGGCCATGGGCACCTCCATCCATCGCTGCGGTGGCCCCGGCATGGGCAGCCGCATGAAGGTGATCAATAATTTCATGCTGCTCTCCACCGCCGAGATCGTGGCGGAATCGCTCGCCCTGGGCACCAAACTCGGCCTTACCCCCGAGATCATGCGCGAGGTCACCAGCGCGACCACCGCGCAGAACGGGCAGTTCCACACGCTCATGGTCAACAAGGTGCTGAAGGGCGATATCGAGCCCGGCTTCACCATCGACCTCGCCTTCAAGGATATGAGCCTTGCCCTCAACGCCGCGGCCGAGCAGCGCATCGGCCTGCCGGCCGGGGCCGCGGTGCTCGCCACTTATGGCGCGGCACGGGCTAGCAAATATGCGAGCAAGGATTATTCCGCCCTGCTCTCCTATGCCTGCGATCTCGCTGGCATCCCCACGCCCAAATTAAAAGAGTAAAATACATTCGCGCAAAAAAAGGGCCCCGTCGCGGGGCCCTTTTTCGTGGGGGCGATTACGCCGCCTGCGAGATGTTCAGCGTATCCACCGGCGCTTCCGCCGGATAGCGCACCGGGCCGCCAATATCGTAGGCCGCGTTCAGCGTGGAGATGAATTCACGGTCGGACAGCGGATCGGCCGGCACGTTCAGCGAGATGCCGCGCGCGCGCAGATCCTTGATGAAGGTCTCGAACACCTGATCGTAGGTCAGGTTGTCGGAGCCATCCATGTTCTTCTTCAGCTCAGCGAAATCCTCGAACACTTCGGCCGACCAATGCACGAGGAAGCGCAGATCATCGGTGCGGTAGCGGGCGATCACCTGATCGTCGGTCTTCACGAGCCAGCCATCCTTGTCCGCCGGGTCGCCGGAGAACAGCGAGTTCAGGGCGAGCCCCTTCGGACGGCGCTGATCCACCGGGCCGTTCGCCTCGCCGCGATGCACGAGCATCTCGTTCTGCACCACCACGCCGCGATTATAGACTGGCGGAATCAGGCGCTGCGGCTCGCCGAGCGGGCCATTCGGCCAGTAGGTGAAGCCGCTCCCGGCATCGTGCGAAAACCAAGTGATGACCTGCGCCATCTTGATGAGATATTTGTTGAACAGGCCAGACTTGCCCATCACGCTGCACAGCCAGGTCGGCGAGTTTTCGTAACGGATGCCCCGGAAGCTCGGCGTGTCCAAATGGCCAGGATCAGTGTTCGCGCAGGGGCCGTTGACATTGAACAGCATCATCTGTGGCTTGGCATACTGGGCGTTCCAGTATTTCTTCGCATGCCCGATGAAGGCCTCATTATAGAAGCAATCTTGGATCTCGGGATACAGGGCCGTGGAATAATTTGCATAAAAGCCGCGAAACGTCGGCGTCAGCCACATATCCAGGGTGGGGGTGACACCTTGCGGCAGCGTGCCCGACAAGGTCGCGATCAGCGCCTCGGGCGAGGCAAAATGCTGCGCCAGAATCAGCTTCCAGGGCGCGTGCTCGCGTACCACGCCGAGCAGGCGTCGATGTTGGTCCTCGGTGTAAGGCTTATCAATCTCGAGGGGCGGCGCGGCAGGTCTTAGATTGTCAGACAGGCGCTGCTTGGTCGCTTGGTCCAGCATCTTGGCATTCCTTGTTGATGGTCGATCAGCCTTTATTAAACTGAATAGTTTAATTAGTCCATCCATCACCGGTTGACAACATTAGTTTTGCCAAACATGCTTTTGATCCGTTCAGATTAATGAAGATTATATTTTAAAATGCCTCGCAAATCCTCTGCTCAAACTCCTCCGAAGAAACGCCGTGGCCGCCCCTCAGCCCAGGACGCCGCCCGGAAAATGGCAGACGTATTGGCCGCCGCCAGCGAGGAATTCGTCCTCAACGGGTATCGCGCCGCCACCATGGACGTCATCGCCCAACGTGCCGACGTCTCCAAACGCACGCTCTATTGCTGGTACGCCGACAAATCTGCCCTGTTCTTGGCTTGCATCCTAAAAGGCGCCAGCCTGTTGCCGCGTCCACGCCCAGACCCCGAACGCGATCTCGCCCACGGGTTGCGGGCCTATGCCAGGGACCTCATGCGCGAGCTGAGCAGCGGCGACAGCTATGGCTTCGCCCAGCTCGTGGCCCGCGAGGGACGGGACTTTCCCGAGCTGGTAGAGGCCACACGACGCGGCCACGACCTCTACCTGATGCAACCGCTCGCCGAGTACCTCGTCCAGAATAATTTTGCGCCCACCGTGGCAAAACAGGCCGCCGATCTGTTCATCGCCATGGCGCTGGCCGATGTTAACCGTGCCCTGCTGCATGGCCATCCCATGCCCACCCGGGCTGGTATCAACGTACAAGCCCGCTTTGTCACGCAAGTGTTTCTCGCCGGCTGCCCACGCGACTAATCGATATCATCTTGTCGCTATCGAGCATCGCTGGGCCACCCGCAAGGAGGCCTGGCCACTCTGCCCATAAGGATATCACAGCCTTGGGGGACAAGACTCATTCTTTGGCGTCCTGTCCTTTTGGTTTCGCGCCTTACACCGCAAAGCGCCACCGCCGTGATGCGGGCGAGGCACATGGCCTGACTCATAATCAAATTTTACAATTCGCGATTTATAATGAGCGGTTGGTGCGTTGACCTTGACGTAAAATATAGCGTAGTAAGTAAACTGTAGCGTTCACTTTTGCCTTAAAATCATAACAATCAAAATATTAAAGGAGAGGATAATGATCTGCGGTCTTCGGCCCTACGCGTCTTTCAGGCAGCGGTTACGGTCTTGGGATGTATCGATTTTATCACGCCGAGGATGGGGAGCGGTGCTGGGCTCAGCGCTGGCTCTGGGCGGCGCGCCCAGCGCGTGGGCGCTGCATCTCTATTCCGGCACCGTGGAGGGGAATAATCTTGAGATCAACCTTAACACAACAGTTGAATATTCTAACATTTTCCGTGTTAACAGCCCCTCCAAGGTGCTGACCAGCAATATCAACGGCAATGACGGTGATTTGAACTTTCAGCACGGGATGGTCGATAATACGTTCGACATTCTGCCGGTGCTCGATGTCAAGTATGGCAGCTTTGGCACGGGTAGTTTTGGCCTGCATGTCAGCGGCGAGGCGTATCTCGACACGCCCTATCTGGGCCGCACCCAGAATGATTCGCCCAGCACCTACAACCCGTACAGCACCGACAACCGGCACTTCACGAGTGCGACGCGCAACGTGAACGGCGAGAATGCCGTGCTGCTGGATGCCTTTATCTACGGCACCAAATATTTCGGCGCGCAGGGTCAGCAGACCTTTACCCTGAAGGTCGGCCGCCAGACCCTGCTCTGGGGCCAGAGCCTGTATTTCCCCACCAACGGCATCGCTGGCGGCATGGCGCCGATCGACGTGATCAAGGCGGATAACCTGCCTAACGCACAGGCGCAGCAGGTATTTCTGCCGGTGGGCCAGGTGGTGGCCACCTATTCGCCGAATCCGAATCTTACCTTCCAAGGCTATTACCAGTTCGAATGGGAGCCGGACACATTGCAAGGGGTCGGCTCCTATTTCAGCACCACGGATATTCTGGACAAGGGCGGACAACGGATCATCGGTGTACCGGGGGGGAGTTTTTATCCCGGCTCGCCTGGCTACTACATGTACCGCGTGAAGGATTTGCGGCCGCCGGTGAATAACGGCCAGTTCGGCTTTGCCGTGCAAGGCACGGTCGGACAGTTCGACCTTGGGCTCTACGCGCTGCGTTACGATTCGAAATCGCCCGAGGGCGTTTATACAGGCGGGCTCACCAGCTTCTTCGGCAACCCCGTACCAGCCAATTACTGGGTCGTGTATCCGCGGGACATTCAGCTCTATGGCGCCTCTTTCTCCACCACCTATGCAGGCGTGAACATCGCGGGTGAAGTATCGGGCCGGCGCAACATGCCCCTGGTTTCAGTGGCCGCGCCTTACACCTCTTATCCCAGCAGCGCCAATGCTGGCGCACTCTATCCGGTGGGCAGCACCTACGCCGCGCAGATATCCGCAATCTATGTCTCGCCCGGCATTCCGCTTGATCCAGGGGGTGTCACGATCAGTGGCGAGTTCGCCATGAACCACGTCCTCTCGGTGGATAAGAACAAGGCGGCGCTGGAGCCGGGCCGAGACAATACAGCGGGCGCGTTCGCCGTGGTGATCACCCCGACCTATGATAGCGTTTTGCCGAGCCTCAACCTGACCTTCCCGATCGGCATCCATTATAATCTGTTCGGCCGCTCGCAGATCGACTCCACCATGAATCATGGCACGGGCTATGTGAATGTGGGCGTTACCGCGACCTACCGGACGGTCTGGACGGCCAGCCTGACCTATCAGGATTATCTCGGCCGGCCCGATCCCACCCTCAATCCGCTGGCGGACCGCGGCTATGTGGCCTTCAGCATCCAGCGCACCTTCTAATCGGCCCAGCAATTTAATCGGCCAAGCAATCATAGAGGTAGGAAATGAACCGGCGTAAATTTGGAATTATGGGGGCGAGCAGCCTGGCTGCGCTATCGGCCTATATGGGAGGAATCCGTCCAGCATTGGCGGCGGCGGACCCAAATCTGTTAAAGACGACGCTGATGCCGATGGGCGGCGAGCGCGCGGGTAATGCCGATGGCTCCATTCCGGCCTGGAATGGCGGGCTGACGCAGATCCCCACCGGCTGGAAGCCGAGCGATGGGCTGATGCCGGACTTCTTCGCGGACGACAAGAAGCTTTATTCCGTCGATGCCAGCAACATGGAGCAGTATGCGGACAAGCTTGCCGAAGGCACCAAGCTGATGATGCAGAAATATGGTTTCCGCATCGACGTGTACCCCACCCACCGCACAGCCTCGGCGCCGCAATGGGTGTATGACAATATTGCCACCAACGTGACGGCGGCGGCCACCGTGCCCAAGGGCGCGAAATACGGCTTCACCGGTGCCTTCGGCGGTGTGCCCTTCCCCATTTTGGACAAGGACCCGGCGGTGGCCGGCGCCCAGGCCATGTGGAACCACGCCACGCTGTGGCAAGGCCAAGCCTGGACGCGCGCGCAGGCTAATTATCTGGTGGATAGCACCGGTCACCTCACCCTGGCCGCGGGCTATAAGCAATATGCCGACTTTCTGTACTACCTGAAGGGCGGCACGGTTGCAGATTATAAGGGGCTGTACGCCAAATATTTCGTGAAATTCCTAGCCCCCGCCTCGATGGTCGGGCAGGAGAGCATCGACTGGTTCCCCACCAACATGCTGCAGACGCCCGAGCGCGTCTGGTCCTACCTGCCAGGCCAAGGGCGCATGCGTGAGGACCCCAACCTGACCTACGATACGCCAGCCCCCTCCTTCGACGATTACGCCAACTCCGACGAGTACGACATATTCTACGGCGCGCTCGACCGGTATGATTGGAAGCTAGTCGGCAAGAAGGAGATGCTGGTCCCTTATAACAACAATAAATTGTACCACGCGACCGCACAGGAAGGGCACATGAAGCACTTCCTCAACCCCGACCTGGTTCGCTGGGAGCTGCACCGCGTATGGGTCATCGATGCCGTGGTCGCGCCCGGCAAGCGCAACGTGCTGCATCATCGCCGCATCTATCTGGATGAGGATACCTGGACCGCCTGCCTGGGCGACAGCTGGGACGCGCAGGGCAATTACTGGCGTCATGGCACGACCACTATCGAGAACCGTCCGGACATTCCGGCCGGAGCCTTGTTCTCGACCTGCGCGCTCTACGATCTGCAAGCCAACCATTACCTGACCGAGGTCGGCATTTGGAACCAGGCTCCCTACAATCAGGAGGTGGTGCTCGGCATTCCGCCGCTGCAGCTCTTCAACCCGCAAGCCATGGCCGCGCAGGCGCAGTACTGAAGCCAGAAAACGACGAACGGGTGGTGGCAATGCTAACGAGGCTCTCATTGCCACCATTTCGGAAGCCGACGAGCGGACAGCGCATTTTTAAGAACGTTCCAACAAACCGGATTTTACCATTGCTCCGCAAAACTGTTCTTACAGCCCTGGCTGTATGTTCCGCTCTGCTTTTGGCCAGCGGGGCCGAAGCCCAAACAAATACCTCCGCCCTGAATCAAGCTGCCATATCGGTCAAGGATCCCGCGCATGTCTTTCTGGACGCGGTGGCCATGGCCGGGCGCCGGATTGTGGCCGTGGGGGAGCATGGTGTCATCATCTATTCGGACGATGACGGCAAAAGCTGGACCCAGGCCAAGGTGCCGGTGGATGTGCTGCTGACCGCGGTGGCCTTCGCTTCGCCCGAGGAAGGCTGGGCCGCCGGGCATCAGGGGGTCATCCTGCACACCGCCGATGGCGGCAAGATCTGGCAGACGCAACTGAATGGCGATCAGGTTAACGAGCTGGCCTTGAAAGAAGCCAAGGCGGCGCAGGCGGCGAACAGCCCGCTGCCAACCACGGCGCTCGCAGTCAAGCGCGCCGCGTATTTTTTGAAGACGGGCGCCGACAAGCCCTTTCTCGCCATCGAGGCGATGAGCCCGCAAAAGGCGATCGTCATCGGCGCCTACCGCATCGCCGTGCGCACCGATGATGGCGGCAAGAGCTGGACGGGTATGAGCCTGTCGATCGAGGACCGGCTCAGCCACAATCTCTACGGCATCACCAACACCAGTTCGGGCCTCTATATTTGCGAGGAAACCGGTCTGGTCTTCCATTCCACCGATAACGGCGCCACCTTCCCGCAGGTCACGCCCACGGGGAATGCCACCATGTTTGGCATTCTCGGTACGCGGGGCGGCGGGATCTTCACCTTCGGTGTCGCCGGCAATGCCTATCTCAGCCACGATGAAGGTGCTACCTGGCAGAAGATCGATGTCGGCACCGATTCCAATCTCACGGCGGGTATAATCCTCAAATCCGGCGCGGTTCTGGTGGCCGGCGAATCCGGCACGCTGCATATCAGCTACAACAACGCCCAGACCTTCCAACAGGTTCCACAGATCGTACCGCTGGCCATCGCCAGCCTCGCGCAGATGCCCGATGGCCAGGTCATTGCCGTTGGCATAGGCGGCGTTGACGTACTGCCCCAATCCGATTTCGTTCAAGCCAAATAGGCCGGAGAAGAGTTCGTGCATTCCCCTACCGATTCCAACCAGATGAATGTCACGAGTCTGGCTGACTTTGACCGTCAGTCCGGCTCCGTGGTTGAGCGCCTGCTGTTCAACAACCGGCCCGTCATCCTGCTTCTGTGCCTGTT
>JAKBBM010000015.1 GCA_021808545.1 Pseudomonadota bacterium | reverse complement strand
GAACATGGCGTCACCAGCTTGGCCGCCCTTGGCGTTACGGCCAGCATGGCCGAGGTGGATGCCGCCCTGCGCCATAACTGGGATAAAATCTTTACATAACACGCCCCGCCTGAGACGGGGCGGGATAAAATGACATCTCAACAACAAGCCCCCTCCCCTGCGCTTGTGCAATTTCTGTCCCATATAAGACCGCATGAAACTCTCCGTCCTCGACCAATCCCCCATTCGGGCCGGACAAGCGCCCGATGCCGCCATACGTGAAAGCCTGGACCTCGCCCGGGCTTGCGAGGCTTTTGGCTATCACCGCTACTGGCTTTCGGAACATCATAATCTGGAGTCGGTCGCGGGCAGTGCGCCGGAGATTCTCGCTGCCGCCATTGCCGCCACCACCAGCCGAATCCGTGTTGGCAGTGCCGGTGTCATGCTGCCGCATTATGCGGCGCTCAAAGTCGCGGAACAGTTCCGTGTGCTGGAGGCCATAGCACCCGGACGAATCGACCTTGGTGTCGGCCGGGCGCCCGGGGGCGATGGCCGCACGGCCTTTGCCCTTAACCCCAATGCCGCCCGCGCCGCGGACCAGTTCCCCGCCCAGATCCAGGAATTGCAGGCCTGGACAAGCAACACCCCCCTGCCGGACAAGCACCCGTTCCGCAGCGTAATGGCCATGCCAACCGGGCCGTGCGCGCCGGAAATCTGGGTACTAGGTAGCTCGCTTTATGGTGCGCAACTCGCCGCAGCACTCGGCCTGCCTTATGCCTTTGCTTACTTTTTTACCGATGGCGAGGGTGCGGCGGAGGCTATTGCGCTTTATCGGCAGAATTTCCGCCCCTCCGCCACGCTAAGCCAGCCTTATTGCGCCGCAACCATATGGGCTTTGGCCGCCCCAACCCTGGCCGAAGCGGAATATTGGTATAGCTCACGCGCCATTGCCTGGGCCTTGCGCGGGCGTGGGCGGTTTATTCCCCTGCCCGCGCCCGAGGATGCGGCGAAAATCGAACTTACCCCGCCCGAACAGGCCAGCCTGAACGCTGCCCGGGCACGCGCCTTCATCGGTACCGGGCCGGATGTGGCTGAAAAACTGCGTGCACTGGGCCAGGCGCTGCAGCTCGATGAAATCGCCATTACCAGTGCCGCCTTCGACCCCGCGACCCGCACACGCGGCTACGAATTGCTGGCGCGGGAATTTGGGCTAACCGGCCAAGGCATCCAAAGCGCGCTGTAAGATGGCGGCAGCGGCCATTTTGTCCACGAGTTCCGCGCGCCGCGCCCGGCTTATGCCCGCGCCGATGAGATGCTCATGCGTCTCGGCCGTGGTGAAGCTTTCATCCACCATGGCAACGGGCAGGCCAGTGGCGCTGCTTAAGGCATGCGCCCAATCGCGCGCGGCCTGCGCACGGGGGCCAAAACGCTGCCCGCCTTCCAGCGGCAGGCCGATAATCAGCCCGCCCGCCCCCTCGCGCGCGGCGATGGCCTGAATTTCGGCCGCATTACGCGCAAGCTTGGCCCGGGCCAGCGTGCCATAGGGCGAGGCAATGCGCCGTGCCACGTCAGACAGCGCAACGCCAATGCGCCGGGCGCCAGGATCAAGCCCAATGAGCCGGGCCTGCGGCGCCAGCAGAGCAGACAGGTCTGCGAGGTTGTAGAGAGCCATGGCCGCCTGTATGGTCCGCCGGGTTTTTCTAGCCAAGAGATTTGGAGCAAAAATGTCGCTGGATGCTGCAACGGTCCGCCGTATCGCGAGACTGGCCCGGATACGGGTGAATGATGACGAGGTCTCCGTGCTGCAGGGCGAGTTAAACGCCATCCTGGGCTATGTGGAGCAATTATCGGAAGTGGATGTCTCAGGCGTGGAACCGCTCTCGGGCGGCGCGCAAATGGTCCTGCGCCAGCGCGAGGATCAGCTCTCCGATGGCGGTATCCCAGAGCAGATTCTGGCCAACGCGCCAGACCGGGAGATGAATTTTTTTGCCGTACCGAAAGTGGTGGAATGAGTATTTTTGATCTGACAATCGCCGCCGCTGCCAAAAAGCTCGCCGCGAAAGACTTGTCCGCCGTGGAACTGACCACCGCCTATAATAAGGCCGTGGCAGCACTAAACCCGCGTTTAAACGCCTATATTACCGCCACGCCTGACTTGGCCCTGGAACAGGCCAAGGCCGCGGATGCACGCATTGCCGCAGGCACCGCAACGGCGCTGACCGGTATTCCCATCGCCATGAAGGATTTGTTTTGCACGGCGGGTGTGCGCACCACGGCGGCCAGCCGGATTCTGGAACCGTTCATCCCGCCTTATGAGAGCACTGTCTCAGCCAAGCTGCGCGATGCTGGCGCGGTGGTGCTGGGCAAAGCGAATCTAGACGAATTCGCCATGGGCTCCTCCAACATCACCTCAGCCTATGGGCCGGTGGAAAATCCGTGGAAACGCAACGGCTCTGATGCCAAGCTCGTGCCCGGCGGTTCCTCCGGCGGTTCGGCGGCGGCCGTGGCTGCACGCATAGCCCTGGCCGCGACAGGCACGGATACGGGCGGCTCCATCCGCCAACCCGCCGCCTTTACCGGCCTTGCTGGCATCAAACCCACTTATGGCCGCTGCTCACGCTATGGCATTGTGGCATTCGCCTCCTCGCTGGATCAGGCCGGCCCCATGGCGCGCAATGTGGAAGATTGCGCCATTCTGCTGAATGCCATGGCCGGCTTTGACGACAAGGATTCCACAAGCGCGCCGCGCGAGGTGCCCAATTTTACCGCCGCCCTCAGCCGTGGCGTGAAGGGGCTGAAAATCGGCATTCCCGCCGAATACCGGCTGGAAGGCACCAACCCGGACATTCTGGCCCTGTGGGATAAAGGCATTGCCTGGCTGCGCGAACAGGGAGCGGAAATTATCGACATCTCCCTGCCTCACACTAAATATGGCCTGCCAGTTTATTATATCGTCGCTCCAGCGGAAGCTTCCTCCAACCTTGCCCGCTATGATGGCGTACGCTTTGGCCTGCGCGTCGAGGGCGAGGATCTGATTGACATGTATGAGCGCACCCGCGCCGCCGGTTTTGGCAGCGAAGTCAAACGCCGTATCATGATCGGCACTTACGTGCTGAGCCACGGCTATTACGATGCTTATTACCTGAAGGCCCAGAAGGTGCGGAACCTGATCTTGAAGGATTTCACCGACGCCTTCACCAAGGTCGATGCCATCCTCACCCCCACCGCCCCCTCTGCCGCTTTTGGCCTTGGCGAGAAGATGGACGATCCGGTGACCATGTATCTGAACGACGTGTTCACCGTTCCCGCCTCGCTGGCCGGTGTGCCGGCCATGAGCGTACCCGCCGGCCTTTCTGCCGACGGTCTGCCGCTTGGCCTGCAAGTGATTGGCAAGCATTTTGACGAAGAAACTGTTTTTGCCGTCTCAGCGGCAATTGAAAACGCGGCGGGTTTCTCGGCCCTGCCTGAAGTGCGAGCAAAATAATGGCCTATATGCTGGAAGGGCGTACCGGCGCCTGGGAAGTGGTGGTGGGGCTGGAAATCCACGCCCAGATAATTTCTGAATCGAAGCTGTTTTCTGGCGCTTCCGCCACCTATGGCGGCGCGCCCAATGCGCATGTTTCCTTTGTGGATGCCGGTTTTCCGGGCATGCTGCCCGTTATTAACAAGGAATGCGTGGCCCAGGCCGTGCGCACAGGGCTGGGCCTGAAAGCCGAGATTAATTTATTCTCGCGTTTTGACCGCAAGAATTATTTCTATGCCGACCTGCCCAATGGTTACCAGATCAGCCAGTTCGCACATCCTATTGTCGGCACTGGCCAGGTTGAGATTGAGTTGCAGGACGGCACGCTCAAGCAAATCGGTATCACACGACTGCATCTGGAGCAGGATGCCGGCAAGTCGATGCATGATCAGCATGCAAGCAAAAGTGTTATCGACCTCAACCGCGCTGGTGTGGCCCTCATGGAAATCGTTTCCGAGCCAGACATACGCTCGCCCGAGGAAGCCGGCGCTTACTTGCGCAAGATCCGCCAGATCGTTCGCTATCTCGCCACGTGCGACGGCAATATGGAAGAAGGCTCCATGCGTGCGGATGTGAACGTGTCTGTGCGCAAACCCGGCGAGCCCTTCCGTACACGCTGCGAGATCAAGAACGTCAACTCCGTGCGCTTTGTGATGCATGCGGTTGAGGCCGAGGCCCTGCGCCAGATCGATGTTTGGGAATCGGGCGGCGAGGTTGTGCAGGAGACGCGGCTCTACGATCCCTCCCGGGGTGAGACACGCTCCATGCGCTCTAAGGAAGATGCGCATGATTACCGCTATTTTCCTGAACCCGATTTGCTGCCGCTCATTCTGGAGCAGGACTGGGTGGACCAGCTTAAAGCGTCTCTGCCTGAATTGCCCGATGAAAAGCGCGAGCGTTTTTGCCGGGACTATAATATTCCCTTCTACGATGCGGGGGTTCTGGTGGCCGAGCAAGCCACGGCCGACTTTTATGAGACGGTCGCAAAAGGACGCGATGGCAAGCTGGCTGCCAACTGGATCACGGGTGATTTCTTTGCCGCGATGAACCGCACGGGCAAGAGCATTGACAATCCTCCCGCCTCGGCCGCGGCCATGGGAGAATTGCTGGATTTGATCGCCGACAAAACTATCAATGGCCGGATCGCCAAAGATGTGTTCGAGGCAATGGTGGAAACCGGTAAAATGCCGGCAGCCATTGTCGAGGAAAAAGGGCTGCGCCAAGTTACGGATACAGGCGCGATTGATGAAGCCGTTGCCAAAGTGCTTGCCGCCAACCAGGACAAGGTGGCCGAATACAAAGCCGGCAAGGAGAAATTATTCGGCTTCTTTGTTGGCCAGGTCATGAAGGCCATGGCCGGGAAAGGTAACCCCGCCATCGTGAACGAGGCGGTGAAGAAACAACTCGGCTAACACGCAAGAACGGTCGGGCGGCCTCCCCCTGACCGTTCTTAAACAGCAATATTGACGAATATCAAAGTACTCTCCAGGTTTTTTTCATAAAAACCCTGTGGAGGTTTTTGGCATGCCAACAACATTGCCGCTTAAATATGTTTATCAATTTATTGAACCCGGCCCTGTGGTCTTGCTAGTAACCGCCTTGCCCGGCGCCAAACCAAACATCATGGCTATGTCATGGCATATGATGGTGGAATTTGAACCACCCCTGATTGCCTGCATTGTTAGTAGTTCAAATTATAGCTTTGCCGCCTTACATGAAACGGGAGAATGCGTGCTTGCCATTCCTGACGCGAAGCTGGCTGAACAAGTAACCGGAATCGGCAATTGCTCTGGCCGCACGATTGATAAATTTACCGAATTCCGCCTAACCCCCTTGCCAGGACAGCATGTTATGCCCCCTTTGGTTAGCGAATGTTTTGTTAATCTGGAATGCCGTGTGGTAGAGATACGGTTTGTGAATAAATATAATATGTTTATCCTAGAATGTATAAAGGGCTGGGCCATACCAGATAAAATTACCGTGAAAACCATACATCATCACGGGTTTGGCACTTTTACCGTGGACGGGGAAACGATTCATACATCTTCAAAGATGCCATAATTCAAGAAAATTCCAAGAGTTTTTCAATCGGTTCGGGACGGTGCAGCATAAAGCCTTGGCCATAATCAATGCCAATGCGCTTTAAATGCTCAAGAACTTCTGGTTTGTTAACAAACTCGGCTATAGTCTTAACCCCTACCACGCTTGCAACATTCGCAAAGCAGCGCACCGCCGCATCGTCGAGTGAATTTTCGACTAAATCAGTAATAAACTGGCCATCTATTTTAATTATATCGACCTTTAATTTTTTTAGGTATCCAAATGACGATGCCCCTGCTCCAAAATCATCCAAGGCAATACGCACGCCAACTTCACGCATTACATCAACAAAGCGTGAGGCTTCCTGCATATTTGTAATTGCTGATGTTTCGGTAATCTCAAGGCATAATTTAGCCCGCAAAGTGCCATTAACTCCTGCAAGAACATCTCCCATAAAACGATGGAACATCTTATCACCAATCGACTGGCCTGAAAGATTTACGCTGATCATGTCAATATTTTCGGTATTTGATAAGGCGCCGAGCCACGATACTGCGCTGCGGATAACCCACCTATCAATACGTGTAGCAAGATGAAAACGTTCCGCTGCCGGCAAAAAGGCGCACGGCTCCACAATTTTTTCATCTCCATCTCGCAGTCGGAGCAGAATTTCAGCTTGCAAACCATTTCCCTGCCCTTCTATCGGCCTTATTTTTTGGGCAAATAAGGTAAATCGATTTTCATCCAATGCCTGTTCTATGCGCGTCGCCCACCCGGTTTCACCGCTTCGCTGCGCGGTTTTTGAATCTGTCTCCACCCATACATGAACACGATTTCCACCGGAATCTTTTGCAATATAACATGATGAATCAGCGCCCTGCAGGACATTGGCAGAACTTTTCCAACTTGAATTGATTTTCAAAAGACCTATTGACGCACCAATGCGGAAACGCCTTCCTTCGTGGGTAAAGCGAAAATCCTCCATGTTTGAACAAATTTTTTCACCAATACGGCGTGCTTGATCAAGCGGACAACGTTCCAAAAGAATGGCGAATTCGTCTCCCCCTAATCGCGCCACAGAATCACGGGCGCGGACGCAATGCTCCAGCATTCTGGCAACCTGAGTTAAGAGCTGGTCGCCAACGGAGTGACCGCACATATCGTTAATGATCTTGAATTGATCAAGATCTATAAACATCATGGCATGCGTGCTACCATCCTCATGCGCCGTGGCAAGAACCCGTTTTAGTCTGGTTTCAAATTCCGCACGGTTAATCAGACCTGTTAACGCATCATGAGTAGCACGATAGCTCATTTCATTCGAGTATCTGCGCTGCTCTGTTACATCACGAAAAACAATAACAACACCGAGTAAAGATCCCTCCGCGCTGCGGATCGGCGCAGCCGAATCCTCAATCATGAACTCTTTTGAATCTCTTGAGATCAGGAGGGTCTGCTGAGCCATTCCTGTTATTTTTCCAGATTCAATGCAAACAGATACAGGGTTTTCCAACGGCATACGTGTATCTTGATGAACAAGATTCATCACACTCTGTATGGGAACTCCCTTGGCGCTTTCATGTGTCCATCCGGTCATTCTCTCGGCGACTGGATTCATCCAGTCGACCAAGCCATCAGCATTAGTGGTGATCACCGCATCACCAATAGACAACAGCGTTACACGAAGTAGTTCGTGCTGTTCGGCCAATTCCGCCGCCATATGGCGCAAGCCTGTTACATCCCAATTCACACCAACTAATTTTTGTACGTTTCCATTTTCCATTCGCATAACCCGCGCCGCAGAACGAATATAGCGAATTTCATCATTTTCTCTTAGAATTCTGAATTCTGTATTATATGAATTTCCGTATTTTATGGTGTTTTCCAAGGTCGCCGCGGCATCGCCTCGGTCAGCTGGTAGAATACGCATAAGCCAATCTTCATATCTTAAATTCTGGCTTTTCGTATCTATCTCATACAAGCGTTTCATCTGCTTGTCCCAGTGAATTATGTTCTTTGTAACGTCATATTCCCAAATTCCAATTCCGCCACTTTCTGTTGCCAAAAGAACTCGCTGATTCAAAAGCTCAATTTGAACCCGTTCTGTAATATCCTGAATCGCGCCAAATAATTTTACAACAAGCCCATATCTTGTTTCGGCATTGCCAACACTACGTATCCAGCGTTGTTCGGTCTGGGGGCTATTTTGAGGCATGCACAAAGGCAATTCCATATCCCATCCAACCCCCGTTTCGATGCAGCGTGCCACGGCACACTTCAGCTCGTCGCGCTTATCCGGCGCCACAAGGTGATAGGTTTCGTCATCTGATAAATGCGTTCCAAGTTCCAAGCCGAACAAGCGGCACAGATCATCCGACCAGAAAACCGTACCGGCCACCATATCGGCCTCCCACCAACCCAGACACGAGCGGCCCATGAAATGCCGGCTGGTATGAAGAAGATTTTCGGCTTGTTTACGGTCGGTAATATCCGTCCGTATCGAAACATAACGTGTGATCTTGCCGTCCGACCCGAATTCAGGCGCAATAACACTATCCACCCAATATAGGCTGCCATCCTTGGCCCGATTACAAATCTCTCCACGCCAAATATGGCCTGATGAAATTCTGCGCCACATATCCTTGAAGAAAGCCTGTGGATGATAACCAGAATTGATGAGCCTATGATTGGCGCCCACAAGTTCGGCCCGATCATATTGGCTGACTTTACAAAATTGATCACTAACCTCGATAATCGTCCCGGCCCGGTCAGTTACCGAGAGTAAAAAAAGCGAGGAGAATGTATCCATAAAAGCGCCCGCAGCCGTGGAAATAGGCAGCGCGCTTCCTGCATTCCGCTCCAAAACTTGATCATTCTTACTCAGGCTACGCAATTTCAGCGCTTTATCCATGATGCGCCCCTTATCGTTCGTGACGGAGCCGGCGCGAAACAGAATTCTATACGCGAAGGGCCCTCATTAAGAATCACATCGCTTAGTTTCTGGGATCTTAATAGCGGGGTTCTTGATAAAAATTTTAGGTTTGCCCAAGGGGCTTTTTAATCTTTTTTACCCGATTTCAGGATGCCAGCCTATTTATTCGCCCTCGACGCGCGGTATTAGCCCACTTGCTTCCGCCACGGCCCGGCTTTGCGCAATAGATTCACTGACCATCAAGGCCGCCGCCAGGGCCCGCCGGCCCGCTTGGCCATCCACCGCCACCGGCTCGCCATCCAGCACAGCGGCGAAAAACGCCTCATGTTCGGCTGCCAGCGCGTCATGGTCCTGCCACCCGGCCTGTTCCACGCCGAACTCTTCAAAACCGGGCAACTTCATGCCAATTCCCCGGCCCACAAGGGTTAGCTTGCGGGCTGAAAAATCCACGGTAAGATATCCGCTCTGCGAAAAAATTCTCATCTTGCGTTCGGTTTTCAGTGAAATCCGGCTGGCCGTAATCGTCGCTACAGCGCCATTGGCAAAACGGATACGGGCATTGGCGATATCGTCATGCGCGCTCGCCACGGGCGCGCCCACCGCATCAACACTTACCACCTCGGAATCGGTTAAGGCCAAAATCAGATCCAAGTCATGGATCATAAGGTCGAGAATGACCGATACATCCGTGCCACGCGGCTTAAACGGGGCAATTCTCACGGCCTCTATGTAAAGAGGCTGGCCCATGCGGGTGCTTACCGCCCCATGCGCAGCCGAAAACCGCTCCAAATGCCCGACTTGGAGCACAAGCCCGGCATGGGCCGCCGCGTCTATAAGCATCTGCGCCTGGTCCAATGTCGCTGCAATCGGCTTTTCCACCAGCACGTGCCGGCCAGCTTCCAGGGCTCGGGTTGTAAGGTCGTAATGGAACTCAGCCGGCGCCGCGATAATCACCGCCTGGGCCTGATCTAGAATCTCACCTACCGTGCGGACTGGGCAGCCCGCCTCCCAGGCAACACTCTTCGCTCGCTCTGGATTCGGGTCAGCCAAGCCAATCAGCTTCGCGCGGGCAGCCGCCGCCAATTTCAGGGCGTGATAGCGCCCAAAATGCCCCGCTCCAATTAACCCTACCCGCAAACGTTCGCTCATGGCACTCTGGTATTCCGCTCTGGGGTTGCACGCAACGCTCAGCCCCGCCATACGGCAAGGGATTTTGCAAAAATTTGGAGCCAACGTGCTTTATTTCAGCCGCGCCAAAATCTTCGGCATCTTGTTGCTCTGCGGACTGGGCGTCCTGCTCAGCCTGCCTAACCTCTGGTCCCGTCCGGCCTTCTGGCCGGGTATTCTGCCGTGGACGCAAGTCCATCTCGGGCTTGATTTGCGTGGCGGCTCTTATCTGCTGCTGCAGATCGATACCGACGCGATCAAGAAACAGGATCTGAACACGCTGCTGGACCAAACGCGCCAGACCCTGCGCGCGGCCAAGCTTGGCTATACCGATCTGCATGTGGATCTGCCCAACCATCAAGTTCTGTTGCATCCGCTGTCTGACCAGGGCGATGCCGCAATGAAGGCCCTGCAAAAACTCATTAGCTATGCGCCCGGGGCAAACAGCCCTAGCGTCGCCGTGTCGCAAACGACAGCTGGCGCCATCGCCATCACTATTCCCCGGGCCACCCTGGCGGCGCGCGATTCTCAGGCCATTACCCAGGCTATTACCATTATTCAGCGCCGTATCGATGGCACAGGCGTCCTCAACGCCTCTATCGCCCGACAGGGACGCAATGAAATTGTTGTGCAGCTACCCGGCATATCCGACCCGGGCCGCGTAAAAAAACTAATCGGCACCACCGCGCACATGACCTTCCAAATGGTCGATTCGAACGCCACCCCTGGCGCGCCCCCTCCCCCAGGCGATGAATTGCTCCCCATGGCCAACAACCCGGAAAAGAAGCTGCCCGTATTCAGTAACGTCGCCGTGGACGGCTCCAGCCTCGAGGGCGCCCAGGCCAGCACAGACCCGCAGACCGGCCAATGGGTGGTGAATTTCACGCTCAACTCCGTCGGCGCGCGGGAATTCGCGGATGTCACCTCCAACAATGTCGGCAAGCTCTTTGCCATTGTTCTGGATGGCAAGATTATCGAAGCGCCAGTGATTCAGACGCCGATTACCGGCGGTTCCGGGCAAATTTCCGGGCATTTCACCGCCCAGTCGGCAACCGACCTCGCCCTGTTGCTGCGCGCTGGCGCACTGCCTGCCCCCCTTTCCATTGTTGAGGAGCAAAGCGTAGGGCCGGAATTGGGGGCCGATGCCATTCGTGCCGGCACCCTCTCGCTTATCGCGGGCTTCATCTTCGTGCTCGGCTTCATGGCTTTCTTCTATGGGCTGTTTGGCTGGTTTGCGAACATCGCGCTGGTCATGAATCTCGTGCTGATGCTCGCCATCCTTTCCGCCATGGGCGCCACCCTTACCTTGCCGGGCATGGCGGGTATCTTGCTCACGCTTGGCATGGCGGTGGACGCCAACATCCTGATCAATGAGCGCGTCCGCGAGGAGGTGCGCAATGGCCGCAAGCCCCTGGCCGCGCTAGAGGCCGGCTATAAGCGCGCTTACGCCACCATCATCGACAGTAACGTCACCACGCTGCTTGCCCACATCACGTTGTTCATTTTCGGCTCGCCACCTGTGCGCGGCTTTGCCGTGACCATCTGTGCCGGCATCATCACCACCATGTTCACCGCCACGGTGCTCGTACGGCTGATTACGTCGCGCTGGTACGTCGCCCGCCGTCCCGCCAGCCTGCCCGTCTAAGGAGCCTTCATGTTCTATCGGCCTATGTTCCGCTTCGTTCCGGACGGCACCAAAATTCGCTTCATGAATGGGCGCTTCGCGGGCCTTATCGTCTCCGCCGTGCTCTCAACCGCCTCCATCATTCTGTTCTTTTATCCAGGCCTCAATATGGGGCTCGACTTTAAGGGCGGCGTGGTTCTGCAGGTCCAAACCCCGACACCGCCCGACTTTGCCGCCCTGCGCGCGGCCCTGGCCAAGGCCGGCCTGCAAAATGCCGCCCTGCAAAGCTTCGGTAAGGGCGGTAAAGGCGTGCTGATCAGTCTGGAGAGCCGCGATTCCGCCGCGGCTACCCAAACCGCCATCGAACATGCGCAAACAGCGCTGGACAATGCCGCGCCTGGGGCGAAACTTCTCTCCACCCAAGCCATTGGCGCGTCTGTCTCACGCCAACTTTTCACCCAGGGGCTGGCAGCACTGGGGCTCAGCTTCCTAATGATTCTCGCCTATATCTGGTTCCGATTCGAATGGCAGTTCGCCGCCGGCGCGGTCACCACACTGATTTTGGATACCACAAAAACCATCGGCTTCATGGTCGTCACACGCATCCCATTCGATCTCGTGACCATCGCGGCGATTCTAACCATCATCGGCTACTCCACCAACGACAAGGTGGTGGTTTATGATCGGGTCCGCGAAAATATGCGTAAATTCAAGAGCATGCCCTTGCGGGATCTGATTGATCGCTCGATCAACGAGACATTGAACCGCACACTCGGCACTTCCGGCACCGTATTTTTGGCCGCTCTGCCCCTAGCGTTGTTCGGCGGCGCCGCTCTTTCGGGTTTCGCCTGGATTATGCTGTTTGGCATTATTGTGGGCACCTCGTCGTCGATTTTTATCGCCGCTCCCATTTTGCTATTTCTCGGAGAACGCCGCCTGCGTCGCAGCGCGGCTCAACCGAAGGCAAAGGAGAAGTAAAAAATTTAAACTGTTTTTTAATTTTTTAGTCGCCCTCCGCCTCAATTTTTGCTACTTCCGCGTTGTCTTACTGCTATTTTTTCACAAAACGCGGAATTTTAGATGTCCTATCAAGGCCAGCCCGACCCGGCGCTGTTGGCTTCAGTTCGGATTTTTTATCAGCCAATTGTCCGGTTATATGATGCACGGGCGGATTACGTCGAGGTTCTGATCCGGACCGCGAGCGCGGATGGATCGCTCACGGGGCCAACCCGCTTATTAAACGCCATGGATGGGGCAGAACATTCAATCCGCCTGACCATGGCGATCATGCGCCGAGCCTTAGCGGAATACCGGGCTTATGGTTTTGCCGCCCATGGGCTTAGCATCGCCTTCAACCTGCCGTTGGATGCGCTATTGCATCCAGAGCTGGTCCTGCAGATTGAGGCGTTGCGCGCCGGCAGCGGACTTGAGCCCAAGCATATACGTTTTGAATTGACGGAAGAGCAGCCCGTACATGACCTGGCTGCGGTACATGCCGTCATCACTGCGCTCCGTGAAGCCGGATACGGGTTGGCGCTGGATGACATAACCCCTGACATGCCGCATCTCGCCGCACTGATGCAAATGCCGATCCGCGCAATCAAACTCGATCGCAGTGTCGTGACCTCATCCACCCCAGGCGCGCATGATTTTATCCGCGACATGGTCAGTACCGCTCTCATCCAGGGGCAGGATATTATCGCCGAAGGTATTGAAACCCCCGCCCAGCACGAAATGATGCAGGCCAATAATGTCACCCATGGCCAGGGGTTTCTGTTTTCACATCCCTTACCGGCCGCCTTGCTGCGCGACTATCTGGCGGTGAGCCGGATACCAATCTGACGGCTCGCGATGCGTTGGCGGATGCCCTCAAGCTGGGCACCGCCCAGACAAAGTGGTGCACAGCTTTCCGCCTCGCGCCGCGCCTGCATCGCGCTGGGCAGCGTCACGATGCTCCCATCATCATTATCGAACAAACCACGATGGCCCGTATCGAGAAAACTCTCCGCCGGTGTGGAGTCGGCAAAAAGCACATCATGGCACGGCAGTTCCAGATGGTAATACGTCACACGCGGCACCTGATGGTCCTGATAAATATTGGACCAATTCAGCAATTCCTTGGCCGGCACCAGAACGCCATCCAGATACAGCGCATGGTCAGGTGAAACCGCCAAACGGCGCGAGGGCACCCCGTCAGCCAGCGCGCCTGGTTCAATAACCACAGGGCGCACGGTTTCCGGGCGCAATTGTACGCTCAAATCGAGTTCCCGCCGCCCAATCCAGGTGATGGGCCGTTCCTCACCCTCGCGGGTGATCACCAAATCGCCCTCGCGCAAATCCTCCACGGGGACCTCGCCGCGCGGGGTTAAAATTCGTGTTCCCGCGGCAAAGCACGGATTCACAGGCGTCTCGGTGGTGAACACGGCATCGACAAACGGATGATTGCTGTTCGGATTTGCCCGGATATCCGAAAATCCCAGCACCAAGGTGGCGCTATTGGCCGCCGTGCCAAACAAAGCCTGCGCCATCTGGTCGATGACATGTGCCTCATTCGTATCCAACGTGAAAGGTGCTGCTGGTCCGGGCACCACCGTGCCATTCTCGATCAAGATGATATCGCCATTTTGCGCGGCAAAGGTCGCGATATTGGCGAAATCGGCATTATCCACCGCCGCTGTACTGGCCACATCCAGTTCCGAGAACAGGCTTTTGACCACCTGCAGCGTAACCTGATCGCCGCCAATCCCATAGGTTCCGGGCTGAAAATTAAGCACGGTCCCGCCGAAATAGCCGCTGGTGGTCAGATAGCCCGCATTTGTCGTGGTGGTTACCCCCAAGCCGCCATTTTGGAAAATCAACACACCATCGCTTGCGGTGTTATTGAGAAATTCGATGTTTGTACCCAGGCTGAGCGGCTGTGTGATCGTCAGCGTACCGCCAGAGGCTATACTGTAGCTGTTGCTCGCCATTCCCATTCCCGCCGGTACGACACGGCGCGGCACAATGCGCGCACCGCCTTGGGTAACCGGACCATAACCCTAGATTGTACCCGATATGGTTAACGAATCAACAAACAGCATTATGATTTACACGATAAACCCACCGCCCAGGACACGTTCGCCCTCATAAAACACCGCCGCCTGCCCTGGTGCTGCCAGGGCAGGTTCATCCAAAAGCAAAACCGCTTCCTCCCGCGCTTGGGGAATAATCCGCACCGGGCGCACCTCATCGCGCGCGCGCAACTTCACACCAGCCCGCAATTCGCGCGGTGCTGTCAGCCAATTCACCGCGCGCAGCTGTACCTTGGCACTTTGTACCCCGCGCGGGCCAACAATAATGCGCTTTGTTCCCGGCTCAATTTTTTTCACTACCATATGAGCGGCCGCATTGGGCAGGCGTTTAGCCTGGCCAATCGTATAGCGGGCAATGCCCTGATGCGCGCCCAGCACCCGACCGTCCTCGGTCACAATCTCACCATCCTCCAGCGCGTCGGGACGGTATTTTTCCACCACATCGGCATAACTGCCGCTGGGCACAAAACAGATATCCTGACTATCCGGTTTTTCCGCCACGGCCAGCCCCATCTCGACGGCCAGGGCGCGCACTTCGGCCTTGGAGGCGTAATGCCCCAGCGGAAACCGGCAAAATTCAAGCTGTTCACGGGTGGTTGCGAACAAAAACCAGCTCTGGTCCCGAGTGGCATCGACGGCTTTATGCATTTCAGCGCCGTCCGCCCCTTCTATCCGGCGGACATAATGGCCCGTGGCCAGCGCCTCGGCGCCAAGATCGCGGGCCATCTCCAGCAAATCCCCAAATTTAAGATGCTGGTTGCAGGCAATGCAGGGCACTGGCGTCTGCCCGCCAGCATAGGAATCGGCAAAGGCGGAAATCACGCTTTGCCTGAACCGCACTTCAGAATCGACAACATAATGCGCAATGCCCAGCTTATCGGCGACACGCCGCGCATCATGAATATCCTGCCCAGCACAACAGGCGCCCTTGCGGCTGGTGGCGGCCCCATGGTCATAAAGCTGCAGGGTCACGCCAATGACCTCATGGCCTTCGCGGGCCATCAGCCCGGCCACGACCGAGCTATCGACCCCGCCGGACATGGCGACAACGACTTTCATCCTGCCTTCTTACTCGCCGGCAAACGAACGGTCAGCCCATCCAGCGCCTCGGTGATGACGATCTGGCAGCCCAGGCGGGATGTTTTTTCCAGTCCGAACGCGACATCAAGCATGTCTTCCTCATCCTCGGTCGGCGGGGTCAGCTTGTTGAACCAAGCCTGATCGACGATGACATGGCAAGTGGAACAGGCAAGCGAACCTTCGCACGCCCCTTCAATATCCACACCATGCTTATGCGCCACCTCGAGCACGGAAAGGCCGAGCGGCGCCTCCACCTCGCGGGCCTGCCCATCACGTTCCACAAAAATCATCTTCGGCATCACATAAAATTCCCTCGATTCACGGCCATGGCACGGCCCAGCTCCATATTCTGGCCTCTGCCGGCCCTGCTAGACGGATCGGGCCTGCCCGCGCAAGGCACGGTCAACCATGCGCGTATAGGCGGTAATGAATTTTTCCACAGAATCAGCTGCCATGTTCCATGGCAGCGAGACACGAATGGCCTGCCCTGCTAGGCTATCATATCCCATGGCGGTAAGCACGTGACTCTGCGTCACCTTCCCCGATGAACAAGCCGACCCGGCGGAAACCGCAAATCCGGCCATGTCCAAGGCAATAAGCTGGGTCTCGGCCCGCACGCCAGGCAACGCCAAGCAGCTTGTATTTGGCAGGCGCGGTGCACCACCCCCCATCACCACGGCCCCGGCCTTGGCGCAGGCAACCTCTATCTGGTCACGCCATTGGCCAATCTGTTCAGCTTCATAGGAATCGTTCAGCGCCGCAGCCAAGCCCATAATCGCTGGCAGCGCCTGCGTGCCGCCACGGCGGCCCAATTCTTGTCCGCCGCCGCGCATCAGGGGATCAATTTCCAGACCAGGACGCGTCACAAGGGCCCCCGCCCCCATCGGTCCACCCATCTTATGCCCCGACAAGGCAACGCTCGCCGCCCCCAAAGCCAGCCAGTCGCGCGGCATACGGCCCGCTTCCTGAACCGCATCCACATGCAGCAGCGCGCCATGCGCGGCACATAGCCGGCCCGCCATGCCAATATCGTGCAACACGCCGGTCTCGTTATTGGCCGCCATCAGGCACAGCAGCGCATGGGGGGTGCGCGCCAGCATTTCCTCCAAACTGGCAAAATCCAGCGTGCCATCGTCATTCACGGGCACAAATATTGCCCCTTGGGCGGCGGCACGTATGGAGTCATGCTCCGTCGCGCCAACCAGCAGAGGCCGCCCCCGCCCCAGCGCATGAACGGCAAGCGCATTGGCCTCCGTTGCGCCGGCGCAGAAAATGACATCCGCCGGACGCGCCGCACAAAATTGCGCTACCTTTTCCCGTGCTTCCTCAAGCCGCTTGCGCGCCCAGCGCCCAGGCTGGTGGATAGACGAGGGATTTCCCGTTATCTCCAATGCTGCCAGCAGGGCAGCCCGCGCCGCCGGGCGCAATGGCTCGGAGGCATTCGCATCAAGATAAATCATAGGGTTAGACGTCGAAGTTCTGTGGCAGCCGGGCAATCCGGTTTTCCAACGCGGTCAGCTCAGCGCGCAGCAGCTCCACCTCATGCAGCAGCGGGTCAAGGCATGGATCGCACGGCGTGCCATAGGCTTCGAAACGCGGCTTTCGCTCAGTCCGCTCCACCGGGCGGGCGGGAATGCCAACCACGGTAGTGTCCGCCGGCACGGGCGCCACGACAACGGCATTGGCGCCAACCCTGGCGTTATCACCAATCTCAATCGCGCCTAGCACCTTGGCCCCCGCGCCAATAATGACATTATTGCCCACGGTTGGATGACGCTTGCCATGGGCCGAACTGGTGCCGCCCAATGTCACCTGATGGTAAATATAAACATCGTCGCCAACTTCGGCTGTTTCGCCGATGACAACCCCCATCCCATGATCGATGATAAATCGTCGACCAATCCGCGCACCAGGATGAATTTCTATCCCCGTGAGAAAACGCCCAATATGTGAGACAAACCGCCCCAGCGTGAACCAGCGATGCCGCCACAGGAAACTCGACACACCATGAATAACAACAGCGTGCAGCCCCGGATAGCAGAGCAACACCTCCAAATGTGACCGGGCTGCGGGATCGCGTTCACGATATGCCCGGACCGTCTCCGCTAAAAACATAAGGGCCATGCGAATTTCCGTGGATAAACAGGCCAGAAGCAGTCTATATTAAGAAACCTTAGGGGAAACCCGTATTAAACCATCCGTAATGTCACCCAAGATCTGGAGGAGCATTTAGTTATCCGGACCCGCGAGGTCAACTTTCCACGGGATTGGACGCGCCAATGTGCGTAAGGTTGTCCGGTTTATGTTTGGGGCCCTCCGCCGCAATACCAACAGACGACACGGAATTGATGAAAGACGAGTTAAAAGAATGCCTGAAGTGATGTTCGCCGGCCCAGAAGGCCGCCTCGAAGGACGCTACCACCATGCCAAGGAGCACGGCGCCCCGCTGGCGCTGGTTTTGCATCCGCATCCGCTGCATGGCGGCACGATGAATAACCGTATTACCTATTCCATGTACCAAGTGTTCCAGCGCCTGGGCTTCTCTGTCATGCGCTTTAATTTCCGCGGTGTTGGCCGTAGCCAGAGCAAGTTTGACGGCGGCATGGGCGAGATCAACGATGCCGCCGCCGCCTTGGACTGGATGCAGGCACTCAATCCTGGCCATGGCGGGCTATGGATCGCGGGCTACTCTTTTGGCGCCTTCGTCGGCATGCAGTTGTTAATGCGCCGGCCAGAAGTCTCTGGCTGGGTCTCTGTTGCCCCGCCGGCCGCACATTATGATTTTGGCTTTCTGGCCCCCTGCCCCTGCGGCGGGCTGATGATCCATGGCGACGCCGATGAGCTGGTGCCAGAGAATTCCGTGCGCAAGCTCGTCGATAAGCTCAACCTGCAAAAAGGTGTCGCCGTCGATTATCGCGTCTTCGAAGGCGCCGATCATGTCTTCGCCGGCCATGCGGAACAGATTTCCGCAGCCGTGGAATCTTATGTCGCGCAATCCATCGCGCGCAAGCAAATGGCCCTGGCAGCAGACTAACCTGTCATCAAGCCTTACGAAAAACGGCACCTTATGTGCCGTTTTTTTATGCTTAAACCAAAGCCGTTCGGCCACAATGGCTCAAACGGGCGGGCCGGTAAGTTGGCATGGGGTTGGCGGCATTCAATCGCTGCCAATGGCGCAAAATCAGATCAATCTTTAAGAATACAGTATTGAGATCAAAGCACTCCCGCGCGATGCGCGCCTTGGGCGGCAAGTTGCGGTGCGATGGTTCGCCTGAAATGAGACGCGCCCCGGCGGAAACACGCAAGGCCCCCATCTGGCCTTCGCCACTGGGCTGCGCCAGGGGCACGGGCTGACCGATATGACAAATCCGTGCCGCGACAGAAGACTCCGCCGGAAATAAGGGCGACAGATCTGTATTAAGCCAAAAATAAACGCGCCGGGCTTCATCCGGAGATAGGCAACGTTGCGGCGCATGCGGCGCGCGCAACGAAAACGTAAACAGGCTGGGTAATATTTCCCACGTCTCATCGGCCTGTGTGCGCGCGATTGGCGGAGCCTCCAGCAAGGTTAGAGCCGGATTGGCGGCAATCGCAGCACGAACGGTCTTGCCAAATTCCCGCAGAATCTCGGCCCGCCGAACCGGCGGCACACGCAGCAGCGCCTTAATCTCGGCCAGCGCCGCATGCCAGCGCAAGGCCAGCCCGTAATTGCCCTGGGCTGGCAAAGCCTGGGCCGCGGCGGCGCGGGCGGGAAATTCGTCGCGCCCAAAATAGGCCGCCAGCCCCACGGGTAAACGGCCCGTATCCAGCCGCGCGGCAATGGCAGCGGGTAAAATGGCGGCGCCCGCAAAAGGCGGGCCGGTGAAGAATTTTGATCCTGTGATCAGCACCACCGCATCCAAGAACAGATAAGCGCGTAAACTTGCTGGAGAAAGACGCGCCTGGCAGGCGTCGAGCACAATGTCGAACACATTGCCGTAAGTCGCGCGCAAATGCGCGAGAAAAGCCGGCGATGGCGCTAAAAGCCCGGTTTTAGACAAGTCCAGCGCATGCAGAATCACGCGCTGACCGGCTTTAATCCCCCTAGCCAGCACCGTCTCGATCTCGGCTTCCACCGCGGCCTGGGGCCGCACGGCCCCGGATTTTTCACGCAAGGGAATCTTGACCAAAGACGTATCGGGACGGAACCCCTCGATCGGCGCGGCACAGACGACCTCATGTCCCAATGCCGTATCCACGGCAAAATGCACGCCACAGGCGGCCATCGGCACGCCACGCCCCGTTTCTTCCGGCGCGATCAGTATATTAAGAATCGGCCGCGTTGCACCATCAAGATGCGTCAGCGCCAAGGCCAATAATTCGGTATCGGTCCCCGAAGCGGCGAAAACCACCCGCTCCTCGCGCGTTAACCCGAAAGCGGCGGCCATGCCCCGCCGCGCCACCTCGATCGTATGGCGAATGGCCCGGCGCGGCGGTGTGCCACGCAGCAAGGCGGCCGTAACAGCCAAACGGGCACGATCTGCCGCAATATAACCACGTTCCGATGAGGAAGAAGCCGTAGATGAAGCGAATGTAACAGCCCACGGCCTTGGCCGATGGCTGCAACCATACCCATTCAGCGCCGTCTGTGGATCGCGCGCCAAGCGGATATCGCCCCCTGTTTCCATTAGGGCTTCGGCCGTACCCAGCCAAGGCCACACGCAATGCAAGCGCTCGGCTAGGGCCATATTCAGATTAAATACGCGATTTAACATCGCCGGCCCGGGAGAAATTTCGGCCGCCATGGCGTTTGTCCACTCAGGCAAGGCGGCCCGGTCTGTGTCGCTCAGTGTTTCAGCCTCAACCATGATAAATTGGGCCGCCACACGCGCCGCCGACACATGGGCCAAGCTGGAATCTACCCCGCGTTGCACCAGCCACTCCCTCTCGAGGACATGCCGCAAATAAAAGCTGACAAGGGCGGGATGTTGAAAAGCGGTTTCATCCAGCTGCCCGCTCAACCCGCGAAATGCGGCGAATTCAGGGGCTTGGCGCAGGGCCCCCGTGAGAATTTGGCGCTCGGCATCACGCAAAGGCGCGGAACTCATGGCTTCTCCGGCGAATAAGCTTTCTTTCCTTAGCGCACCAGCCCTCTTGCGCCAAGCCAAGCATTCCTCGCCAAGGTCGGCCAAAAAGCCACTTATAGCAAAAAATTTTTTTTACGGGGCTGCATTGCCGAAAATGAGGTTAACATTTTCTACAATGCCCTATAATGAAGCCTTGATTTCTTCTGACGGGAGCAAAAGACCTTGGCAACGATGTATACCGAGACGGTGACGACCGTCCGGCACTGGACTGACCGGCTGTTCAGCTTCACGGCCACGCGCAATGCGGGCTTCCGCTTCCTCAGCGGCCAGTTCACCATGATCGGGCTGACAATCAATGGTCGGCCACTGCTACGCGCCTATTCCATGTGCAGCGCTCATCATGAGGAACATCTGGAATTCTTCTCGATCAAGGTGCCGGACGGTCCACTGACCTCGCATCTGCAGAAAATCCAGCCGGGCGACCAGATTTTGGTTGGCGCGAAGGCAACCGGCACGCTCATTCAGGATAATCTACGGCCAGGCAAGACACTGTATCTATTGGGTACCGGCACCGGTTTGGCCCCCTTTGTCTCTATCATAAAAGACCCAGACACTTACGAGCGTTACGACCATGTAGTGCTCGCGCACGGCTGCCGGGAAATTGCCGAACTCGGCTACGGCGAACTGGTGGTGAACCAGCTGCTGGACGATGAATTCTTCGGCGAGATGGTGCGCGAGAAACTGCTCTATTACCCCACCGTCACACGTGAACCCTTCCGCAATATGGGACGCCTGACCAGCCTGTTTGAAAGCGGGAAGCTCGAGTCCGATCTTGACCTGCCCCAACTAAACAAGGACAGCGACCGCGTGATGCTGTGCGGTAGCCCGCATATGCTGGCCGACTTGCAGAACATGCTGGAAGAGCGCGGTTTTTCCGAGGGCAATCACAGCACCCCCGGTGAGTTTGTAATCGAGAAGGCGTTCGTCGAAAAATAAGTAATGAGGCTTTATGGCCCAGCCCGCGCCGGGGCATAAAGCAAGATCACAATACGCTGTCCGGCATGCTGGATACGCATGGGTGTACCCAAACCGCTGATTTTGGAACGAAATTCAGCCAGGCTCATATTATTCGCTGTTTGGCCCGCATTGCCCAGCACGGCCCAAACCCGCGCGCCCTGGCTTTGTGCCTGCAAGGCCTTCTTTAAGCTTCCATGAACGCATGGCAGCAGGACGGATCGCTTATCCACTGGAAAGTAAATGCTGAGAATCTCTTTCGCGTAGCCGTCGCGCAGATAAATAACATCTCCAGGCGCCACCTCTTGCGCCAGCATTTTAGCGGCGAGGTCCCAGCGCGGCTTTGTTTGAAGCTGGTAGTAGGGCAGCAAATTAACCAGCAGCACGGCCCCCACCACGGCCAGCGCCAAAAATTGAACACGGGGGCGGCACGCCCGCAACCCCCAGGCCGCGCCAATACCTACCAAAATCGCAAAAGGTGCTGCACTCCAGAAAATATAGCGAGGCAGCAAAATCGGATGCCATATTGAGATCACGGCGAATAATACCGGCACAAAAGCGGCAGGAATGGCGACCGCGGCCAGACGGGCTGGATGCCGCCGCAAATGCCAAATCGCCAGCATCAATGCCACCAGCAAAGCACCATCAATTCCCCACACAAAAGCCGCCGGTGTGGGGACATGCATCAAATGAAACGTGACCCAATCAGGGATACGCATGAGATAAACAGCACCCAGACTGTACCACAGCCGCGACCATGTCAGCGGCGGAATCCAGTGAAATGCGGCTCCAGGGCTCATCGCCTGCCCGTGCAGCATCAGCCCATAAAAAGGGGCACATAAAACGACGACAACCAAATCCGCCAATATTATATTGCGCAGCCAAGCTCCCCGCCGCGCCGTCATTGGCAGCAGGCTGAAAAAAATCAGATGTGCCGCCAGAAGCCACGACAAGCCATCGCCCAGCACATCCAGCGCCGCGGCCGTGCCCAGCATATAAGCCAGCCATCCCACTCTGGCCTTGCGTGATAAAAATTGGTCAGCAGCCGCATCTGGCTGTAAAACCAATTGCAGCACGCCCCACAGCGCAATCAAGACCAAGCATAATTCCAGCGTGTAAGACCTGGCTTCCTGACTGAAGGCCAGCGCGATGGGCGACAGACCAAAAACCAAGGCCGCCAGCAATCCAGCCAGGCTCCCCGCGCCTTGGCGGGCGATCAGGAATACAAGCATGACCGCCAATGCGCCAAACAGGGCCGAAGGCAACCGCAGCCAAATCTGTGGGCTTCCCAGCGCGGTGAACGGCGAAAGGAGCAGAAAGAAGGCAGGCATATGGTGATTCTTGAAAGAATTCGCGACCAACGCCGCCGGCGCTAGAGAAGCGCGGTGAAAGGTAAAAGCTTCGTCCAGCCAAAAGGACTTGGCGCCCAGCCCGGCAAGGCGCGGCACCAAAGCAAGCAGAAATACAGCCAGCGGCCAAAAGCTGGCGCGCAGCCTAATCAATCAGCCCCCCTGAACTCGTTCCTGACCGGGTCCCATGGATAAATAGGCGCTTACCGGCTGCAAAAGCCGTCCCGCCAATGGTGGTGAGTTTTAGCAACTGAATTCACACAATATTTGGATCATCATGCGGTCCCCTGGCAAGAATATGGCCAAACGGCGACTCTAGCCCCCACCTAAACCCTTGGCAAACACTGCCGGCAGGCACGAAACCACACTCTTCTCGCATTGTTTTTATAAGGTCCACTACGCTGGGGCCGCTTTATTCGGCCTAAAACCAACGGCGCGATGCGAAAAACGAGCCTTGGAGCCGCACCACGACATAGCCGATCAACGCCATCAGCAACAATACCGGCAAAACGACCATGGCAGTCCAGAATAGGGCGCCGATCAGGCACAAGCCGATCCCAAATAGCACCAAGCGCCACAATATAATCCCTAAAGTGGGTTTGGGCGGCTCAACGAAACGCCCATCTGGCGTCATATCTATGACCGGCGCTTTAGATCTTTTCATGCCCTATAATCTAGGCGCCTGACGGTCTTGTTTCAATTTAAACCCGCCAAAGCCTGCTCAAGCCTAGCTATAAAATCAGCCTTCTTATGCCTGTGATCGACACTAGGCTGGGAGGAAAGCTCATCCACGGCGCTGGCCAGAACCGTCCTCAATAAGGCCGCGCATTTCAAAACGGTGAATGTCTCCCTCTCATCTTCCTGCAAATCACGGCCATAATAAGCCTGCAAGAGAGCCGCCTCTTCAGGCGGATAAAAGCCATTATTCACCGATAGATTAGCGAGATCAAAGAGCGGTGTATTAAAACCGGCGTAATCCCAATCGAGCAGCCAGAGCCGGGCGCCATCGTCAAAAATATTGCCCGCGGTGAGATCATTATGGCAAAGCACAACGTCAACCGGCCCCGCGCGGCTTTCCAGCAGATCGTTGGTCTCCATCAGCCAGGACAATTGGTCCCCTAAAGACGAGCCCGTTTTGGTCAGCGTGATCCCATAGGAACGAATAACCTGGAATACCCAAAAAGCCAGGATGGGCCCCTGCAAAAACGCGCCCATGCTGGTATGGCAGCGGCGCAGCAGAGCCGCGATTCGCAGCAGGTTTTCTGGCCTCTGCACTTCATCGGCTTGCAAACTGCGCCCTGGCAATAGCCGGCTCACCATAACGCCTGGCGCCATGTAATAAATTTTGGGTGAAATCCCCGCCCGAGCCGCTGCCTTGGCCGCGGCCTGCTCATTGAACCGCATAATGCCATGCTCGGGCCGGTCCTGTCCCAACCGCACCGCAAAACGCTGGCCATCGGCCTGCTGAACGCCAAAATTACGATTGGAAAGCCCGCCTTCAAGCGGCCAGACCTTGATCGGCCCCGTCCAGAAAGGCAGCGACTCAACCTCCAGAAGGCCGCGATCGCCAATCATGTCGTCCACGTTCATCCCACCCCGGTGCATCAATCAGCTCCCGCCTTACATCATAAAATCGCGCCGGGGGAAACCTAGAAATACAGCCAAACGCCAGTGGCGGCGGCCGACGCTTGCCGCTAACATGTGCCAATGCAAGAAGACGATCTGTTCGCCAGGTCACCCGCGGAAGGCGGTTTAACCATGCCCATCCCCCAGCATGGCGCCACCGAAGGACAACCGCTAGCCGAACGTTTGCGGCCGCAAGCCCTGGCGGAAATCGTCGGTCAGGACCATCTGCTGGGACCCGATGGCAGCCTAACCGGCATGCTCAAGCGCCACACGCTGGCCTCCCTCATTCTCTGGGGCCCGCCGGGGGTTGGCAAAACCACAATCGCCCGCTTGCTCGCCACCCAAGCGGGCCTTCATTTCCGGCAGATTTCAGCCGTTTTTTCGGGCGTTGCCGACTTAAAAAAAGTGTTCGACGAGGCCCGGCGCCTGCAAAGTGCTGGCCACACCACCTTGTTATTCGTCGATGAAATCCACCGTTTCAACCGCGCCCAGCAAGATGCGTTTCTGCCCGTGGTTGAGGCGGGCATCATCGTGCTGGTCGGCGCCACGACAGAAAACCCTTCTTTCGCCCTGAACGGCGCCCTGCTTTCGCGCTGCCAGGTTCTCGTCCTGCGCCGACTGGACGATGCGGCGATGGCGCAATTACTGGAGCGGGCAGAACAGGCAACAGGCCATAGCCTGCCTCTAACAAATGGCGCGCGCGCCAGCCTGCGCGCCATGGCCGATGGCGATGGCCGCGCCCTGCTCAACATGGCCGAACAACTCTTCGCCCTACCGCCAGAGCCGCCGCTGGACGAAGCCGCCCTGGGCCAACTACTCGCCCGCCGCGCGGCCCTGTATGACCGCGACCGGGAGGAGCATTACAACCTCATCTCCGCCCTGCACAAATCCATGCGCGGCTCGGATGCCGACGCGGCCCTGTACTGGCTGGCGCGTATGCTGGCTGGCGGCGAGGACCCGCGCTACATAGCCCGGCGGATCACGCGCTTTGCCTCGGAAGATATCGGCCTGGCCGACCCGCAAGCCCTGCCCCAAGCCCTGGCCGCATGGGAGGCTTATGAACGTCTTGGCTCACCAGAGGGCGAAATCTGTATCGCCCAGGCGGTTCTTTATCTTGCCACCGCGCCCAAATCGAACGCCGCCTACAAGGCGCTGGGGGCGGCCAACCGGGCGGCCAAGGAAACCGGAAGCCTGATGCCGCCGATGAATATTCTGAACGCCCCCACCCGGCTGATGCAGCAACTGGGCTATGGCGAGGGGTACGAATATGATCACGATGCCGAAGACGGATTTTCTGGTGCCAATTATTTCCCCGAAGGGATGGGCCGGCCGGATTTCTACCGCCCCATAGAGCGGGGCTTTGAGCGCGAAATCATGAAGCGATTGGCGTACTGGCAAAAATTGCGCGAAGATAAGGCATGACTGAACTGACCATCCCCGAAACCGGCGCCGAAATGAGGCTGGACCGGTATTTGCGCCGCGAAATTCCCGGTCTCACGCAAGGTGCCATCCAGAAACTGCTGCGCACCGGCAAGATCCGCCTGAACGGCGCGCGGACCGAGGCCAATGCCCGCCTCGCCCTGGGAGATATTGTGCGCTTGCCTGAAACCGCCGCCACGCCAGCGCCACGACGCGAACGCCATGTGGTAAAAATGGATGCGGCCCGCCAGCGCGAATTAGAGGCGATGATCCTCTATCAGGATGAATCCGTGATCGTCCTCAACAAGCCAGCAGGACTGGCTGTGCAGGGCGGATCGGGCATTGCCGTGCATATAGATGGTATGCTGGACTCGTTGCGTTTTGAGGCCGCGGAACGCCCCAAGCTCGTCCACCGGCTGGATCGGGATACATCCGGCGTGCTGCTGCTGGCGCGCAATGGCCGGGCGGCACAAAAACTTGCCACCGCGTTTCGCGGCCGCACGGTTGAGAAAACCTACTGGGCCCTGATCGTTGGTGTGCCGGACATTCTCGAGGGCCGGATCGATCTGTCGCTCAAACGTGTCGATTTGGGCGGCACCTCCCGGGCCGAGCCCGCCCACGCCAAAGATCCGGACGCGCAAAAAGCGATCACCGATTACCGTGTTCTGGATTATGCAGGTAAAAAATTCGCCTGGGTCCAGCTTTCTCCCCATACGGGGCGAATGCACCAATTGCGGGCGCATTGTTTTGCACTCGGCACCCCGATTCTGGGCGATGCGGCTTATGGCGGCATGTTCGCGGAGAATTTCTCCCCGCAGCTGCATCTGCACGCAAGGCAACTACATATCCCCCATCCGGAAGGAGGCTTCTTAACCGTGGAAGCACCATTGCCAACGCATATGCGCGAGGCGTTCGCCTATCTTGGCTTTTCTGCCCCAACCACGGCACCGGCGCGGCGCAGCTAGCTAACAACCCTGGCCGCACAAGACGTGGTCATGACCTCACCAAAAACATTAAATTTCATTCACTATTGTGGGGCTAGGCCGTGATGCAAAAAGCTGTCAAAAATCAGTCATGCGGCGCTGGCGTAAGATTCTCCTGGCGGGCAGCTTTTTGCTGTTTGGCTCCACCCCTTCCTTTGCTGCCGATCCGGTTAAATACCAGGTTAAGTTTGTTCCCAGCGGCGACCCCACATTGGACCAGCTCTTACGGGAAACCTCATCGCTGGAAGCCCTGCGGGCCAAGCAACCACCAGCTCCTTTCACCCTGATTGGCCGCGCCCAAGCCGATAGCGCGCAATTCCTGACCGTATTGCACAGCCTTGGTTACGATTCCGGCCGTGTTGATATCACCATAGACGGGCTCTCCCTCACTGATCCGCAATTGCTGGCCGACCTTGAACAAGCCCCCTCCAGCGCCGTTGAAACCGTCACCATCACCCCGCATAAAGGGTCGCTTTTTCATATCGGCACCATTGCGGCACCTGGCCTGCCGAAGGGGTTTCCCACGTCCCCCCTGCCCCAGCCAGGCGCTCCGGCCTTGGCCGCGCCAATTTTGAATGCCGCGGCCACTTTGCAAAAAAATCTACATAATTCGGGCTATGCCTTCGCCACGGTCGCGGCCCCGTTGGCCATGGCCGATCCTGCCACGCATAAACTCAACCTAACCTATAAGGTCACGCCGGGGCCTCGTGTAAAAATCGGCTCCATTGCCTTTTCCGGCCTCAAACGTACCGATCCTGCATTTTTACGCCGGCATATCGCGCTGCGTCCCGGACAGGTTTATTCCGCTGCGTCATTGGCTGACGCACGGGACTCCTTGCTCGGGCTTGGGCTATTCACATCGGTCACGCCAGTGCCTGACAAACAGCCCAATAGCAGCGGCGCCGTTCCCATCACCTTCAACGTAAAGCCGCAAAAACGGCATGCGGTCAGCCTGACCGGCGCCTACGCCACCGATACCGGCTTAAGCCTTGGCACCTCATGGGAAGACCGCAACGTGTTCCGCCGGGCAGAAACATTGACACTCTCCGCCACAGCCAACGGGCTTGGCGGTACAGGCGCATCTCCCGGCTATGATTTGAAGGCGCTATTTGCCAAACCCGACTTCTACCGCCGCGGGCAAAGCTTGAGCGTGTCCGTGGAAGGCGTGCGTGAGTCTCTAACCGCCTATAGCCGTACCGCCTTTCTGGCTGGCGGCACGATCAGCCACCCGATCGGGGCGCATATGAGTTTTAATTATGGCCCCAGTTTTACCGATGAGCGCGTGAATCAGGAGGGTGTTACACGCACCTATGTACTGGCGCAAACGCCCCTATCAATATCCTACAATACCGCCAACAGCGTGCTCGAACCAACACACGGCATAAATGCCAGCTTAACACTTACCCCAACCGTGCCCGTGCAAGGCGGCAGCGGCATGTTCCTCATCGCCTTTGCCTCTGCCGCCACCTATCTGCCCGTGGAACAGAACGGATGGGGAATTCTTGCCTTGCGGGCCAATATCGGCAGCATACAAGGTGCCGGACAATTCCAGATCCCGCCGGATCAACGTTTTTATGCTGGCGGTTCAGGTACTGTGCGCGGTTACACCTACCAGACCATCGGCCCGCTTTTCCCCGATGATAAGCCCGAAGGCGGCCTCTCAATGGATTCCGCAAGCGTGGAATTTCGTCAGCATATCACAAAACACATCGGCATTGTGCCGTTTGTGGATATGGGGCAGGCCAGCGCCCGCAGCACACCCTTTACCGGAACAATTCGTATTGGCGTTGGTATTGGCGGCCGGTATTATACAAGCATCGGCCCCATCCGCGCGGATATCGCCTTCCCGCTCACACGCGTGGCCGGCAGCGGAGGTTTTGCGCTCTATGTCGGGCTGGGGGAGGCGTTCTGATCATGCGCCGGCTGCTGCTCATCCTCCTGACCATTCTGTTATCATTACTGTTGGCGCTTGGCGCTGTTGTGGTTGGCCTGAACACGGCGCCAGGGCAGCGTTTCGCGCAACGGGAGATCAACCGCCTCGCCGGGCCTGATGTGCAGATTTCCGGCTTAAGCGGGCATTTTCCAGCAGATATAAAACTTGCCCGCCTGCGCTTGGCGGATAAAAGTGGGATCTGGCTGACGGGCACCAATCTTGAACTGCGCTGGCACCCCCTGGCCTTGCTGCACAGAACCATCAATATAGCCCAATTGCGGGCAGCAACGATTAACTTCACCCGCATGCCGCAGCCTGGCAAAAATTCGGCCAAAAAGAGCGGCTCTGCACAGCTGTCGGCTTTGCATTTCCATCTCGCACAGCTGGATATTGGCCAGCTCAACCTGGCCCCAGCCCTGGCCGGCGAAGAAGTGGCTTTGCACGTCACCGGCGCCGCGCAAATAAAAACGCCCACGCAAGGCGCGTTAAACCTGGATGCGACCACACCGGACGGTGCGGCCCATTACCACATTGCCGCCGCCTTCACGCGCAAAAATGCGTCTCTTGCCCTGCAGCTTGCCGAACCGCCTGATGGATTGCTTGGCCATTTTGCCGGGCCCAGCGTGCATGCCCCCTTGCGGGTGAAGGCAACCCTCTCCGGTCCACGCGATGCGGCTGATCTAAATTTCTCCATGGCTTTGGGCAATGCGCAACTGCAAGGGCAAGGCACGCTGGGGCTGACCCCGGATCATCCATTCGCCGATGTTAATCTCACTGTGCCCGCACTGGCCCCGTTCGGCGCGCCGGCAGGCAGCAGTAAGCTGCATCTAACTGTGAAGGCCAAGCCGGATGGAGGCGCCAACCTGAAGCTAACGGGCGATGCCGCATTACAAGGTCTGCCTTCTCCCTTCACCAACCTTCTTGGCCCCAAGATCAAGCTCTTCCTTCAGGCCGAGCTGAGGGGAAAAAATATTCAAGTTAAGGACATGCAGCTTACGGGCAGCCAATTTTCTGCCCTGGCACATGGCCACATAGACGCCAAAACGCTTAAGCTCGATGTCCAATTGAATCTGCCACATATCCAGGCCATAGCCCCTGACCTCTCGGGCAATATCCAGGCACAAGGGCAAGTTTCCGGCAATATTCAGGATTTTGCGCTGCAAGCCGGGCTTACAGGCATCGTCTCAGCACCAGGTGTTCCCTCAGGCCCATTCAGCCTCAGCCTGCAAGCCAAACATCTGCCTGCCCAGCCAAGCGGCACGCTCACAGGTGCCGGCGCGCTGGAAAATGCCCCGCTTCTGCTCAATGCCAGCTTTGCCCAATACGCTGACGGCACGGCAGAGCTGCATATTAACGATGCGCATTGGCGCTCACTCACGGCGAAAGCCGATTTAAAACTGGCGCCAGATGCAAACCTGCCCACCGGAACGGCCAGCTTCACGATCAGCCGCTTGGCGGACCTAAACCGCTTCTCTCCAACCAAATTACAGGGCGCGGCGGAAGGGCGTTTTACCTATGCCGGCGGTCATGATTTCAAACTGGCGCTGACCACGAAGAATCTGGTGGTGAATCCGAAGCTCGGCGCACTGGATACAAGCCTGCAAGCCGCAGGACCGCCGCGAGCACTCTCTGTTAAAGCTCATTTGCGCGCAGCCGCATTACAAGGCAGACCGGCGCAAATGGATCTGTCCGCCTTGGTGGATCTGCCGGCGCGCAAGGCACTTTTGAACACGCTGCACGCAAACTGGCATGGGTTGCGCGCCACCCTGCTTGGGCCGGCCCGTATCGAAACCAAACCAGATTTTGCGGTGAGGAGCCTGCGCTTGGCTTTGGCTGGCGGCAATGTGGGGGTAACTGGGTCTCTTTGGCCCAGGCTTGATGCCACGGCCACAGCACAAAATATCGCCTTGACCAGCCTGAGCCAAAATTTATTCCCCAGCCAGCCTGCACAAGGGACACTTACGGCCCGAGCCGTGCTGACGGGTAAGCCCGCCGCGCCGCGCGGATTTCTTACCTTGTCGGCTCGGGGGCTGCATTTACAAACAGGCGCCGCCGCCGGTCTGCCGCCGGCCAATCTTGGCGGCAAGATCAATTTTGAAGATCATGGTGCCAAAATCGATTTCCAGCTTACCGCCGGCCCCAACCTGGTTCTGGCCGCACGGGGGGCTGTGCCGCTGAATGAAACGGGGCAACTGGCTGTACATGTCACCGGGCATACCAACCTGAAACTTCTTAACCCGCTGCTAGCCGTGCGGGGCAGCAAGGTGCGCGGCACATTGCAAACAGCACTCTTCTTAACCGGGACACCCAAAACCCCGCGCGCGGCTGGCACGCTGAACCTTGCAGGCGGCAGTGTGGAGAATGTCACCAACGGGCTCAACCTTACTCACATCTCGGCGAAAATCCTGGCAGCGCAACAACAGATCACGTTGCAAAGCCTAACGGCTCGGGCCGGACACGGCACGCTCAGTGGACAAGGCACTGTAAATTTAGGCCAAGCAGGTTTTCCCGTACACCTGTCCCTGCAGGCGGACAAAGCCACACCTATTGCGTCCGACCTGGTGACCGAAACCCTGGACGCGGCACTAACCCTGACCGGCAAGGTTGAAGGCGCCATGCGCTTGGCCGGAACGGTTAATCTCGATCAGGCGGATATCAATATCCCACGCGGCTTGCCGCCCAACGTTGCAAATCTTCCCATCGTTTATCCTGGTACAAAACCCCGACCTCCGGCACCAAAACTGCCCGTTACTCTTGATATTAACCTCAATGCACCAGACCGCATCTTCGTCCGTGGAGACGGGCTGTTTGCCGAACTCGGCGGACATGTTCATGTGGGCGGCACATTATCAGATCCTGCTCCATCGGGCGGGTTTGAGCTGATCCGCGGCAATCTCTCCCTGGCCGGTAAACATCTGCACTTTACCAGCGGACGTATCGAGCTGAATGGCGCCGACTATACCCCAACCCTGGATCTGGAAGCCAGCACGCCGATGAGCGGCAGTGCTGGTACAGCGCGGCTTAAAGTCAGTGGCACGGCCGCCAAGCCCCGCATTGAGCTTAGCAGTACGCCACCCTTGCCCTCGGACGAAGTATTGGCACAATTGATTTTTGGCGAAAGCATAACCAGCCTCTCACCATTCCAGGCAGCGTCTCTGGCGGGCGCATTGGCGCAACTCTCAGGCGTGGGAAGCAGTCTTAATCCGCTGGATAAAGTGCGCAGCGCTCTTGGGCTCGACGAACTTTCCTTGAGCGGCAGCGGCTCTGGTCCGCCATCGGTCCAGGCTGGGCGTTATGTGGCCCCGGGGGTTTATGTTGGTGCCACGCAAGCCACCAACGGCCAGGGAACCCAGGCGCAAGTGAAAATCAACCTGACCAAGGGATTGAAGCTGCAAACCTCCACCGGCACTACCACCGGCGGCGGGCAAAGCAGCAGCGTTGGGCTGAGCTACCAGTTTAACTACTGATCGCGGGTATGATGGTCGAGTTAGGCTCGGCGGCCGCCATGGTCACTCCAAGCCCGGCCAACACGCGCAGACAGGAATTTACCCAACGCGCATGACTCTATTAATTGCCGTAACTCTTTAGAAAGTTTCTGCCGTCTAGATAGTGAAACCGTCACCCTGTCTAACGGAAACACGGCATGACTATTCCGCCTGAACGCGCCTTTTTCTCCCCCGCCTGGCGGGACCAAATTACCGGGCTGCCGAATAGACAGCAATTTTTTGCCGACTATAAGCCCATGCCGGGCGCGCAACTGGTTATGCTTACCCTTGCCGAACCAAAACATTTTGATGAATTAATGCGGGCAATCGGCCATGAATATGCGGAAGATTTTACACGCGCCGGCGCTTTACGTCTGCGAGAGGCCATTGAGCCGGACACAAATATCTATCATATCGGCAATTTGAGCTTCGCCTTCTTGCTTCCGCACGGGGCCATGCCAGAATTGCTGCAGAATATCACGGATATATTCAATAAGCCCCTCACATGCGGACGTATTCCGGTTAGTGCCGATATCGCCCTTGGCGTAGCCGATTGCCAGGATAGCGATGCTTCTTTTGTCCTGCGCGCAGGCATCGCCGCCGCCCGCGATTGCCGAGATTCCGGGCATGACTGGGCCCGCTATAACCGCAAAACCGACACCGCCCACCAACGTGGTTTTCTGCTGCTCTCGCATCTCAACAGCGCCATTCAAGCCCACGACCAATTATGTCTGCATTTTCAACCAAAATATGCGCTCAAGACCGGTGAGCCGACCAGCGCGGAAGCCTTGCTGCGCTGGCGACACCCGGTTTTTGGGAATATATCTCCCGCTGAATTCGTCCCCCTGGCCGAGACCACGGCCCATATTCATCCACTAACGGATTGGGTACTGCGCAATGCCGTCGCCCAAGCCGGCGCTTGGGCGGCCAAAAATATTCGCCTCAATACAGCCATTAATATTTCACCCCGCAACCTGACCCGGCGGGGCTTTGCCAACCAGGTCGCTAAAATCCTGAATTGCTACGGTGTAGATCCTTCCTCCATCGAGCTGGAATTCACGGAGGGCGTTCTTGTCAGCAACGACGTCGTCGTTTTGGAAGAGTTGCGAGCGTTACGCGACACAGGCATACGCATCGCACTCGACGATTTCGGAACCGGCTTCGCCAATTTCAGCTATATCACGCATCTTCCCGCGGATATTATAAAAATAGACAAGAGCTTCATTCAGCGCATTTGCACCGATGAGCGCGCCGCCATGGTCGTGCGCTCGCTCATCGAACTATCGCACAAGCTCGATTATAGCGTCGTCGCCGAGGGCATAGAAACCGCAAAAGCCTATGACCTGCTCAAATCCTGGCACTGCAATGAGGGCCAGGGTTTTTTCATGAGCCCACCTCTTGACGCAGCTCGTTTTGCCAAAAAACTAAATTTGGATAGCGTTCCTCTGCCCCTCGTGATTAGTTAACGCCGCTCGCGCGTGGCCGAAAAAGTTAGTTCTGGAAAATTCTCCTGCATCCGATTCAATTCCCATGCATTGCGTACCAGATAAACAGGCGCGCCTTCCCGGTCCTCGCTTATCGCACTCTTATTCGCTTCGATAAAGAATTTCAGCCTTGCCGCGTCTTCGGAAAAGATCCAGCGCGCTGTATCGAAAGGCGCGGCCTCAAAAGCAATCGGCACGTTATATTCCTGCTCGATACGGCTTGAGAGCACATCAAGCTGAAGCATGCCCACCACGCCAATGATCCAGTCCGAACCATTCATTGGACGAAACACCTGGGTTACGCCTTCCTCCGCTAAATCCTCCAGTGCCTTACGCATCTGTTTCGCTTTCATTGGATCGGACAAACGCACACGGCGCAAGATTTCAGGCGCAAAATCAGGAATACCGGTGAAGCGCAACTTCTCTCCTTCGGTCAGTGTATCGCCCACACGCAGCGTGCCATGGTTGGGAATGCCAATAATATCGCCCGGATAGGCTTCCTCCGCCAAAGAGCGGTCCTGCGCAAAGAAAAAGATAGGTGCCTGAATTGCCATGGGCTTTTGCGTGCGCGAGTGGATCAACTTCATGCCCCGCGTAAAGCGCCCAGAACAAATGCGGGTAAAGGCAATGCGGTCACGGTGTTGCGGATCCATATTGGCTTGGACCTTGAACACAAAGCCGGTAACCGGCTTTTCATCCGGGGTTACGGTACGCGTATCAGCCGCGCGCGGCTGCGGGGCTGGGGCGTTGGCCACCAAACCTTCAAGCAGTTCACGGACCGAATAATCTTTTAACGCCGAACCAAAATAAACTGGCGTCAGATGACCTTCCGCATAGGCTATCTGATCAAATTCGGGGAACGCAGCGCGGATCAGTTCCACATCCTCCTCAAGCTGCGCCTTCTGCTCGGGCGGAATAATGAAGTCTGGCGCCTGAACCTCTTCACCCGGCTTTTTCGCCGAAACCAGCTTATCGCTTCTCAGATCATAGCCACCGCGAAACAGCCCCCCCATGCCGATGGGCCAGACCATGGGGCAGATATCAAGGGCCAGTGTATTGGCGATTTCATCGAGCAAGGCAAATGGATTTTGCCCCTCGCGGTCCACCTTGTTGATGAACGTGGTGATGGGGATGTTACGAAGCCGGCAAACCTCGAATAATTTGCGGGTCTGCAGCTCAATTCCCTTGGCGGCGTCAATGACCATCACCGCGGAATCAACCGCGGTTAATGTGCGATAAGTGTCTTCAGAGAAATCTTCATGGCCCGGCGTATCAAGCAGATTGAAGACAGCGCCGCCAAACTCGAATGTCATCACCGATGAAGTCACAGAGATGCCACGCTGGCGTTCGATCTTCATCCAGTCTGAACGGGTCTGACGCCGGTCCTGACGCGCCTTGACCATGCCGGCCTCGCGAATCGCGCCGCCAAATAGGAGCAATTTCTCTGTCAGTGTGGTTTTACCCGCATCCGGGTGGGAGATAATCGCAAACGTCCGGCGGGGCGGCACGCCGGTTTCAGCCGCGGATTGGTGTAAGGTCTGGTCCATCGCGCCCCCGTAGCAAGAAAACGCGACAGAACCAACCTTCCAGCCGCACACGTGCGGGCCGTGGGTCTATGCTTATGCTTCAATCCTTATAGATTGCATGATGATAGTTTCTGTGCTTGGGCGCGTTCATCCGGGCATGGGCTGAACAGGAGATGAAAATGAATATCGGTTTGATCGTGGCAGCGGGGCGCGGCTACCGGCTGGGTGGCGCCTTGCCCAAGCAATATCTGCCGCTCGCCGGACAGCCGATCTTGCGCCACACAATTCAGGCCTTGACCCGCCATGCCGTAATCGGCGCGGTTCAGGTCGTGATTCATCCCGATGACGAAGCTCTTTATACAGCCGCCACCGAAGGGCTGGATAAGCTCTGCCCCGTTCTGTTTGGCGGAGCGACACGGCAGGATTCCGCACGCCTTGGCTTGGAAGGTATCGCCGGACTACATCCGGAGATGGTTTTAATCCACGATGCGGTGCGCCCGTTTGTTACCCCCCAAACCATATCCGCTATATTAGAGGCACTAACGCGCAGCCCCGCCGCGCTAGCCGGCGTACCGCTGGCAGATACCCTCAAACGGGTGGAAAATGGCATCATTACCGGCACCGTGGACCGGCAAGGTCTATACCGCGCGCAAACTCCCCAAGGGTTCCGCTATGCCGAGATCATGGCGGCGCACCGGCATGCCGTGCAAACCGCTCCCCAGCGTGAATTCACGGATGATGCCATGGTTGCCGAATATGCGGGCTTGCGCGTGGAAATGGTACCTGGCTCCGAAGATAATTTTAAAATCACAACCGCCGCTGATCTTGCCCGCGCCGAGACAATGCTGAACGAATAGGTCCATTTTCGTTCTTGCGCGGCGGGTGGCAAAACACCACACTCGTGCCTGAGACACAGCCTTTAACGATTTCCACCTCGAAACGCCACCGATACCGGGAATATGGACTGAATGATGCAAATCCTGCGCGGCATTGCCGTAACGGCTCTTCTGCTTTTACTCGCTCCCTTGGCCCTCGCGCAGACCTTGCTGACCCTAAATGCCACAGGGCAGACGCAAGCCATGCCGGATGAGGCCGTGGCGAACCTCACGGTGCAAGTGAGCGCCGCCCAAGCCGCCTTAGCCCAAGCCAGGGTGAACAAAGCCATGAATAAAGCCCTAAGCTTGGCTCATGGGGTCGCGGGGCTAACCGCCACGACGGCAGACTACAACACCTACTCCATAACGCCACAGAATTCCAAACAACCGGTCTTCACCGCCCGGCAAACCCTGCATCTTATTCTTCCCTGCAAAGACGGCGTGCCTCCACCAGACTTGCGCAGCCTGCTTAGTGCATTGCAACAAAACGGGCTGATGCTGAACGAGCTGGAGGGTGTGTTATCAATGGCGGGGCATAACCAAGCCCGGCAAGCGGCTATCGTGAATGCTCTTTCGCAGATCAGAACCCAAGCCGATGCCATTGCCAATACCCTGCATCAACATGTCATGGGCATTAAAACGCTACGCGTCACAACCTCAAGTCCTGCCCCCCTTATCAGAATGCAAGCCATGGCCAAAGCCGCCATGCCAGCGCCGCAATCATCGCCCGGGGCGGTTATCGTTTCAGCCGATATTACGGCCGAAATAGAACTATCACAGGCCAAATAACCAACGAAATCAACTGGACCAGCCCGGGTTATTCCGACACATGGATAGCCCGCAACCCCTTTGCCAGGGCGGCCTGCAAATCAGGCGGAGACAGAGCTATGCACCCAGCCGTTGGGGTATAATCAGGCGTTGCAAGATGCAGAAAAATAGCTGAACCGCGCCCCGCGACGATGGGGCCGAGATTCCAATCCAACACACCAATTATATCATACACCGCGTCATCACGCCACAAGGCCTCGTGGCTGGCGCCATAAGGCCGGCGAACAGGACAATTATAGGCCGGATCCGCCGGATCGTCGCACCAAGCATCCTCAGGAGAAAGGGACGTGGCAGGAACAGCGGAGCGTGGCGCGGCCAAACGGTCTGGTCGGTATAAAACACGCATTAGCCGCAATACCCCAGCAGGCGTGGCGCCATCGCCCTCAATTTTCTCACGCCGGATGCCTGCCCGCCCCCATGCCGCGCGCAAATTTAGCCCAGCGCCCCTTAGCGCGCCCTCCTTTAGCGTAAACTCAACCAAGCAGGTGGCCAAAGCGGCGCGCTTTGGTCGCCAAATAGGAATCATTCACTCCATTCGGGGCGAATTCATGTGGCACGCGTTCCGTGACCTCAACACCGCACGCGCGCAACCCATTCACTTTTTCCGGATTATTAGTCAACAAACGGATTTTCTTAAGCCCCAAGGCGTCCAGCATCGAGGCGGCAATATGAAAATTTCGCTCATCCGCCTGCCATCCCAGGGCACGGTTAGCATCTACCGTATCCAACCCCTGATCCTGCAGCGAATAGGCCCGCAATTTATTGATCAACCCAATACCTCGCCCCTCCTGGGCCAAATATAGAACCGCGCCCGCGCCTTCTTGGGCCATGCGCTGAATCGCGCCTTGCAGCTGGGGACCGCAGTCGCATCGCAAGCTGCCCAATAGGTCACCGGTAAAACATTCTGAATGAATACGAACCAAGGGCGCATCTTGGGCTTCCGGTGCGCCAACCAAGATGGCCATATGTTCGATTCCCTGATCCAAGGCTCTGAATGCAATCAGCCGTGCATCCCGCGCGGCATCCAGGGGAACGGGTACTTCCGCCACTTTGGTTAGTGATGCCGCCAAATTAAGCGGATAAGCCAGCAAATCCGCCGCGGGCACGGCCAGCAAATCCGCCCCTTCCCTCTGGCTGGCCCAGCCTGGCTTCACCGGCGCGGCAACCATGGCAGGCAACAAACGCGCTAACTTGCCCAGCGCCAGCGCGGCCTGCGCCTCCTCTGGCGGCGCCATCACCGTAAATTCGGGCAAAATCTGTTCCATCGTTGGGTCGGCCGCACGTTTGAGCGTTGCCGCGTCAATGAGTGGCCGGGCTAACTGCAGCGCAATGGCCGGGACTGTATCGGGCACATCATGCCGCAGCACAGCCGCTGCACGGGAAGGGCTGAGTAACAAGGCCGCCGGACCATTTGAAAGAATATCGATTAGCCGTAGCCCCTCGGCGCCAACCGTCTCAGCTGGGGCTATAATCAATGGTTTACGCGCCGCCAGCACGACCGGCACGCCACGCCGCGCCTCGGCAATGGCACGGTGTACGGCTCGGGTTCTTGGTGTACCCAACGGAGCACCCGGTTGCGGAAAAACATCCTTCATGAACTTCAAATAAGCCTGGATTGAACTGATGACCAGATAGATAGGCTGACAGCCCTGAAAAAGAAGGATATATTCTGAAGGAATTGTAAAGGAGTGCTTTCAATGTCCGGGCAACGGTCGATTCTTGTGGTGGATGACGATGCCGCCCTGCGCACGGCGCTGATCGAACAATTGCTTCAAGATGGCGAGTTTGCTCCCGACGAGGCGGAAACAATCGCCGATGCTGAAGCTCTCCTTGTCGCACGCGAGGGGCGATATGACGCCCTTCTGCTCGACGTTGGTCTGCCAGACGGCGATGGGCGTGATTTTTGCCGTCGCTTGCGGGCCCGGGGCCTTAAAACTCCAATCATCATGCTCACCGCCTCATCGGAAGAAGCCGATATTGTGCGCGGCCTGGATGCGGGCGCGAATGACTATGTCGCCAAACCTTTCCGGTTGAACGAATTGCTGGCCCGGCTGCGCGCACAATTGCGTACCTTCGAGAGCTCCGAAGATGCCGTTTTTACGATTGGACCGTACGAATTCCGTCCCGGCACCCGGCAATTGCAAGATGGAAGCGGGCGACGGGTGCGCCTGACCGACAAGGAAACGGCCATTCTAAAATTCCTGTACCGCGCCGCCGGCCAGCCTGTAGCCCGGCAGATCTTACTCAACGAGGTTTGGGGATATAACGCCGCGGTTACGACACATACTCTGGAAACGCATATCTACCGGCTACGCCAGAAAATTGAGCCCGATCCAAGCGTGGCCCGCTTGCTGCTGACTGAAAATGGCGGTTACCGGCTTAATCCTTAGCCTTCTCTCAGCAACAGGCCTTTGTGGTGGTCTTGAACAACGCCGCCGCCGCGGCCACGCAACGCTCAAACACATCGAGCGAATCAAAAGCTCGCGCCTGCCCATCTTCGGGGCGGTAAAGCCGTCCGCCGCCGCCATATTCAACAGCCCCTGCAATCATTAGATTATCCGCCAAACCAAAATCCTCAACCACAATACCCGGTAGCGGATCAGGCAAGACCCCAATCTGGGCCCGGGTACGGGCTGCAAAATCCTCAACGGCATTGGAGTAAGCAAAAACCGGCCGCCCCTGCCCTAAAAACCATCCCAGCTCAACCAGCGTGCCGGCATCGGCTGATGCACCGCGAAACGGCGTGAGATTAGCGATGATCAGGTCGCTTTCACGCATCAGGCGGACATCGTCCTCGTAAATCTGGCGCCATAATTTTTGCGCGGGCAGTCCTGCGGCAAAATCGGAGTTAAATGGAGATATGCCGGTAATACCATAACGTGCGCACAGGGCAATTTTGGCAGCCGCGATCGAAGCCACATGAGGCAAAAACACATCCGGTCCCGCTAGATAAGCTTTTGGCATATTTTCCTCCCTGCCCGCCGGCCTTATTTTGCCCGGCTTCATAGCTTTTGAACATCAGCTATGGATTTACAGCCACGAAGAAACGTATAAATCTTTTCAAACGTCTCCGTAGCTCAGCAGGATAGAGCACAGGATTCCTAATCCTGGGGCCGTGGGTTCGAATCCCGCCGGGGACGCCATTCTCGAACAAAACTGGGCACCATTGTGCCAGTCAGCGGCAGTTCATTGAGTGATGCAGCTTTGGCCAGTGCGGCTTTTGGGCCGGAGATGGCTATTTCTGAATCTCCCACGGTCACGGTATCCACGAACAGGCGCAGATAGGCCTTGCGGAAGGCTGGATCAGGGGTCGCCATGGCTTGGCGAATGGCTTCGGCAAATCGGGCCAGCTTGGCCTCGGTAATCGCCGCATTGCTGGTTGAGGCGGCCTGTTCGAGTAGTGTCACCTCCTGCGCCGCCTGAGTCCGTTGGACCTTCAGACCCTGCGTCTGGTTGGCGAGGTCCGGGTCATCGCTTTCGATCAGCCCGTTGGCGACCATCTGCTGCAGGCGGCTGATCTTGCCGCTGATCTCCGTCTGGCGCTGCTTGGCGATGACGAGCTTTCGGGTGCGCTCGATCTGCGCGTCGGCCGACTGGGCAATATAGGCTTCCAGGACGATCTTCAGCCGCTCCGGGGTGAACAACCGGTCCGCGAGATGCTCGATCACCATGCCATCGAGTGCGGGCATGGATATGGAACGCCCGGCACAATAGCTCTTCCCCTTCTGGGCGCAGCCGGCGCAGGTGTAATAGCGATAGCGCCCGGATTTGCCGGTTCGGATGGTCATGCCACTTTGGCAGGTATCGCAACGGGCGAGGCCCGTAAGTAGCGTCGGGCCGTTGACCACGCGCGGCGGGTTACGCTTTGGGTTACGGGACGCCAGACTGGCCTGGATTTGCTCAAAATCCTCCGGGGTGATGATCGCGGGAACGGCGGATGTTACCCACTCCTCTTGCGGTTTCTCTTCCCCTGTCTTCGCGCAGCGCTGATTAAAAATGTGCTCGCCCATATAGGTGCGGCTGGACAGGATGCGGTGCACACTGGAGATTTGGAATTTTTTGCCGCGGAAGCTGATGCCCTCGCCATTGAGCCGGTTGACGATCGCCTTGATGCCGAGCGCCGGGCCATGCCTTCCCAGGGCGAGGTCGAAGATATGCCGGACCAGCACCGCCTCTGCTTCCAGGATCACTAGGCGCTTCTTGGCCTTGGCGCCACGGCGCTCGGCTTCTTCAACGGCATAGCCAAAGGGTGGGCGGGCGCCGTTCCAGAAATCCTGACGGGCATTCTCGCGCATGGCGCGCAGCGTATGTTTGGCATTCTCCTTGGATTGGTATTCGTCGAACAGCCCCAGGAACTGGCGCATGAGATTTCCGGTGGGGTCGTTCTCGAAGGGCTGGGTAAGGGAGACGACCTCGACCCCGGCTTTGCGCAGCTTGCGGATATAGAATTCCGACTGGAACTGGTCGCGGAAGAAGCGTGACATCGAATGGACCAGGATGACGTCCAGGGGGCGGTCCGGGCCGGTCGCCAGATCGATGAGCTTCTGGAATTCGGGGCGGCGGTCATCGGTGGCCGAGGCACCGGGCTCAATGAAGCGCTCCACTACCTGCCAGCCCTTACCCTGACAGAAACCTTCGGCCTGGGTGATCTGGTCAGGGAGCGAGAGGTCCTGCTCTGCCTGCC
>JAKBBM010000074.1 GCA_021808545.1 Pseudomonadota bacterium | reverse complement strand
GGTGTCGAAATCCGCGATCTGACGCTTCAGAATCTCGGAGATTTCGGCTGGGCGGATCTCCATATCAGGCAGCTCCCTTGAGAGAATAATTGAGCCGGTTAAGGCGTGACTTCAAACTCGTATCGTAAATTTTGGTTCCCGCCTGCAGCACCATGCCGCCCAGCAGGCTGGCATCAATGCGCTCGGAGAGCAGAACCTTGCCGTACCCGGCCTCGGTAAGGCGGGCAAGCAACTGGGTGCGCTGCACGTCGGTCAAACGGTGCGCCGTGGTTACGGTCACGGGCATTTCGCCGCGCTTGGCGGCGGCATAAGCGGCAAAACCGGCAATCAGGGCTGGCAAATCGCGCAGGCGGCGGTTGGCCACCACCACGCCCACAAAATGCCGCACCAGCTCACCAAAACCCTGCACGCTCAGCGCCTCGTTCAGTACCGGCCCGGCCTTGGCCAAATCTGTCAGCGGGTTGGCCAGCAGCGCCTTCAGCGCCGGCGTGCCGGCAATCAGCCGGCCCAGCGCCTCCATCTGCACGGCCACCTCATTCAAGGCGCCACGCTCAAACGCCAGCGCGTAAAGCGCCGCCGCATAGCGCGCGGAAAGCCTCGTCTCGCCCGTCGCTGTGATCTCGGCCAATATTTTTATCCCGTACTTGCCGTGGTCTGGTGTAACAAAAGGCCCGCCAATAGGCCCGGCGGGGCAGTAACATAGGGAAATCACTACAGCAAGCCGGGAAATACCCTGTTTTACCCCCTACTCCGACGAATTTTCCGCCATGGCCCGCAACGTGGCCTCCATTACCGGGCTGCCGTCGGAATAAGCGTAACAGCTATTATTCATACGTGGATCGGGCGTGCCGCCCGCGATCCGCAGCTTGGGCGCGCCGCGATTAATTGTCTGGAAGGCCACTGTGGAAAGCGGTTGCAGCAATTCGCGCAAATGCGTGCAGCCCTCGCCGCCGCCCAGCCGTGCCAGGGCCTCCTTGATGAAGCCCTTGCCAATGCGCAGGCCCACAATGCGCTGCATGTTCGGCCCAGCCCCCTGGCAATAGGCGTACGGGGTGGATTCCATCTCCGTCTCCACCGCGCGAATCTCGAACTCGGGCGTGATGGTAATCCGCAGCCACATATTATGCACCGGCTCTCCTGCCGCGAATCCAGGCCGCTCGGGCGTGCCGAGCGAATAGGTCTTAACATCCGTCAGATGACCTTCAATGTCGAACAGCCCATCCTCGCGCTCATAACCGCGCAAGGCGATGTCCCGCAGATGCAGCATTTTACGCGGCGCCGGACTCTTCAGCGGCATGGCCTCACTCCTCCTGTCGCCCCTCATTCAGGCGTACAAGGTAAAGTGAAGTGAAAGCCGCCGCACCGCAACAACGGCACGGCGCATCACCCATGCACGCAGAACGTGGTCAGTCGTTGGCGGGGTAGGCCGCCATCAGCTTCTTCTGCTGCCGCCACAGCCGCGCCAGTTGCACCAGCCCCACGGGCTTCCAGCCTTTCTCACGGTTGGCGGCGCCAATTTTGAACGCCTGGCCGTAATGGAAGAACTGCTCCCGGTACGCCTTGCCCAGCGTCATCTCCGGGTCCCAGATATTGGTTGCCTCCGAGGCCGCGCCGTTGAACTCGATGATCTTGAAGCCCCGCCCCTCGCGCAGGCTCTCCAGCGATTCGTAGCGCAGGTCGATGCGCGAGAAATACACATCCCGTACATCGCGCATAATCTCGTCAATCCGCGCCTCCAGCGCCGGGGTAACGATATGCAGCCCGTCCTTGAAGGTGGAGCCGCGGCAATGATTGCCGACAAACACCAGCGTCACCCGCTCGCCCGGCGCCGGCACGCGCGCAGCCTGGGCGCCCAGCTTGGGCAGCAGCAGGTGCGACACCGCATTCAGCCGCTCATCCGCCGCAATCAGCGCCTTCACACTGCGCCGCCCATCGCCCGTTACCATCGGCGGGTATTTCAGTGTAACAGAGGTGATTCGCCCGCGCGCCTCGCCCGGATGGCGGATGTAAAAAATACCCGCCTCACCCGGATACTCCACCAAACGCTGCAATTGCAGCGCCGTGGCGCGGGGGAAGGCAGCCAGATAAGCCGCAAGCTGCGCCTCGTCGCGCACCACGCGCACACCCACGCCATTGCAGCTCATATCCGGCTTGGCCACCACGGGAAATTGCAGCCCGGCCTGCGCCATGGCGGCCAGCGCCACCGGCAGATCGGTGCTGTCGGCATGGGCCAGCGTGGTCATGGCGGCATAATCGGCCACCCAGGGGCGTGCCACCTTCCCGGCCAAATCCAGAATCTCATTCTTCGACTCGCCACATATACCGCCCGCGGCGATGCTGGGATTGGCGAGCGACGGCAGGGTGGCGCTGCCATGGCGGATAGATTGCGCAACCCAGAACAGCACCACGGGGGTATAGAACAGCCATCCCGGCCAGAACTCGAAAAACGAGACCGGCCCGCGCCGGGGCCTGCCGCAGATGGAGCCTAAGACCGCTTCGCTCATGAATCCGTCCTTTTAGTATAGGCACGCGCCGCGAAACGCCCGACCCCGATGATGATGAGCAGGAATACAGCAAGCCCGGCCCAGCGCCAAATACCCAAATAATGCAGCATCAATGCGCCCAGCTTAAGCGAGACGTAAAACAAGGCCGAAGTCCACACCAGGGTGGCGGCAATGGCCCCCAGCGCGAAATGCAGCAGCGGCGCGCGCAAAAAACCGAGCGTGGTATATGTAGGCAGGCGCAGCCCGGGCACGAAGCGGCTGACCACAACAAGGGGAATCACGCGCTGGCTCACCCAATCGCGCCCCAGTTCACGCCGCTGGTGCGGCACCAGCCGCCGCGCCCAGGCATGGTGGCCCGAGAGGTAGCCAAGCCCGTAAAGCCCCAAATCGCCCAGCACGATACCGGCATAAAGCGAGCCCAGGGCCAGCTCCAGCGAGAGCGCGCCCGTTGCCACCTGCATCGCGGCCAGCAGCGTCGCCGCATCCTCCAGGATGAACGTGCCACAGATAATAATAGCGGCCTGCAACACCCAGGAATTCCCGGCACTGGCAAGCAGGTTGACAAGGCTTAAACTATGCATGCGCCGCGCTCATAGAGCGGGTTTGCCCCTGCGCCAAATCCACCCGTCAGGCGCACCTTCGCCTGCCTGCCCCCCGTTTCGCTGGGAATTCATAAAAGCATTATTTTTCAGCTAATTAAGTTCCACTATCCTCGGTCAGCATGGCCAGATGGTCGGCCGGCGGCGGCAGCACAAGGCAGCTATCGCCACGCGCGAACAGCACATCGCAGGTTTTATGCGCGGCATGGTCGCTCAGCCCGGCAAGCTGGGCGCTCCATAATATGCGGCCATCATGCTGCAGGCGGGTTATGCGGGCCACACCCACGCCACGCAGCCGGCGCATGTTAATAGCCACGCTGCGGGCGCTGGAAATACGGCTGAAAACCCCAAGCTGCGCGACCCAGCCGCCCACCTCTTCACCCTGGGCGCGGTCAGCCACGCGCTCCACCGGCGCGGCGGGCGGTGGCGGCGGCAAGCCGGATAGCGCCGCCGGCGCACCCGCCAGGGTGGCATATTCCTGCGGGGCAGGTGGCGGCACCGGCAATGGTCCATGCGGCGGAAACGGCAGCGCCGCCGCATCGGCCACCAGCACGCCTTGTGCCGGCGCGCCGGCAAAGCCCCTGTTCAGCATCGCCGTCATCTGCCTGTAGCTGGCGCCCCAGCCCGGCTCGTGCAGCACTACGCCAATCAGCTCATGCCCATTGCGCTCGGCACTGGTCACGAGATTAAACATGGCGAGATCGGTAAAGCCCGTCTTCATCCCGGTGGCGCCAGGATAGAGCTTCAGCATCAAATTATTGCTGTAAACCGGCGTCCCACGGAATTCGAACGACGTCACCTCGAAAAAGCTCTGGAATTGCGGGTAATGCACTACAATGTCGCGGGCCAGAATCGCCATGTCATGGGCCGTGGTGTACTGGGCCGCGCTTGGCAGGCCAGAAGCGTTCATGAAATGTGTCCGTGTCATGCCCAGCGCCTGAGCGCGCGCGTTCATCATCTGCGCGCACCGCGCCTCGGACCCGCCGCCCAGATACTCGCCCAGCGCCGTGGCGGCATCATTGGCCGACATGGTGGTCATGGCCAGAATCGCATCCCGCACCGAGATGGTCTGCCCGGCCAGCAGCCCGAGCTTAACAGGCTCAACCGATTGCGCGTGGTAAGACACAGGCAACCGCGTATCCAGGCTCAACTGGCCGTCCTGCAACTCCTGGAAGGCAAGGTCCAGCGTCATCAGCTTGGTGAGCGAGGCCGGGTAGCGCTCCACGTCGGCGCCACGGGCCGAGAGCACAGCCCCGGTTTGCGCATCGATGAGGATGCTGCTGACCCCTGGCGAGGTCGGCCCCTCTGCGGCCGCGTATGCGTTGCCGCCGTAACCGTAATTACCAGCCCTGGCGCTGACCGGAATGGCGGCCAATGCCGCCAGGCAAAGCCCCGCAAGACCCGGCAAAACCCCGCGATGCCTCCCTGCCTTCATCCGGCGCGCTCCCATTCGCAAAAAAACCTGTCTCACATTTAATCCGCCCCGCCACGCCATGTCGAGGGAAAATCATCATTTTATGTGCTGATTTTATGTAAAGCCAAAGCGTTACTGCGCTTCCCTCAGAAAATACACCGTTACCCGCCGGATACAGGCCGATTTTCGCCTTCATGACAATATTGTGCATTGCACAAAAAACATTGACGCCGGGGGGCGGGTTAATTATAAGGGCACTGCTGCACTGCGGCATATCGTCGTAGACCACTCGCCTGGCTGGAGTCTGTGCAGCCCCTTTGTTCTACCGGGAGAATCCTTACTATGAGCGCCACCAAAACCAAAGCATCGGCCACGGCCGCCGCCACCGAGGCCGCCAGCACCATCGAGACCGCAGCCGAAGTCTCCGTCAAGAATTTCGAGAAATCCATAGCCGCCGTGCGCGAGGGGATTGAAAAAGCCACCAAAGGCCTTGAGACCTCTCAGGCCAAATTGAAGGAAGGCGTTGAGAAAGCCGTGAAAACCTCCGAAGAGCTGCTGTCCTTCAGCCAGGGCAACATGGAAGCCTTCATCAAGGCAACGCAGATTTATGTCAGCGGCATGCAGGACCTGTCCAAGCAATTCGCCGTCAGCTCCAAGAGCTCGCTCGAAGAATCCGTGGCCTTCGGAAAATCCCTGATGGGCGTTAAATCCGTCAAGGAAGCCGTGGACCTGCAGACCGGCTTCACCAAGTCGAGCATCGAGAAGGCCGTATCCGAGAGCAACAAGCTGACGGATGCCACCGTGAAGCTGGCTGAGCAGGCCATCGCGCCGATTACCGCGCGCATCTCCCTCGCCGTGGAAACCTTCGGCAAGGCCCACTAAACCGGCCCTTATCTCTCCCGGGTGGCTTGGCACAAGCTGGTGCCAGGCCATTTTCGCCAGCCCGGCTTTATCCAGGCTGGCCCGCCGGGCAGGAGATACCAGTCTACCGCAACTCCTGGCCATAAAAGGCCGGCCCGGCACCGGGCCGGCCTTTTATGCTTATGCGCGTTATGCGCATGCACGGCTCGTGCGTATATCATGTCTTCACGAAACCATGTTTTTCTGGCCGGGAGAGAAAAACACTCTTTCAATCACGCCACGCCATTCGATATGTTGAAACCGGGGGCGGCTGAAACACGGCTGGCATTATGCCTCCGCCGCGCACGGGTTTCGGGCGCGGAACGCGGAGTAGATGATGCAGGGTATGATCCAGGATATAATCCAGGGTATGATCCAGGACACGAATACGATTCAGGGCACGGGTATGAGCGAGAATGACAGGCGCAAGGGCACAGAGGGGCCAAATGTAGGGGTGGTGGTCAAACCGCGCCCCAAAACGCGCAAGCCCACGATGTACAAGGTTCTGATGCTCAACGACGATTACACGCCGATGGAATTCGTGGTGCATGTGCTGGAACGGTTTTTCCAAAAATCGCGCGACCAGGCGACGCAGATCATGCTGCATGTGCACCGCCGCGGCGTGGGCGTGTGCGGCGTTTACACATACGAGGTGGCGGAAACCAAGGTGACGCAGGTGATGGATCTGGCGCGCCAGAACCAGCACCCCTTGCAATGCACGATTGAGAAAGAATGACAGTTTATTTTTCCTCGCCAACCCCATGTGAATGTAAGATGACATACCGCGATGGCGGAAATGCCAGGCCGGCCGGGCAGGCCGTGTTTCAGCCCGGAACTCAAAGCGCCGTCCCGCGGCGTGAAGGAATGTAATCCATGCTGTCTCGCAATCTTGAACAGACTCTGCACCGGGCCCTGCAACTGGCCGCAGACCGCAAGCACGAATACGCGACCCTTGAGCACCTGCTGCTCGGGCTGGTCGATGATGCGGACGCGCTGACGGTGCTGCGCGCCTGCGGGGTGGATATCGAGAAGATCAAAAAAGACCTCACTGAGTTTCTCGACAAGGACCTGGCCGGTTTGGCCACGGACCGCGCGGGCGACCCCAAACCCACCGCCGGGTTCCAGCGCGTGGTGCAGCGTGCCGCCATCCATGTGCAATCCTCGGGGCGGGACGAGGTCACCGGCGCCAACGTGCTGGTCGCCCTGTTCTCCGAACGCGAGAGCCATGCCGTGTATTTCCTGCAATTACAGGACATGACACGGCTGGATGCCGTCAATTTCATCTCCCACGGCATCGCCAAAAGCCCCGGCAAATCCAGCCCGCGCCCGCCCACTGGCTCGTCCGAACCCGCCGAGCCGAACGAGCGCGAGGAGAAGGGCAGCGCCAAGCGCGGCCAGGACGCGCTTTCCACCTACTGCATCAACCTCAACAAGCGCGCGAAAGAGGGCAAGATCGACCCGCTGATCGGGCGCGAGCATGAGATTGAGCGCACCATCCAAATTCTGTGCCGCCGCACCAAGAACAACCCGCTTTATGTAGGCGACCCCGGCGTGGGCAAAACCGCCATCGCGGAAGGGCTGGCCAAGCGCATCATCGATGGCGACGTACCGGAGGTGCTGCTCAACGCCACCATCTTCGCGCTGGATATGGGCTCGCTGCTGGCCGGCACGCGCTACCGCGGCGATTTCGAGGAGCGGCTGAAAGCCGTGGTGACCGAGATAGAGAATTCGCCCGGCGCCATCCTGTTCATCGACGAAATCCACACCGTCATCGGCGCTGGTGCCACTTCGGGCGGGGCCATGGATGCCTCCAACCTGCTCAAACCCGCTCTGGCCCAGGGCACGCTGCGCTGCATCGGCTCCACCACCTATAAAGAGTTCCGCAACTACTTCGAGAAAGACCGCGCTTTGGTGCGGCGCTTCCAGAAGATCGACGTGAACGAGCCTTCGGTCGAGGACACGGTGAAAATCCTCAAGGGCCTGAAAACGGCCTATGAGAAGCACCACAAGGTCCGTTATACCGACGACGCGATCCGCGCCGCCGTCGAGCTTTCGGCAAAATACATCAACGACCGCAAGCTGCCGGACAAGGCCATCGACGTGATCGACGAGGCCGGTGCGGCGCGCATGCTCCAGCCCGAGAGCAAGCGCCGCAAGACGGTCACGCTCAAGGATGTCGAGGAGATGGTGTCCAAGATCGCGCGCATCCCGCCCAAATCGGTCTCGACCGACGACAAGGAGGTGCTGCGCAATCTGGAACGCGATTTGAAATCGATGGTGTTTGGCCAGAACGCCGCCATCGAGGCGCTTTCAGCCGCCATGAAGCTCTCCCGCGCCGGGCTGCGCGACCCCGAGAAGCCGATCGGCAACTACCTCTTCTCCGGCCCCACCGGCGTCGGCAAAACCGAGGTTGCGCGCCAGCTTGCCGCCACACTCGGCATCGAGCTGACCCGGTTCGATATGTCTGAATACATGGAGCGGCATTCCGTCTCCCGCCTCATCGGCGCGCCCCCGGGCTATGTCGGGTTCGACCAGGGCGGGCTGCTGACCGACGCCATCGACCAGCACCCGCATTGCGTGCTGCTGCTCGACGAAATCGAGAAAGCGCATCCAGACCTGTTCAACATCCTGCTCCAGATCATGGATCACGGGAAGCTGACCGACCATAACGGCAAGAAGATCGATTTCCGCAACGTCATCCTCATCATGACCACCAATGCCGGCGCGACCGACATGCAGAAGCCGGGCATCGGCTTCGGCAAGCAAGTGCGCGTGGGCGAGGATGAGGAAGCGGTGAAGCGCCTCTTCACGCCGGAATTCCGCAACCGGCTCGATGCCATCATCCCCTTCGCGGCCCTTACGCCGGAAATCGTCGGCCGCGTGGTGGAAAAATTCGTCATGCAGCTGGAGGCGCAGCTCGCCGACCGCAACGTGACGATCGAGCTGTCCTCCGCGGCCAAGGAATTCCTGGCCGAGCGGGGTTACGAGCCGCTCTATGGCGCGCGCCCGCTGGGCCGCGTCATCCAGGAGCTTATCAAGAAGCCGCTGGCGGAAGAGCTGCTGTTCGGCAAGCTGGTGAAGGGCGGCGCGGTAAAGGTAACGGTAAAGGACGGCAAGCTCGCCTTCGACATTGCCGAAGCCCCCATTTTGGCCCTGCCCAAGCCGGAACCCGAAGAAGGCGACGATGGGGCCGAGAAGGCACCGCCCGAGGAAGTGACTTAAGAAAAAAGGGGGCCTCGCGCCCATAGGCGTTAACTTAAGCTGTTGACGAGGCTCGAACCGGTCTGATTCTAGTGTGATGACATTTATTTGAATCGTGGGATTCCGGCGCGGTTTGAATTGTGATTCAAGCTTTGTGCTGGGATTGGAGGCCAGCCTTGCATGGTGAAGCCCTATTCGATGGATCTACGCGAGCGGGTTGTTGAATCCGTTGTGACTGGCGGACTGTCGGCTCGGGCTGCGGCCGCACGGTTTGATGTTTCTGAAAGCAGCGCGATCAGATGGGTTTGCCGCTATCGTGAGCGTGGTAGTGCGGCGCCTTTGCCAATGGGGGGACACAAGCCACGCTTATTGAGCGGGGGCTTGCGGGATTGGCTGATTGCCAGGGCTGAACGCGATTTCACCCTTCGCGGGCTTGCTGCCGAACTACTGGCTGAATTTGGCGTGAAAGTGGACTACGTGCAGGTCTGGCGCTTTGTTCATGATGAAGGGCTCAGCTTCAAAAAAAAGCGTTCTGCCCGCCGAGCAGTTACGGCCGAAGGTCACGCGGCATCGGGAGCTGTGGCGTAAATATCAAAGCAAGGTTGATCCGGCACGGCGGGACTATCCGGAATTTTGTGCATTGCCATAGGATTGGGCGAGGAGGCCCGATGAGATGGCGATTGATAAGGACTTGCTTGACCGTTTGCTTGCTGGGCGCGATGCGCGGGAGCTGTTTGGCAGCGGAGGGCTACTGGATGAGCTGAAGAAAGCGCTATCGGAGCGCATTCTGTCGGCCGAGTTGGACGACCACCTGGCTCATGAGGAGGCTCTTGAGCAGGGTAACCGGCGGAATGGGACGTCGAAGAAGACGGTATTGAGCGGCACTTCGCAGGTGACGCTGGCCATCCCCCGCGACCGGGCTGGGACGTTCGACCCGAAGCTGATCGGGAAGTACCAGCGGCGGTTCCCGGAGTTCGATGACAAGATCATCTCGATGTATGCGCGCGGCATGAGCGTGCGCGAGATCCGCGGGCATCTGGAGGTGCTCTCGTCTACGAGAATCTTCGCGGACGAAACGACGATAAAAATTCTCGACCCCGGTCGCGGTAAGACGAAACAAGGCTATTTTTGGGTGGCCGCGCGGGATGACCGGGCCTGCGGCGGTGCCGATCCGCCGGCGGTGATTTACCAATACGCCACGGGCCGGGCCAAACGCCATGCCGATGCTTTGCTCGGCGGCTACCGCGGGCTTGTGCAATGCGATGGCTACAATGCCTACAAGCAGCTCGCCGGGCCGGCGCGCGATGATGCGCCGGTGACGCTGGCATTTTGCTGGAGCCATGTGCGGCGCGGTTTTTACGATCTGGCCAAATCCGGCACGTCGCCGATCGCGACCGAAGCCTTGAGACGGATCGCCGCCCTCTACCGCATCGAGACCGAAATCCGCGGCAAGGACCCGGCAGAGCGTCTGTAACCGATGCGAGCTCCCCACCTCGCGGCGCGGCGTTAATTTCTGGACACTGCAGCCCTGAATTTGGGTGAGGTGATATTGTGGATAGAGACGGTCCTAATGCCATGCATC
>JAKBBM010000014.1 GCA_021808545.1 Pseudomonadota bacterium | reverse complement strand
GACATCGTCCGTATCGCCGATGACCAGCACCCGCACGCCGGGCTCGACCACATCGGACAATTCGCCCAGCGCGTGCAGCGGCTGCTCCTCGCCCGCGATATCGACAATCAGCACTTCCGGCGTCTGCATCTTGGCCATGGCGGCAATCGCGGTGCGCACCGTGCCGCGGCGAATCTCCATGCCGTTGGCGGCAATATCTCCCAAGCCGTCGCGCAGCACCTGCTCGGTGGCGGGGTCCCCCAGAAAGGCAAGAACGGTCAGCCGGTCTGGCCGACTGATAAGGTCCTGCTCAACGGGCACGTTAGGTAAACCTTGCTGGTTCATGCGGCCTCCTTTGCGCGGTGGCGCGGCATGGTGTCATGTCCATATTGCCTCCAACCTGCTCACTTCCCTCCGCCTCCGAGCGTGTTTAGCGTTTTTTTCACAGGCCCCACCGCCATCATGCCATTGCTGCCGGGCGTGGCGCGGCCGCTCAGCAGATCAGACTTATAGGCGGCCTGTTGGGCAATGGTTTCGTTCGCCGCCCCGGTGGCGGACCAATTACCCGCCCGCTGGAACGGGTTAAACGCGCCGGCACACCCGCTTAAGCTCAGCAACACACCGCAAAGGGCAAGACGCGGAAGGAAACGCATGACTTGCTGCCCTTTCATTTCACGATGAATCCGGCATCGCCGGGGATACTGGCTTGAGGGGCGTTGGTGCCGTTGTCGCGCATAAGCAGGATTCGCTGCAAATCATTTGGCGGCGTCCAGCCATCGTCGGGCGAAGCCAACGCCCCGGGATGATTAACCGGGTTGACGATATAGGGCGTTACCGTGATGACCAGCTCCTGCTGTACCCGCTGGAAGCCATCGCCACGGAATAGCGCGCCAAGCAGCGGCACTTCGCTCAATCCCGGCACGCCGTTATCAACTTGGTCGGTATTATCCTCGAGCAGGCCAGCAATGGCCATGCCCTGACCAGACCCCAGAATGACGGTTGATGTGGCGCTGGTGGTTGTCACTGACGGCACAGTGATCGATTCGCTTGAACCGCTCGCCGAGATGGTAGCGCTGTTGGATGTGTCTTTCTGGCTGATTTCCGGCGCAACCTTCAGCTCAATCCGTCCGTCGGAGAACACGGTGGGCGTAAAGGTCAGTTGCAGACCATAATCCTTAAAGGACACCGACACGGCATTATTGCCCGACGCCACCGGAACGGGAAATTGCCCGCCCACCTGAAAGCTGGCTTGCGTGCCAGATAGGGTGGTTAAGGTTGGCTCCGCCAGAATATGCGCGAGATTGTCCTGGGCCAGCGCGTCGATCACGCCTTGGAACGTCCCGCCGGGAAAGGTAACGCCGACCGTTCCCGGCGTTGCGCCAGAAATCACCGAGGCGGCGGATGACGTTGTGCCTGAGAGCAGAAACTTACCGATACTGATGCCGCTTGTGCCAACCGAACTCCAATTAATACCCAGCGAGCGGGTAACCGTACGCGACATCTGCGCGATACGCACCTTCAACTCCACCTGAATGGGCTGCGTCACGGTGAGATCATTGATCACCGTGCCCTTCCCGAGCAGCTGGGCTTGGTTGACGATTCTGTTTGCATCTTCGGGCGTGTTCACCGTACCGCGCAGGATTGTGCCGTTTGCCTCCGGCATGGCGGTAACATGGCTGCCAGGCACCAGTTGCGGCGCCTGCTGCTCAACCTGATTCGCGGCATAGCCAGAGGGCTGCACGATAATGGTGTATTGCGCAATGCGGTGGCCATCCGCATCAGTCGCGACAATGTCGGTTTCACCTGGCGCCTTGCCAAAAATGAACATCGTGTCGGGGCTTGCCGGGCGGGCGGTGGCCACCCCCTCATCTGCGACAAAGAGATTGGCGACAGGATGCGGCAATTTAATCAGCTTGCCGCGCCCCTTGGCCACCGAAATATACCCATAATAAGGCCGCGCCACGGATGTGGCCGTTCCAGCGGCAACGGCCGGCACCATGGGCGCCAGACCCAGGCCCAGGGCGAGGAGAATGGTCGGGAACGAAGCACGCATCAGAATTTGAACTCCCCTGAACCGCCCGAAGAAATGACATTGACCGTGGAAACTTGTGGCGATGCGGGCTTTGCATTGGCATAAGCCGGCGACACATCGCCCGCCCAGACCGGCTTTAGCGGCGCCGGGGGCGCCTTGCCCTTGGTCTTGGTGGCAGCACCTTGCGCCGAATGCACGATCAGGGTGAGCGTGCCAAGATGGCTGGCGACAATGCAGCGCGCCGCCTGCTCGGGCGTCACTTCGAGCGTGACTGTTGAGGTCGCCCCACCGCCGCTTGGCCCAGCCGCGGGGTTTTTGGCTAATTCCGCCCCCGTGGCGATAACGCGGACATCGCTCAGCACGGTCTCGGCGGCGATGCTGCGCGCATAGGGCGCGCCGGCAATAGTCTGGGTCAGCAGCACGTCCACAGTATCGCCCGGCCAGATCAGCCCGTTGGAGCTTGTCACGGCACTGACCGCGACGGTGACCGCGCGCATGCCCGGGGCAAGAACCGCCGCCAGAAATCCATGATCGCCGGGATGAATCAGCCAATCGTCACGCAGCGGCATACCCGCCGCGATCTGCGTGCGCACAAGCGCGCCCATCAAGGAGGCGCGATTGGCCGGGCTATCGACAATGGCGCCCGCCGGAGCCGCGCTGACCAGGACATGGATGGTGTTAATGTCAACCGGTTGCAGCAACACCCCGGCCTGCAAGGGCTTGGCGGCCACCAGAATCTGCTCCGAAGGCGGCGGCGGCGGCGCGGCGGCCACCGGCGGCGGTTTGGGATGGCCGACCAGGGAGTAGGCAAAAACCAGAACCGCCACCAGCGCGGCGACCAAAACACCAAAAATACCGAGACGGAAAACCATGATCTACCTAGGTCTGAAAAGCGTTGGGCAGGAGGGCGGCAATGGTCCCCGCCGCGATGGCGCAAGCATAAGGAAGGGCGCGCCGCCGGCCGATCCGCCAGAGCTCAACACGCCAAAAGCGGCGCAGATACCCCCCCCCGCGTGAGGCGCGCGGCCGTCTGACGAAAAAGGACAGCAGCAGATACAATATCGCCAGCATGCCGCCAAACATGACCACATGCAAAAAAAAGAATAATTCCGACCGCCAGACAGGCGGCACCAGCAACACGCTGGCCGCCCAAAGCTTTACATCGCCGCCGCCCATCCCCCCGCCCAACCAAAGGCCAAAGAGCAGCACAAAGACCACGGCGGCGGCCAGCATACCCGCCATCAAGGAATGATCCAGCAGACGGGCGCAGACGCCAACAACCAGCAAAAGCAGCGGCAACCAGTTGGGAATGGTGCGAACGGCGAGATCGTGCAACGCGGCATAAACAAGCAGGACGATCGCGAAAACGGCCAGCCCCGCGCTCATCGCGCTCTCCGCCACAACAGCCGTCTCATGATCCAAGCTCCTCGCCTCGCCGGTTTAATTCTCGCACCGTTTTTGAGCCATCCCAATGTTAGTATTATCAAGATCATAAACTACATAAGCGTTAAAGTCTTGTCATCTTTCATGAAAATTTTCCGGCGCGATAACACAAAAAAAAACGGCTGGCAGGATTGCCCCGCCAGCCACTTTATAATTATCCGTCCGGCCACCCAGACGAATGCGAACCTTACAGTTCGGAAGCCACGTTGTAGAACGTGCTCTTAACACCACTGCCCAACTGGGTCACAGCGCCAATAATAACGACGGCGATCAGCGCGGCGATCAGCGCGTATTCAATCGCGGTGACAGCACGCTTGTCGACGTTCAGGCTGGCAAGAACGGTACGCACATAATTCACGAGCATCGGGACATCCTTTTCAAATTTTATTTCAACCGCCGCGAGGCGGACGACGTGAAGCAGAGGACATGACCAGAAAAACAGGACCCTGTATTTGCCTTCGCCATGTCAACCCGCAAAGGGTTAGCGCTAATACACGGAAACTAAGAGATTTTGTCAAACTACGAAAATGGCGCGGCCAACAAAAATCTGTGATCCCCTCCCCTGTCTTCTTCAGCACCGCATCGCATTAGGTTAAATTAATGACTTTACGTCGCGTTAGTGTTGTTTTTTGATGATTTTTTTATAAAATTATATTCATTTTAGATTTTTTTATTCTTTTTTACGAAAAGACTATAATTTTTTATTATTCAATATAACAGCGTCTTAATTTTAGACAAAACAACCCAAGCGAGCGCGAAGAAAAATTTACGAAAATTTAATGCCGCGTCCCGCTCGCCGCCACATCAAACCAAAAACGGCCTTCGCTTCTTACAATCAGACCTTGTTCCCAGCGCATGCCGCCATAGCCCCTTCCGCGATGACCTATAATTCTGAACTGACCTGATTAAAGGGGACGGTCAGTTCCGATCCGATTCGGCTCAGACCGCCAAAAATGGCGAGCGTGATGATAATGGCAATGATCCCATATTCAATCACGGTGACTCCTCGGCGGTCACGCCGCAACCTCAGCAAAGCCGCCCCGAAGGCGGCAAACGCCCACCGCATCTCAACCATCTTCATAAACGACCTTTGCATGATCGTTTTTCCTAATTGGAAAACATTAATTAAGTCTGTATCCTGGCTACAAGCCCAGGAAAAGTCCACTCACAGAAAAGTGCAAACGCAAAAAGCATTGCGGCGGCCAGAGCAAACGTGGTGCGGGCGGTCGGAATCGAACCGACACTCTGTCACCAGAACCGGATTTTGAGTCCGGCGCGTCTACCAGTTCCACCACGCCCGCGCACGTCTGCGACTGTCTGTACGAGAGCGGCGATATAAAATCAACCATCCCCCGCTTGCACTGTCGCTCAGCTTTGGCTATAGCGCCGGGGCCGGTCCCGAATAGCTCAGTTGGTAGAGCAAGCGACTGTTAATCGCTCGGTCGTAGGTTCGAGTCCTACTTCGGGAGCCACCCTCTCCCACCGGCTATCTCACTGACAAAAAACAGAATTAAAACGCCTTGCGCGCATGCGCGGACATTAGCGGCCACGGCACCTTAGCCGCACGCCACAAAGGCCGGCGAATTTGGCGGCAATTTAGACAAACGCGACGTTAGGGCACCGCGCGCCGCCTTGGCATCGCGTCCCAGCGCGATGAGAGCGCCGATCTGGCGCGGCCGGCCGAGTACCGAAAACAGGATTTTTGGCAGATCCATCCGCCCATCCTCCTTCAGCGCGATCATGGCGGCCGGCGGCAGGTCGCGCTCCGCCGGGTCGGCAATTGCCCGCAGCACCGCAAATGCTTTCTTGTGCGCCCGCGCCACGCGGGCCACGGCCCCCGACTCGAGATCGATCGCCACGGGATGGCTGCGCCGGTACAGCAGCGCCTTCTCATGTGCCGTGGCGGCAATTTTGTGCCCGGCCAGAATCGTTTCGCCCGTGGTGCCGCCCAAAAACTCCATCAACTCGTAGGAACAGGGGAAGGTTTGATGTTTTTCAATCACGGCCAAGGGCACCAGCACGCTGCCTGGCGCCACCCCTGGCTTTAACCCGCCCGCCAAGCCAAAGCTGATCAGCGCGTGCGCGCCATCCCGCACAAGCGCCTCGGCCGCGCGCGCGGCCCCTTCGGGCAATCCGCCCCCCACCTGCACCATAAAGCCGGCAGAGCGCAGCCACCGCGCCTCCGCGGTCAATCCCGTTACAATGCCGATTTTACCGCGTTGCATGGCTTGGCGTTAGCAGAAAGCCACAGATACCGGTACGCTTATTCCGCGCAAACTATGGAAATGAGTGTGCAAAATTTGGTGAGCCCGGTGGGGGTCGAACCCACGGCCGTCCGATTAAAAGTCGGATGCTCTACCACTGAGCTACAGGCTCGCCTCTAGACTATGATTTTATGTTTGCGGCGGCTTTAACCGCCGCAAACAAACCCAAGATCTCGCGGCCCTTGGGGATGGGGGCAAGAACCATTTTTACCCCCTCACGTCAAGTGATTCGGCTTACGCCACTACCATCTTCAGGATCGAATCCGGGTCCTGCACCTGACCGTTGGAGCCCGAGCCCTTCTTGATCTGCTGCACCGCGTCCATGCCGGCGGTAACCTGCCCGACAATGGTGTACTGGCCATCAAGCCAGGGGGCAGGGTCAAAGCAGATGAAAAATTGCGAGTTGGCGGAATTGGGATCCTGCGTGCGGGCCATGCCCAGCGTGCCGGTCAGGAAGCTGGCCTGATTGGTGAACTCGGCCGGCAGGTTGGGCAGCGAGGAGCCGCCCGTACCGGTGTTGGTGGGATCCCCCGTTTGCGCCATGAAGCCGGCGATCACGCGGAAGAATTTGCAGCCATCATAAAACCCCTCAGAGGTCAGCGTGCGCAGCCGCTCGGCCGCCAGCGGGGCCAGATCGGGGCGCAGCACGATGGTGACGTCGCCATATTTCAGCGTCATCTTCAACGTGTTAGAAACAGAGGTGTCGGCTTGCGTCTCGCTCATGGAAAATCCCGTCATGATTGGGGTTACGGCAGCGGCGGTCAACAGAGAACGGCGTTTGATCATGCGTTACCTCTCGAATTTCGCCATGGTCTTCTCGCAGGTCAGTTTCGGCACGAAGCTTGATATATCCCCTCCGAACGAGGCGATATCCTTGACGAAACGCGAGGAGATAAACTGATGGTGCTCACTGGCCATCAGGAAAACGGTCTCAATCTCTGGATCAAGCCGGTAATTCATGCCCGTCATCTGGAATTCGTAATCGAAGTCAGAGACGGCACGCAGGCCCCGCACGATCATTTTTGCGCCGACCTCACGCGCGAAGCTGATGAGCAGAGAGGAAAAAGGCCTCACATCCAGCGAAATTCCGGCCTTGTCGGCAATGGGACGAATTTCGGCCTCAACCAGCGCCACCCGCTCCTCGAGTGAAAAGAGCGGCCCTTTGCCAATATTCACGGCAACGCCGACAACCAAACGATCAACCAGCTTGGCCGCACGGGTGATGATGTCGATATGGCCGTTGGTGATCGGATCGAACGTACCGGGATACAGGGCGATCAGCTCAGCCATTTTCAGCCTCCTGCTCTTCCTCTTCCAGAACCGGGAACACACTGGTCACGCGCTCATCATCATCCAGGCGGAACAGCGTAACCCCCATGGCCGCGCGGCCGGTCACGCGCACTTGGTCAACCGGCACGCGGATCAGCCGGCCGCCATCTGTGACCAGCATAATGTCATCGCCCGGGCGCACGGCAAAGCTTGCCGCAACGGCGGTGCCGTTGCGCTTGGATGACAGGGTGATATTGGCAATCCCCTGCCCGCCGCGCCCGGTCGTGCGGTATTCATAGGCCGAGGAACGCTTGCCAAAACCGGAATCGGTGACCGTGAGAAGCAATTCCTCCGCCCCCGCGAGTTCGGCGATGCGCGCGTCCGACAGCGCGACATCGGCCACCGGCTCCTCGCCCTCGGCCACGGGCTGTTCGTCATCCGCCGTCCTGCGCTGCTTCAAATAGGCCGCGCGCTCATCCGGGCTCGCATCCACGTGGCGCAGCACCGAAAGGCTCATCACCACATCCCCGTCGGCCAGGCGAATGCCGCGCACGCCTGTTGAATCGCGGCCCGAGAACACGCGCAAGGTTTCATCGGTGATCTGAAAGCGGATGCAGCGGCCAAGCCGGGTGGCGAGGAACACATCGTCGCCGTCGCGGCAGGTGGCGACACCAATCAGCCGGTCGCCCTCATCCAGCTTCATGGCGATCAACCCCGAGGCGCGGACATTGCGGAAATCCGCCAGCCGGTTGCGGCGCACATTGCCGCTGCCCGTGGCAAAGACGAGATGCAGGTTTTCCCACAAGCTCTCATCCTGCGGCAGCGGCAGCACGGCGGTGATCTGGTCCGCTCCAAGCTCGGGCAGCAGGTTGATCAGCGCCCGGCCCTTGGCTGTCGTCGTCGCTTCGGGCAGGCGCCAGACTTTCTCGCGGAACACCTTGCCGCCGGACGAGAAGAACAGGACAAATTGATGCGTGTGCGCATTAAAACTGCGCGTGACGATATCATCCCCGCGCGTGGATGCGGCCGAGCGCCCGCGCCCGCCGCGATTTTGCGCGCGGAACATCTCCAACGGCGTGCGTTTGATAAAGCCATCCCGTGTCAGGGTGATCACCATCTGCCCCGGCTCGATCAGGCTTTCATCGTCGAGATCCGCCTCCACATCCTCGATCGAGGATTTGCGCGGGCTGGCGATCTTGGCGCGCGCGGCGAGGAGCTCATCGCGCATCACCTCCAGCCGGCGGATGCGCGAGCCTATAATATCGAGCAATTCGCGGATCTTTTCGGAAACTTCGGCAAGCTCGGCCTGGATCTTCTCACGCTCCAGCCCGGTGAGGCGCGCCAGGCGCAGTTCCAGAATGCCGCGCGCCTGCGCCTCGGTTAATTTGATCGTTTCGGATTCGGAAACCGTGTTGCCGGCATCGTCCACCAGCGCCAGCAGCGGCAGCACATTCTCGGCCGGCCAGTCGCGCTGCATCAGCGCCGCGCGCGCGGTGTTGGAATCCGGGCTGCCGCGGATGATGCGGATCACCTCGTCGATATTCGCGACCGCGATGCCAAGGCCGATCAACAGATGCGCGCGGTCGCGTGCCTTGTTCAGGTCGAACCGGGCCCGGCGCAGGATCACTTCCTCGCGGAACTCGATGAACAGGCCCAGCAATTCGCGCAGCCCCATCTGGCGCGGGCGCCCCTTGTCGAGAGCGAGCATGTTGACGCCGAAACCGCTTTGCAGGCTGGTCATGCGGTAGAGCTGGTTCAGCACCACCTCACCCGTTGCGTCGCGCTTCAGCTCGATGACGATGCGCATGCCCTCGCGGTCGCTTTCATCGCGCAGATCGGCGATGCCCTCGATCTCCTTGGCGCGCACCAGCTCGGCGATGCGCTCCAGCAACGTCGATTTATTCACCTGGTACGGAATTTCCGTCACGATGATCGCTTCACGGTCCTTGCGGATCTGCTCGATCGTGGCGCGCGCGCGCAAGGTGATGCTGCCGCGCCCGGTCTCGAACGCGTTGCGGATTCCGGAACGGCCAAGAATAATGCCCGAAGTCGGGAAATCAGGCCCCGGAACGATCTTCATCAGCTCGTCAAGCGGAATGTCCGGCCGCTCGATCATCGCCAGCACGGCATCGAGAATCTCGCCAGGATTATGCGGGGGAATATTGGTCGCCATGCCAACCGCAATACCGCCCGCCCCGTTGATAAGCAGGTTGGGGAACGCGGCGGGCAGCACGCGCGGCTCCCGCTCGCTTTCATCGTAGTTCGGCTGAAAATCGACCGTATCGCGGTCTATATCCTCCAGCAGCAGCATGGCCGGCGGCGCCAGGCGCATTTCCGTATAACGCGAGGCGGCCGGGTTATCACCGTCGATGGAGCCAAAATTCCCCTGCCCGTCGATCAGCGGCAGACGCATGGAGAAATCCTGCGCCAGGCGCACACCCGCCAGATACACCGCCTGATCGCCATGCGGATGGTATTTACCGAGCACATCGCCGGTCATGCGGGCGGATTTGCGGTAGGGCTTATCGGGCGTGTTGTTGGCCTCGTACATGGCATATAAAATGCGCCGATGCACCGGCTTCAGCCCATCGCGCGCATCGGGCAGCGCCCGGCTGACAATGACGGACATGGCATAATCCAGATAGGATTTGCGCATCTCCTGCTCGATGGAGACGGGCTCTCCCGCCCGCGGCAGCAACGGCTCCGCGCCGGGCGTATCTGTGGTATCGCTCATGTCAGATCAGGGACTCGCTGGCTCTTGCGCCAAGCATAGAGGCAGCGCCACATAATGCATTGGAAACATTAAAAAAATTATTCTGCATGTCCCGCAATTTATAGCATACCGACAAATTATTGACAAATTTCACTTGTCCCGCACATGCCCCCGGAGAAAGATCCCGCGCAGGGAATGGAGGCCAGATTGTGAACCATGTCATCGCGCTGGAAACCCTCGCCCGGCTGCGCCAGCATAAGGGCCCGCCGGCATCAACCATCTGGGTCGCGGGCTATCATGCGCCGGGCGATGGCGGGGGTGGCATGTTCGTGCTTCTGCCCGCCGACCGGCACAGTGCCGATAATGGCGGTACGCTGATTGTGGATGCCGCCGGGCGGCGCTATGGCCGCGCGGGCGCACAGGCCCCCTATGACATAGGCTGGTTCGGCGCCCGCGCCGACGGCACAACCGACTGCACCCCCGCCCTTAACAGCGCGCTTGCCGCCCTGCCCGCCAGCGGCGGCGAGATCGTCTTTCCCCCCGGCACCTACCGGTTCGACAGCGCCATCCGCTTTATCCTGCCGGCCGGGCGTTTCTCGCTCACGCTGCGCGGGGCGGGGGCGGATGTCTCCATTCTATTCTGGCCGCAAGGCGATGGGCTGCAGATCACCGCCAGCTCACCCTGGCATTCGCTGCATGCGCGCGATCTCAGCCTGACCACCGAGAACGCGGCCGAACATACCGCAATCACGCTGCTGAACGAGGCCGTGATGTCCGCCAACACGCTGGCGATGAGCGATTTTACCCGCCTGACCTTCCGCGCGCAGGATTCCTCTCTGTCCTATGGTTGGGGAACAGCCCTGCGGGTCATCGGCATGTCCAACGTGGTGTATGAGCAGGTGCAAGCCTATGGCGTGCTGCGCTCATCCACCGCAGCACGGGGCAAGGGCATCGACATTTCCGGCAACCCCAACCAGCCGCCTTATTACGCGATTGTCCATAATCTGAATAATTGCGCGTTCTTCTATATGGGGACCGGGCTCGTCTACGGCTCATACCTGCAGGGCGTTACCGTATCGCAATGCAATTTCACCCAGGCGATGACCGGCATCCACGCCCCGGCGCAACGCTCTCCATCCAGCGATTCATTGGCCCAGCTCGCCGTGCTGGGCGGCCAGTTCAACTGCATGCAAAACCAAATCCTGATCGAGGCGGCACTTGCCACCCTTCTGGTCAACGCCTCGCTATTCTACGTGCCACCTGGCTATGCCGGCATCGCCGTGCAGGGGAGCCAAGGCTGGCTGGTGCAAACCAGCATCGTCAATAACAGCTTCAACTGCCCGCAACCCAGCATCACGGGCAGCACCGGCATCGCCATCGAGGGTACCTTCGCCGCAGCCCCCTCCTTTGCCGCGGTCGTGACCGGCAATGTGTTCTACCGGCTGGATACCGGCGTTACCCTTGGCACGAACACTTACGGCTGGAACGTGCAGGCCAACAGCTACAACCAGGTTACGACCAACGTGCTCAACCAGGGGACGGATAATTCCATCGGCATGGCGACGGCATAACCCTACCCCTGGCGCGCCGTAGCCAAGCGGCTGGCGCGCAAAACCGCGCGTATATCGGCCAGCGCCACGTCTAAATCCCGGTTCTCGACAATATAATCAAACTCCCCGGAATGGGAGATTTCCGCCTCGGCATGCTGCATGCGCGCGGCCACCTGCTCGGGCCCATCACCGCGCTTGCGCAGCCGCTCGCGCAGCACGTCAAGCGAGGGAGGCTTGATGAACACGCCCACCACATCGCCCGGCATGGCCGCGCGCAATTGCCGGAAGCCCTGCCAATCAATGTCGAACAGCACGTCGCGCCCGGCCGCCAGCGCCGCCTCAACCGGGCCGCGCGGCGTGCCGTAGGAGCGGCCAAAGACGCGCGCATATTCCAAAAGCTGGCCAGAGGCAGCCATCTCATCGAACCGTTCCTGGCTGATGAAATAATAATGCTTGCCCTCTTTCTCGCCCAAGCGCCGCGCGCGCGTGGTGACACTCACCGAGAGGTCTAGCGCGTCATCCTGCTCCAGCAATGCGCGCGACAAGGTGGTTTTGCCCGCGCCCGACGGGGCGGCCAGAACCAGGCACAGGCCGCGCCTATTCAATGTTTTGCACCTGTTCGCGCAGCTGCTCGATGGCCGCTTTGAGCGCGAGCCCAATATTGGTGAGCGGCAAGGACGTGGATTTGCTGCACAGCGTGTTGGCCTCGCGGTTGAATTCCTGCATCAAAAAATCGAGCTTGCGGCCCACGGCAATACCTTCCCCAAGCAGGGCATGCGCCGCGCCGATATGCGCACCCAGCCGGTCCAGCTCCTCGCGCACATCAGACTTGGTGGCCAGCAGCGCCACTTCCTGGGCAATCCGCTCTTCCGGCAGGCCCGGCGTGCCGCCGATGATTTCAGCCAACTGGGCGGCCAGGCGCGCGCGGTGCAGCTCTGGCTGCTTTGCCGCCTCCAGCACCGCCGCCTCGTGCAGCAGCGCGATCTCGCGCAACTGCACCGCAACCGCCGCCGCCAGCTTACCCCCCTCGCCCGCGCGGGAGGCCGCCAGCCCATCCAGCACCTGCACGAAACCCGCGCGCACGGCCTCTTCCAACAGCGCCCGTTCTTCATCGCTGGCATCCTGCGCGGCGGTGCTGCGCATAATGCCGGGCAGCGCCAGCAGCAGCTCGGCCCTGGGCGGCAAGGCGCCGGGAATATTATCGGCCAGATCTATGGCCAGGCTCTTCACCGCCTCCAGGGCGGCCATGTCGGGTGCCATTTGCGCCGCCGCCTCGCGCTTCAGGGTCAGCGTGCCCGAGACCGTGCCGCGCCGCAGCCGCTTGGCGGCCAAATCGCGCAGCGGCAATTCCAGCGCATCCAGCCCGCCGCCCAGGCGCAGCCTTACATCCAGCCCGCGCGCATTCACGCTGCGCAGCTCCCAAATCCAGGCCGTGCCCGCGCACACACCTTGGGCGCGCGCAAAGCCGGTCATCGAGACGACATGTGGAAATTCATTCATGTCAACGGCTCTTAGAGCCTGTCCGGGCGGCGTTCAATCACCCTGTTTTACGCCCGCCACGCGGCAAATCCACATTGCCCGGAATTCATCCGCAAGTTGCACATTTATGATTGCGCCAGAGAACAAGCGGCGGCATAGTCAGGGCGCGGACAGACAAAAAGAGCCGCCCGAAACGTCGTATTATTCTCGTATTATTCCATGAATATCCAAGGCTGATCTTGATATTATTTCAACACCACCCACAATTTTAACGTGAAGGAAAAGCGTCGCAGCCGCCGGAATTTAATCTTAACTTAAAAAATGTGCCCTAGGAGGCCGTTGCAATTCCGGCTAGTACCGCTTCAAAACTTAGAGGTTAAACGAATGTCCACCAAGACCTATCACGGCATAACCTTGTGGGCCGTGCCACGTTTCCACAGGTCGGAGGCCATGCGTGACAAGCAGGATGAGCGTCCCGCTGGCAGCGGTAAACTCTACCAATTTTTTCCCATTGCCTTGAAAGAGGATGAGACCATGGCCCGTGCGGAGCCCTCTGCTTCAGCGCATATGGCCGACATCCACCACTAAGCCCCGCAGGGCTTAACCTCATGCTGGGCCGGCTCATGCCGGCCCAGATTCGTTTGTCAGGCTGCCAGCGCTTGATCCAGCAAGGCGCGCAGGCGCGTATCCTCGGCCGTCACATCCGGCGTAAACCGCCCAATCACGTGGCCATCACGGCCAATCACGAATTTTTCAAAATTCCACAAGATGCCTGGCGCGGGGTTGGGGGTGATGCCAAAGCCCGACAGGCGTTCGCGCATGGCGTTGCCGCCTTCAGCCTCAGGACGTTCGGCGATCAGCGCCTCATAAAGCGGGTGCGTGGCCTCACCCGTCACGGCGATTTTGGAAAACATCGGGAAGGAGACATCGTAATTGGTCGCGCAAAATTGCGCGATCTCGGCATCGGAACCAGGCTCTTGCCCCATGAAATCATTGGCCGGAAACCCGAGAATCTCGAGCCCTTCAGCCTGCTTTTCCTCATAGAGCGCCTGCAGCCCGGCATATTGCGGCGTCAGCCCGCATTTGGAGGCCACATTGACCACGAGCAGCACCTTGCCCTTGTAATCGGCCAAGCTTGCGGGCGCGCCGCTGATGTTCTGCAGGGGAATCTCGAAAATCGTTTTATTCATTTTAGGATCGTCCTCCGGTTTGCGATGCAAGATATAATGATGATCTCATCAGATGGGGTCTTAACCAGCCCGGGCAAGCCTGGCTTGATATTGACGCCATTCGCGGTCGAGCGCGGCATTCACCTCCGCGCCGAATAGCACGATATAAGCACTGAGATAAAACCACATCATCAGGCCGATCAGCGTGGCAAGCGGCCCATAGGTGGCGCTATAGACCGCAAAGCGGCCCACATAAAAGCCAAACGCCCAAGACACGACCAGCCAGGAGACAGTGGCGATGGCCGCCCCCGGCGCATAAAAAACGCGTCCACCGCCGGCCGGCCCAAACCGGTAAAGCAGCCCCAGCGCGACCAGCACGAACAGCACCATGGCGGCGAAGCTGATCAGGCTGACCAGCAACTGGGCATGTCCCGAAAGCCCCAAAAATGCCAACAGCACCGGCACGAACACCAAAAAGCCGATCGCCATGGCCACGCCAATAATGGCGATCAGCGTCATGCTTAAGGCAACCAGCTGAAAGCGGATCAGCCCGCGTGTCTCACGCTCATGATAAGCGAGCGAAAGCGCATTGAGGATGGATTTGGTGCCGGTGGAAGAGGACCAGAACGAGATCAGCAGCGACAGCAGGAAGCTAAGCCCAAGCCCGTTGGCCGGCTGCGCCACCACATTCCTGATCCGCTCGGAGATCAGCGAGAAGGCGGCCGCTGGCATGAAACTTTCCAGCTGATGCAGCTGCGGCTGGACCGTGCTGGGGTTATACACCAGCCCATAGAGCGAGATGAGCATGGTGATGGCCGGAAACAGTGCCAGCGTGGCATAAAAGGCGCAGCCCGCCGCCACCAGCGAGACACGCTGCGACGCCGTGGCGCGCCCCGCCCGGAACAAAGCCGGCTTGAGCAGCGGCGCATAGGCGGGCAAGGCGGGCCGGGTATTCATACCCCAACTCTAACCATTTTGGGGCCGTCCCTTCAATTGGCGCCACGGCGATGTCATCCGCGTGCCATACTTTAACCGCCGAGCAAAAAGGCCTTGATCCGGGCCATACTGTCATAATCCATCAGTGCCGGGGCATGGCCGGCCTCGGGCACCACATAGCCCTCGGCCCCTTCCTTGCTCATGCGCGCGAACGTATCCTCGAGCAGCAAATCGCTTTGCGCGCCGCGAATCACAAGGCGCGGCATGTTCAGCATGCTCCAAAGCGGCCATAAATCCACATCCACCGGCACGGTGGCGCGCATCGGCTCCACGATTTTGGGATCGTAATGCATGGCGAAGGCGCCTTGCCCGGTCTGATCCAGCACCTGGCGGGCGGACATGCGGGCCAGATGCGCCCATTGCGCATCGCTGAGTGGCCCAAACGGCGCATGTACCTGGCGCAGATGCGCCTCCAGCGCCGCCAGCGAGGCAAAACGCTCCGGCGCGCCCAGCATGTAATCGCGGATACGCAAGAGCGCGGCGGCGGGGATGGTCGGGCCAACATCATTGAGCACAAGGCGCGTAATGGGCGTGTTCTGTGCCGCGCCGATCATCATGCCGCAAATACCCCCCAAAGAGGTGCCAACCCACGCCACCGGCTTATTCAGCGCCGCCAGCAGGTGCGACAGCGCCACCACATAGCTCGGCGGCTGGTAGGACAGTCCCTCGGGCAGCCAGTCGGATTTGCCGCGGCCTGGCAAATCCGGGCAGATGACATGGAATTTGTCCTCCAGCGCCTCGGCCAGCGTGTCAAAATCGCGGCCATTGCGGGTCAGCCCATGCACGCACACCACCGCCGGCGCCGCCGGATTGCCGAACTCCACATAAGCCATCTTGTGAAAACGCGTGCCCAAAAGGTAAGTCACTTTATTCGCCCGCGCCATGTGCCACCCCTGCGACGTGTCCGTATGATCCTGATAAAGGCTTAAATGATGCCGCCCGCCACCACAACCAACCAAAAACAGCGCCTGCTCGCCACCATTCTGGCATTATGCGGCACCTTCAACATCGCCACGCTGGCTTGGCTGCTCTGGCAGCATCCCTTCTTCAACCAGGATTTTTTAGGCTTCTGGTCCTATCCGCGCTTTTCTCCGGTGGACGCCATTTATAATCCCGGCGCGATGATGCGCTTTCAGCAAGCGCTCTATCCTGGCTTTCGCAGCTTCTTTCCCTTCAGCTACCCGCCTGACATGCTGCAGGCTCTCTCCTGGATGCGCCATCTTGGCTTTAATGGCGCGCGCGATTTGTGGCTTCTGGCGGGGCTGGCCGCCCTGACGGCGGGTGCATTCGCGCTGTTCCGGGGGCAAAAGCCGGGACTTGCCATTGCCGCCCTGCTCGCCAGCCCCGCCGCCTTGTTCACGCTGGCAACTGGGCAAAGCGCCTTCTTTTTTGGCGGGCTGCTGCTGGGCGGGCTGGCCTGCCTGCCGCGCCGCCCGCTTTTCGCCGGGCTTTGCTTTGGCCTGCTTACACTCAAGCCGCAGCTTGGCCTGTTGCTGCCCTTTTTGCTGCTGGCGCTGGGGGCGTGGCGGGCCATCATCATGGCCTGCCTGACCACCGCCGCCCTGGTCGCCCTAAGCTGCGCGATACTGCCGCCGGATTTATGGCTGAAATGGCTAACCGCCCTGCCCGTCATCCAATATGACCATTTTGCCGGGCACACTAACCTCACCATCATGATCTCTCCGGCGGCAACCTTGCTGCGCTTTGGTGTGCCTTTAAGCTGGGCCATGGGCTGCCAACTCGCCATCACCCTGCTGGTCGCGGGCCTGGTTTTTCGTGCCGCCAGAAACGCGCCCTACCCCATGGCCGTGGCCATTCTGCTCACCGGCACCTTGCTGGCCCAGCCGCACGCTTATACATACGATTCCATTACGGTTCCGGCGGTGCTTATGCTCTGGCTCTTGCCCCACGCCGCGCGCTGGCAATTGGGCTTGGCGGCGGCCCTTTACCTCTCTCCGCTGATGCTCTTTTCACCGCTTGCTGGTGGGTTTGTGTACGCGCCCCTGCTTGCACTGTTGTTCGCGGTCCTTTGCTGCGCGCCTCATCCGGAAAATTACATATTGACGCCAGCCCCCCGAACCCCAAACATAACCTCATAATGAGCTACAAGCCCGCCCGCCGGCCGCACTTTTTCTATACCACGGCCCCTCTACCCTGCCCTTATGTGCCAGGCCGCACGGAGCGCAAGGTGGTAACGGAACTGGCCGGCGTGCTCGCCGAAAGCCTGCACGACCGGCTCTCGCGCGGGGGGTTCAGGCGCAGCCATAATATTGCCTACGCCCCGGTCTGCCCCAGTTGCTCGGCCTGCGTGCCCATCCGCATCCGCGCGCATGATTTCTGCCCCAACCGCACCCAGCGGCGCATTGCCCGCCTCAATGCCGACATACAAGTGCAGGAAATGCCGCCACGCGCCACGGCCGAGCAATTTGCCCTGTTCCAAACCTATCAGCAGGCCCGCCATGGCGAGGGCGACATGGCGACGATGAGTTTTTACGATTACCGGGCCATGGTCGAGGATACGCCGATCGAGACCTCTCTGGTGGAATTCCGGCTGCCCGATGGCACGCTTGCCGGCGCCTGCCTGACCGACCGGCTGAGCGACGGGCTCTCCGCTGTCTATTCCTTTTTCGATACCAGCCTGCAAGCCCGCTCAATTGGCACCTATGCCGTGCTCTGGCTGGTGGCGCGCGCGGTGGAGCTGGATCTTCCCAATGTCTATCTGGGTTACTGGGTCGAGGAGAGCCGGAAAATGGCTTATAAAGCCAAATTCCGGCCCGCCGAAATCTTGCGCGGCGGGCAATGGGTGGAGCTGAACGCCGCCGCCAGCCCGGCCCGCACGCCGCTAAAAACCAAACATATGGTCGAGCGAGAAGCCGCCTTGTCCATCATCCAGCCCATGGAAACCGAATAGGCGGCAGGTTGTGTCGCGGATCAGCACGTAACCGCCCGTCCCCGCCGCGTTTAAGGCGGAAGCGGAAAAATGCGCCGCCGGGCTCACCAGGGCCGAGCCCGAACAGGCAATGGCTAGATGCGTCTTCTCCAGCAGGGTGCCAACTGCATCGTAGAGTTCAAGATCCGTGCTGGACTGCGCCACCCATGGGGCCGAAGCTGGGTAAATCAACACGCAGAAACTCTCCCGCCCGCCAAACCCAAGCTTCAGAAACAAGCGCGTGGACAGGCCCGGCGGCTTGCCCGTGTAGCTTTGCGGCTCATTCTTATAGACCATGAGCGTGTTGAAGATATGCGCGCCAAAACTGCTCTCCGCCGCATGGCCGCTGGCCTTGTCCTCAAACCGGAATAAAGCGTGCAGCCAGCCATTGGCGGCCCCGCCTTCGCGAAAATCGTAAACCAACTCGGCATGGCCGCCCGCTTGCAGCGCATCGGCTGGCAGAATCTCATCCAGATCGAGCGCGCCTTCATGCCCACGCGGTAACAGGCCCATATAATGGCTGGCCAGTTGCCCGCCTTTGGCGTCGAACACATCCAGCCGCAGTGGCGTGTTATCTTCCGTCTCGGCCATCGGCGTGGGCAGCATGAGCGTACGAAAACGCGCGCGCGGCAGCACCGGAAATGGCAGCAAAAACCCCCGCCCCATTTCCTCTGGCAGGCTGGCGATGCCCGGATCGGGGCGCAAATCGGCGCGCTCGACATTGACATGCGCAATGCGGGTACGCCCAGCGCGTGTTACCTCGTAACGCGGACGCACCACATGCCGTCCGGCCAAAAATTCAAGCTGTGCCGGCCAGTGCAAGCCGGGGAACAAATCCGCCACATCCACCGCCCGGGTGGCAAAAGGCGCGATCTCTTCGGCAATGGCAACAGGGGCTTGCGCCCCCATGCGGTCCAGCGCCAAGGCGCCGGCGGGAATGGGCACGGCATGGCTGTTTTGCACCCACAGCACCACCCGCTCATCCGCGCGCGGCGCGGGCAACCCGGCAAAGCACATGCTCGGCCAGGCATTGGCGTCATGCGTGCAAGAGAGCAGCGTCCCGCCATCGGTGGCATACGTATCGAGCGCGTATTTCACCACATCATGCCCGGCGACACCTATGGCATGGATGAAAAGCTGCCCCGTGAACGGCCCCAGCCCAAAGCGCGTGCGCACATCCTGGCTATCCAGCACATAGCCGCCCGGCCCCTGGGGGGCTGGCGTTTCCCATTCGGCCAGAACCGCGCCATCCTCACCGAACAATATATGCTGAAACCGCACCCCTTGCGCCCCGTACCCGGCCCAGTAATTGGCCGTGGTCAGGCGGGTGGCGGCATGGTCATCATCGCGGAAAAACACGAAATTGGTGGCGAAATTCTTGGGCTCCAGATAACGCTGCGGCACGGTCAGCCAGTCCTGCGGCAGCCGGGCCGCATCCAGCGTGAGCAGTGCTGCGCCCGCCGGCAAAAAGCGCTGCAGCCGTTCGGCCACGCGCGCGGCATCAAAGGCGGCGATCAGCACCGTATCGGCCAAAGCCCTGGGCAGTTCGGTCAACGCATACGCGGTTTGCCCGCCGCAAGGCCGGCCAACAGCGTGCACATCCTGCACATACACCCCCGCCACGCGCAAAGCCGGGCACAAGGCCAGCAAGGCCGGGGCAATGCCATCGGGGTCCACCAGCGCCACGCGCCCGGCCCGCGCGGCAAGCTCCGCCAGCGCGCGTGCGGCCAAAGGGTGCGCCAGCGCCTTATAAACCACATTGCCGCCGCGCGTATTATCGAACGTTTCAATATCCAACATATTCTCTCACAACCCCAGACGGCGGCGCAGCTCATCCCCCGCCATTTGCGTGTCATCCAGCGGCTCCGTATCCCACAGCTCCAGCCGTCCGGCAAAATCGCGCACACGGCCATCGCGCGCCAAGGCGTCCATGAAGGCGCCAATGCGCACCGAGCGCCCCGGCAGCCGCACCAAATAAACAGGGGCCGACGTTGCCACCGCTTCCGAGACCATAGACACCGAATCCGCCGTGGCGATGATCGCATCCGCGCAGGCGAGCATGCCGAAATAGGGATTCTCACCCGTGAAATCCCAGATCCAAGCACCCAGCGGCTCCAGTGCCGCGCGCAATATCTCCACCACCTCGGGCGCTGTACGGCGCGAGGGCGTGATCACCAGCCCCGCCTCGGGCGCGATGGCGGCAAGCTGCCTGGCCAGCGCATGCGCCTCGGAAGCACCAAAACGGTAACGCCCATTCGCCCCGCCCAGCAGCACGGCAACCAGGGGGCGCCTATGGGCAGCAAAACGCGGCGCCCAGACTGCCCGCTCCGCCGCCAGGCGCGCCTGTGTGACCCGGTGCAGCGCCGTGCGGGTGACAACAACATTCTCCCCCGAAATCCCATCATGCCGGGCGGCGAAAACAAGGTCGAACTTCGCCAACGCCATACGCGGATGCTGGATCGCCACCGCCCGTACGTCCCGCCCGCGTAAAGTGGCCGCCACACGGCAACCAGCACCGCCAGCCCCCATCACCACCTGAGGCAGCGGCGGCGCAAAGGCTTCAGCCCCCACCGCCAAGCGCGGGTTGAACCAGAAATTCGTTGGAATCCGCTGCCAAGGCGGCAAAAAGCGCAAGGGCCGCAGGTCGGGGGCGAGTTTCGCGGCTTCCGCCAAACCCAGCGCCTGATTCCGCAGACCCGCGAGATCGGCGCAAAAAATTCTGGCTGTCTCCATGGTCCGGCTTTGGCGGGGGCGGACGCGCGCGTCAACCCGCGCGCATTGCGCCCCGGCAGAACACGGTTACATTGGGTGTCATGAGTTCCGGACCATCGCCCGAAACCAGTGCCACGCCCGCCAATCCGGCCGGGCTGCCGCATTTTGCCTTGGAAATCGCACCGCCCGATCTCTCACCCTTCATCGCTGGCAATACCGGAATCCCTGGTTTCACCACGCTCGATTCGGGACGGGACGGGCCGCATGTCACCGCAATTTCGCTGATTCACGGCAATGAAATCGCCGGCGCCATCGTATTATCCGAAATTTTGCAGACGGGTTTCATGCCCTTGCGCGGCCGGTTGACACTGGGCTTTGCCAATCTCGCTGCCTTTGCCCGGTTCGATGCTGAAAACCCGGTCGCCTCGCGCTTCGTTGAGGAGGATCTCAACCGCGTCTGGGATGATTTCCAGCTTTTTGGCGTGCGCCGCTCGGCCGAGCTGGACCGGGCGCGCGAAATCCGCCCGCTGATCGATACGGCCGACCTGCTGCTCGACATGCATACCATGCTCTGGCCCTCGGATCCGCTGCTGTTATGCGGCGCGGGCCAGCGCGGGCGGGATCTGGCGTTTGCCGTGGGCACGCCGGGCATGGTGGTGGCGGATTCGGGCCATACCAGCGGCAAACGGCTGATCGATTACGGGCGCTTTACCGAGGCGGGTGAGCAAAACGCCACAGCCTTGCTGGTGGAGGCCGGTCAGCACTGGACCCATAATGCGGTCGCGCAAAGCCGGGCCAGCCTGGCTGCCCTGCTGCGCCATGCCGAGATGACAGACACGCCCGCCCCGCCCGCCATAAAGCCCGCTTTTGCCCAAGTTGTGCATACGGTCACGGCACGGACCAACCGTTTTACCTTCATCCGGGATTTCCGTGGCGGCGACATCATCCCCGAAGCCGGAACCGTGATCGCCCATGACGGAGATGAGCCCATCACCACGCCCGAACCGGGTCTGATTCTGGTCATGCCCAGCCTTAAGGTCAGCCATGGCCATACCGCCGTCCGGCTGGCGCGGCTTATTGGCTAAACGCCCCGCTAACGCAGTATCGCGCTGGCCAGCGCCTCCCAGCTTGCCGGATCGGGTGCCAGCAGCAGCCCGCCACCCATGTTCGAGGGGCGGTAGGGCGTGCCGTCAAAATGCCGGGCGGTGCCGCCCGCCTCGCCATGCAGCAGCACACCCGCCACATGGTCCCAGGGCATGAGCTTGCGGAACATTTGCGCATGGCAATGGCCGGCCGCCAGCATGCGGTATTGATGCGCGGCACAGCGATAATCGGTGACCGCGGCCAGCCGGTCCAGCCGGTGCAGCACATGGCTGCGCAGCGGCTCTTCCATATACCGCCAGGACATGGAGCCCACCATCTGCCCCACCGGCACTGGCGGGGCAGCGCGCAAGCGGCGCTCACCGCCATCGGCCGCGCGCAAGTAAGCCCCCTGCCCGGCCATCGCATAGGCGCAATCATCGCCGATGGGATCGAAGATGAACCCGGCTTGCGGCGCATCATCTTCCACCAGCGCCACCATAACCCCAAAGAGCGGCAGCTCGGCGGCAAAATTGGCGGTGCCATCGATTGGGTCCACCACCCACACCCGGCCAGGATGAGAGAGCCGCGCAACTGTCGCCACGCCGGCCGAAACCGCTTCCTCGCCGATCACGTCATCGCCGGGGAACAAGGCCCGCAACCCGGCATGCAGCGCGCGTTCGGCCGCCTCATCGGCCACCGTCACCGGATCCAGCGGGCCGGATTTGCTGCGCACATCGCCCACCCCTAAATTCTTGAAGCGAGGTAAGATCTCAGTGCGGGAAACAGTGCGCAGCAGCGCGATGACGGCGTTGATCTGATCCTGGGTCATAATGCCGCAAAACGCGCCCTATCCGCGGCGGACAGGCGCAATTTCAGGGTGACATGCGTGTCGTCATCGGTGCGGGCGAGCACCTCGCCATGGCGGTAAGCCCAGGCCAGCCGGGCGCCATCGGCCACCGGAATCTCCACTTCCACCACCTCCAGCCGGGCGGCGAGCCGCGCATCGATCTCGGCCAGCAGCCGGGGCAGCCCCTCGCCCGTCAACGCCGAAACAGCAATACCATCCGCCTGGACGATCTGCTCGACACCGCCCAGAATATCGGCCTTGTTCAGCACTTCCAGCGTGCGGGCGGGCCAATCCTCGTCCAGCGCGCTATCCTTGGCCATGCGGGTCAGCACATTGCGGACATCGCGCGCCTGGGCCTCGGTATCGGGATGAGAAATATCGCGCACATGCAGCAGCAAATCGGCCTCGGCCACCTCCTCCAGCGTGGCGCGGAAGGCGGCAACCAGCTCGGTCGGCAATTCGGAGATAAACCCCACCGTGTCCGACAAAATAATCTGCCGCCCCGAAGGCAGGGCGAGGCCGCGCATGGTTGGGTCAAGCGTCGCAAAAAGCTGATCCTCGGCCACCACCAGGGCGCCGGTGAGCGCATTGAACAGGGTGGATTTGCCGGCATTGGTGTAGCCGACCAGCGCCACGATGGGATAAGGCACTTTTTTGCGCGCCCCGCGATGCAGTCCGCGCGTGCGCCGCACCTCCTCCAGCTCCGCCTTCAGCCGCACGATCCGGTCGCCGATCAAACGGCGGTCGGCCTCGATCTGCGTTTCGCCGGGGCCGCCAAGGAAGCCAAAACCGCCGCGCTGGCGCTCAAGATGGGTCCAGGAGCGCACAAGGCGCGAGCGCTGATACTCAAGATGCGCCAGTTCAACCTGCAGCGCGCCCTCGCGCGTACGCGCACGGGCGCCAAAAATATCCAAGATCAGCCCTGTGCGGTCGATGACCTTGCATTTCCAGGCGGTTTCCAGGTTGCGCTGCTGCACGGGGGTTAGCGCGGCATCGACCACCGCCACATCCACCTCGGCAGCGCGCAAGGCGGCACCGGCCATCTCCACCTGTCCCTTGCCAAGCAAGGTCGCCGGGGTGAGGCTGCGCAGCTGAAAGACTTGCTCATGCACCACTACAAGCCCGATGGAAGCGGCCAAGCCCACTGCCTCGGCCAAGCGCGCCTCGGCCGAGCGCGCGGATGTCCCGCTAAGGCGGGCGGCTTCCTTATCCCAGGGCAGAAGAATGGCCGCCCGACTGGGCGGCGGTGCCGTCTCTTTCAGTTTTCAGTATCCCCGTCATAGTCCGACTCGGCGGCGCGGTGCAGCTTGAGCGTGGAAGAGCCTTCGGCAGGCGGCGCGGCTGGCGCGGAAGCCGCCCCCTCGCCACGGGCGGCATCGAATAGCATGATCGGCGCACCAGGCATGACGGTGCTGATGGCGTGCTTATAAACGAGCTGTGTATGGCCATCGCGGCGCAACAGCACGGAGAAATTATCGAACCAGGTGATAACGCCCTGCAGTTTCACGCCATTGACCAAAAACACCGTAACCGGCGTTTTGCTCTTGCGCACATGATTGAGGAACACGTCCTGCACGTTTTGCGATTTTTCGTTGGCCACGGCGAAGTCCTTGTTTTTGTCACCCGCTTGGGGCGATGTTTGAGTTAACTTGATCTTCAGGGTTAGTCTAAAAGCGGAAGTTTCCGGCGGCTGCGTGGCGCGCACCGCCGGTATTGCGAGTATATCTAATTTGTGCGGCGCGGCAACCGCCCATGCCCTGGCTTATGGCCCGCATACATGCAACGCCAATTCTTCCGGAGATAAGCGATATGAGCGCGCCTTCCCTTCCCGACATAACGGCCAGTTTACCTGCCGAACCGGTCCAGGCCCGGCGCTTTGGCAAGATGCGGGCCGCGCAATCGCACGCGCTGCTAGAAGATTATGCCGAACTCATCGACGATCTGCATGCCAGCACCGGCACCGCCCGGCCGACTGACATCGCCCGACGGCTCGGCGTATCGCACGCCACCGCGATCAAGGCGATCGGACGGCTTAAACGCGCGGGGCTGGCCACCAGCCAGCCCTATCGCGGCGTGTTCCTAACGCAAGCCGGGGTTGCGCTGGCCGCACGCAGCCGCGCCCGGCACCGGCTAGTGGTGGATGTTCTGGTCGCGATTGGCGTGCCCAGGGAGACGGCGGAAGACGACGCGGAAGGGCTGGAACACCACATCTCCCCTGCCACGCTGGAGGCCTTCCGCGCATTTCTAAAGCGGGTTTAGGCCCACCTGTTTACGCGGGCACCGGTCCCAGCCCGCCCGGCACATCCGGCCGCGACGAGGCGGTGGGCACCGAAGCACGGCGCTGGTCGGGCATCGGCTCGTCCACCACTTTGCGGATGATCTTCTCACCGCGCAGCACCATCTGGATTTCCTCGCCCGAGAGCGTCTCATACTCGAGCAGCCCCTTGGCCAGCGCCTCCAGATCAGCCCGGCGCTCGGTCAGGATCCGCTTGGCCTCGGAATAAGCGTGATCGATGAAGGCGCGGACCTCATGGTCGATCTCGCGGGCGGTATCCTCGGAGACATTCTTATTCTGCGTCACCGAATGGCCCAGGAACACTTCCTGCCCATTATCGCCGTAAGACACCATGCCGAGCTTCTCGGACATGCCCCATTCGGTGATCATGCGCCGGGCCGTGTCGGTTGCCATCTTAATATCGCCCGAGGCACCATTGGAGACCTTGTCTGGTCCAAACACCAGCTCCTCGGCCGCGCGCCCGCCCATGGCCATGATCAGCTGTTGCAGCAATTTGACCTTACTCATGGAATAGCGATCGCCCTCGGGCAGGGACATGACCATGCCCAGCGCCCGGCCGCGCGGAATGATGGTGGCTTTATGCACCGGGTCGCATTCCGGCAAAGTGATGGAGCAGATCGCGTGTCCGCCCTCATGATAAGCGGTCATGCGCTTCTCATCGTCGGACATCACGAGCGAGCGGCGCTCTGATCCCATCAGCACTTTGTCCTTGGCATGCTCAAACTCGGCCATGGCGACCACGCGCTTTCCGATTCGCGCGGCGAGCAGAGCCGCCTCGTTCACCAGATTGGCAAGATCAGCGCCCGAAAAGCCGGGTGTGCCGCGCGCAATGGTGCGCGCATCCACATCGGACGCCAGCGGCACCTTGCGCATATGCACTTTCAGGATCTTCTCGCGGCCCGTCACGTCGGGGTTGGGCACCACCACCTGGCGGTCAAACCGGCCCGGGCGCAGCAAGGCTGGGTCCAGCACGTCCGGCCGGTTGGTGGCGGCAATCAGGATCACGCCCTCATTGGACTCGAACCCGTCCATCTCCACCAGCATCTGGTTCAGGGTCTGCTCGCGCTCATCATTGCCGCCGCCCAGCCCCGCACCGCGATGGCGGCCCACCGCGTCGATCTCGTCGATGAAGATGATGCACGGCGCATTCTTCTTGCCCTGCTCGAACATGTCCCGCACGCGCGAGGCGCCCACACCCACGAACATTTCCACGAAATCCGAGCCGGAGATGGTAAAGAAGGGCACATTGGCCTCGCCCGCAATGGCGCGGGCCAGCAGCGTTTTGCCCGTGCCGGGCGGGCCGACCAGCAAGCACCCCTTGGGGATCTTGCCCCCCAAACGCTGAAATTTCTGCGGGTCGCGCAGGAATTCCACAATCTCCTGCAACTCGCTCTTGGCCTCATCGATTCCGGCCACATCCTCAAAGGTCACGCGGCCCTGCTTTTCGGTCAGCAGCCGGGCGCGGGACTTGCCAAACCCCATTGCACGGCCGCCACCAGACTGCATCTGCCGCATGAAGAAGATCCACACGCCCAAAATCAGCAGCATCGGCGCCCAGGAGATCAGCACCCGCAGGAACGGGTTCATCGTGTCACCTTCCGGCTTGGCCGTTACGGTTACGTTCGCTTTCTCGAGCTTGCTGACCAGGCTTGGGTCATTCGGCGCGTAGGTTTCGAAGCTCTTGCCGTCCTTCGTGGTGCCGGTGATGTCCTGGCCGGTGATGGTGACATTGCTCACCTGACCGCTTTTCACCTGGTCCAGAAAGCTTGAATAAGCAAGCTGCGATGCACTGTTCTGCGTGCTGGTCGGCTGAAACACATTGAACAGCACAACCAAGAACAGGGCGACAACCACCCACAGCGCGATATTTCGACCCAGATTGTTCATCTAGACTTGATCCAGTTCACTTGGCCCACTTCACCCACAAGCTCCGGCGCCGCGCGGGCCAACACGCCACCATACAGAGCCAAGATGGGTATTCTGCACCGATTTCCCATCCCAGCACAAATAAAATGGCTTCAGGCACGAAATGGGTGGGGTGCCATGGGCCCCGGCGGTGCCCACAAAGCCGGAATGGGAAACCGGATTTCGCCGTCTTCCCGCCGCCGTAAACAAGGCAGCGTGCGCAAAATAACCGCAGGTACCCCCCCATGGCCGCGATATTTGCCAACATCCGCCCCCAGCGCGCCCAGCCATGCCGGATCATCTGCATAGGCGGGCAAGTAAAAGCGTCCATCCCACAAAGCCCCCGGTTCAGCCGGCACGGGAGCGGCGCAGGCCGCCGGCTCGCGCACCAAAAGCCAGCCAGGACCAAACCGCCCCGCCGGCATAAGACGGACCCCGCCCAAAGTGGCCGGGCGCAAGCGGGCGGCCAGCCCGGCCAAAGCGGCCTGACGGGGCGGATAAGCCGCGCCGCCAATCACGCGGATCAGCCCGCCCAGGGCGGCGGGCGGTGCGGTATCGGCATCCAGCACTGCAAATCCCTCCCCATGAATTTGCGCATGGGCGGCAAGGTAAGCGGCCACTGCTTGCTCGCGCGCCATGCGCTCTGCCGCACCCTGGGGGGCGGCAAGCCCGGTGCCCGCGGCGCGAATCCGCGCGCGCTCAAACCGGGAAGCCTGGTTAGAGGGATCCTCCACCCATTCCATGCCGCGCGCGCGCAAATAATCACGCAGCCCGGCAGGCGGCATGTCCAGCAGCGGGCGCAGCAGCACCACCCCGTTGCGGGCCGACCAGGCGGCCATGCCCTCGGCCCCGCCGGGGCCGCGCAGGCGGCGCATGGCCACCGTCTCGGCCTGATCGGCCGCGTGATGGCCCAGTAACAGATACAAAAACCCGCCCTTGGCCGCGGCATGAGCCAGCGCCGCATGGCGGGCCTGGCGCGCACGCGCCTGCAAAGCCGGGCCGGGCGGAATAGACAGGGTGAGAATCCAGCTCTCAATACCATGCGCCGCCAGGCGCCGAGCGGTCAGCGCCGCCTCATCCGCTGATTCAGGCCGCAAACCATGGTCGGCGATCAAGGCCAGCACAGCACCGCCGCGCGCGGTGCAATAATCATGTGTCAGAAGTGCTAGGGCCGTGCTGTCCGCCCCGCCGGAAACGCCAACCGCAAGGCGGGGCGGCATGCCCGGCGGCAACAGCCGCGCCAGAGCCGCGGAAAACGCGGCGTTTAGCGGCAATGGGCCTGTTTGCTCACGGCGTCGATCCGCGGCTGCAAACCCTTGGGCGGCGTGGGGAATTGGCTGTTCAGCGAAGAGAGCGTGTCGCACGCCGCCTCGTTCTGATGAATGTCCGCCAGGGAGCGGGCCAGCCCCAGCAAGGCATGGGGCGCGTAAGGGCCGGCGCGGTCGCGATTATAGGCATCATCATAGGCAATGGCGGCGTCCTGCGGCTTGCCCCCGGCGGCGAGCGCCTGCGCCAACAAATATTGCGCATGGGTTGCCTCATCACCCTTTTTGTCCTGCGCCACCACCGCGCGCGCCTGGGCGGCGGCACTGGCGTAATCATGCTTGGCATAGGCATCCTCGGCCGATTTTAACGTTGCCGCAGGATGCGCGGCCGGCGCGGACTTGGCCGATGGGGCCGGCGGCGGTGGCGGCATGCTGGGCGCTGACGCCGGCGCACCCGAGGCGCCATTGCTGATCTGGAACTTCAGATCGCCGATTTCCTTCTCGGTCTGATCATGCTGCGTGTTCACCTGGTTCTGCAGCACGGACAGCTTGCCGCTCAAATCCTGCACCTGGGATTGCAATTGCTGCACCTGGGTCAGCAATTTGGCGACCAGATCCCCCTGCGCGCCCTTGCTCGCGGCGCTGGAAGACGCGGCGGGCGGCGGCGCATAAGAACCGCCCAGCATTGAGCTACCGCTGCCCCCGGCATTGCCTTGCAGCTGTTGCACCTGCTGACGCAATTGCAAAATCTCGTTCTGCAGCGCGATACCCTCCTGGCTTTGGATCAGCGGCTGGGCAAAGGATGCGACCGGAAGCAAAGCAGCAAACGCGGCGCAGGCGAGCAAATGATGACGCATGAATTTTCCCAGAAATAGCCATGAACAGGCTAAATATAAACAGGGTGACGCAAAAACAAAACCGGCGGCCCCAGGGGACCGCCGGCTTTCACACGCATCCCGCCCGGCTCACGCCAAGCGGCATCGGCCGCTTACTTGCAGTTCTGCGGATTGAAGCCCTGCACGGACGTGATGGCGTTACGGTTCTGCTGCCAAGCCGCCTCGTCATTGCCAGCGGCAACGGGGCAATCCTTGCCGTAGGAAATGGTCTTGATGCGGGACGCGGCAACACCCTTGGCCACCAGATAGTCACGCGCGGAATTCGCGCGGCGCTGGCCAAGTGCCAGGTTATAGGTTTCGGTGCCGCGCTCGTCGGCATTGCCGGCGATCAGCACATCCACGCTGGGATACTTGGCAAGCCAAGCGGCCTGGCGGTCCAGTGTCGTCTGGGCTTCGCTGCTCAGGCTGGACTTGTCGAACGCGAAGAATACGCGATCGCCAACATTGGCGACCAGGTCTTGCTCGCTGCCAGGAGCCGCACCCATGGTCTGTTCCGCGCCAGAGCCGGTATTGGCGGCCGTGGTGGTGGTGGGAGAAGAAGAGCAGGCTGCCAGCAGGGCAAGGCCGGCAAGAGCGCCCAATGCTTTGATTTTCATAATTAAAGACCGATCCCTGTCCGTAAGGAGTGAGCGAAATTTTTAGGCGAGTGATCCCGCTTTCTCGTGAAATACGGGACCTTGCGGCCCATACTCTTCCCAGCCGAGAAGGGTCAAGCGCCGCATTAAGGCATTTTGTACGCTTTGCACTAGTTTCCAGGCAAGATGATGTTTTTCGTGAAACTGTTGACAATTTGTAACACATTACCACTTGTTCGCCGCGCCGACCGCCTCGCTTGACATTTGCGGCCCGGCCATGTCTGCCCTTGCCGCCGAGGCAAAGGGAAAGACTGATGCTTGGCGATGATTTGAAGAGCTTACTGGAAACCGCGCGGCGCGAGATCGATGCCGCCGATGCCCCCGCACTGGAAGCGCTGCGCGTGGCCCTGCTGGGCAAAAGCGGGTCCGTGACAATGTTGTTAAAATCCTTGGGCGGCATGGCCCCGGAGGAGCGCAAACAGGCCGGCGCGCTGATCAACGAGGCCAAGGCGAAGCTGAGCGACGCGCTGGCCGCCCGCCGCGCGGTGCTGGATGCGGCGGCACTTGCCGCGCGCCTGGATGCCGAGCGGATTGACGTAACCCAGCCGCCCCGCCCCGAGCCTCTGGGCGCCATTCACCCGCTCAGCCGCACCATGGAGGAGATCGCCGCGATCTTCGGCGCCATGGGCTTTGCCCTCAAGGACGGGCCGGACATTGAGAGCGACTGGAATAATTTCTCCGCCCTCAACATTCCCGCCCACCATCCGGCTCGGGCGATGATGGATACGTTCTACCTCACCGCCGCCGAAAATGAGCGCCCTGCCGTGCTGCGCACGCATACCTCGCCGGTGCAGATCCGCACCATGCTCGACTGGGCCCGCCAGCGCGCCGAACAACCTGGCGCGGCCCCCGTGCGCATCATCGTCCCCGGCCGCACCTTCCGCGCCGACCATGACGCCACCCATTCCCCGATGTTCCACCAATCCGAGGGGCTGGTGATCGGGCCGGACATCACGCTGGCGCATCTAAAAGGCTGCCTGATCGACTTTTTGCGCGCCTTTTTTGGCGTGCCCAACCTGCCCGTGCGCTTCCGCGCCTCTTATTTCCCGTTCACCGAACCCTCGATGGAGGTCGATATCGGCTGGAGCCGCAAGACCGGCGAGATCGGCGCGGGCACCGACTGGCTGGAGATTTTGGGCGCGGGCATGGTGCATCCCAACGTGCTCGCGAATTGCGGCATAGACCCACGCGAAAATCAGGGCTTTGCCTTTGGAGTCGGGCTCGAGCGGATCACCATGCTCAAGCACGGCATCAACGATCTGCGCCTGTTCTATGAAAGCGACGTGCGCTGGCTGCGCCATTACGGTAGCTCGCCGCTCGCCCCCGCCACGCTGCATGAGGGGATCTAACCTCGATGAAATTCACGCTTTCCTGGCTCAAAACCTGGCTCGACACGCAGGCCCCGCTGACCGACATCCTCACCACCCTCTCCGCCATCGGACTAGAGGTGGAGGGGGTTGAAAACCCCGCCGAAACGCTCGCCCCCTTTGTCATCGCCGAGATTATCGAGGCCAAGCCACACCCCAATGCCGACCGGCTGCGCGCCTGCCGCGTTTCGGCGGGCGGCGCTGAACTGTCAGTCGTGTGCGGCGCGCCGAATGCGCGTACGGGCCTGCGCGTCGTGCTGGCACCGCCGGGCGCTTATGTGCCGGGCTCGGGCATGACGCTGAAAGTGGGCGAGATTCGCGGCGTGAAATCCGAGGGCATGCTGACCAGCTACAAGGAGCTGGGGCTGGAAGGCGATGCGGAGGGTATCATCGAACTGCCGGCCGATGCGCCCATCGGCGAGAGCTTCGCCAAATGGGCCGGGCTGGACGATCCGATCATCGAAATCGCCATTACCCCCAATAGGGGCGACGCGCTCGCGGTGCGCGGGGTGGCGCGCGACCTTGCTGCGGCCGGGCTGGGCACGCTCAAGCCCTTCGCACCTTCTGCCATTGCCGGCCATGGCGCTTCCGCCATTGCCTGGAAGAACGATTTTCCCGAGGCATGCCGCTGGATTCTGGGCCGCACCATCCGTGGCGTGCGCAATGGCGAAAGCCCGGAGTGGCTGAAGCGGCGGCTGGAGAGTATCGGCCTGCGCCCGATCAACGCGCTGGTCGATATCACCAATTTCTTTACCATCGATCTTGGCCGCCCGCTGCATGTGTTCGATATCGCCAAGCTCACCGGCCCAACGCTCACCCTGCGCCGGGGCGCGCCGGGTGAGACATTCCTTGGCCTGCACGGCAAGGAGGTTGCGCCCGGCGCCGAGGATTGCGTGATCGCGGATGCGGCGGGCGCGCAATCGCTGGCCGGCATTACCGGCGGCGAGGCCACAGGCTGCGATGAGACGACCACCGACCTGTTCCTCGAATGTGCCCTGTTCGACCGTGTGCGCATCGCCCAGACCGGCCAGCGCACCGGCATCTTCTCCGACGCGCGGCAGCGTTTCGAGCGCGGGATTGACGGGCAGCTCCTGCCCCAGGCGCTGGATGCCGCCACCGCCATGATTCTGGACATTTGCGGCGGCAGCCCGAGTGAGGTGAGCGAAGCCGGCGCCCGGCCCGACTGGAACCGTGCCGCTCAATTGCGCTTCTCACGCTTAAAGAGTTTTGGCGGCTCCGACATGACGCCCCCCGAGGCCGTTTCCGCGCTGGAGCGGCTGGGCTTTGGCATCACCAACGAGGATGCGGACTCAGTCACCGTGACCGTGCCCAGCTGGCGTAACGATGTGGCCCAGCCCCAGGCGCTGGACCAGGCCCCCGACCTGCCCCACGCCGCCGCCGCCGCCGAAGGGGCCGCGATGGTGGAGCCGGAGGTGGACCTGATCGAGGAAGTGCTGCGGCTGAAGGGCATGGATGCGATCCAGCCCATAAGCCTGCCCGTGGCGCAGCCCGTGCCCCCGCCAATCCTGACCCCAAAACAAACCCGCACGGCGCTGGCCCGGCGCGTTCTGGCCGCGCGCGGGCTGCTGGAGAGTGTCACCTTCAGCTTCGCCGACGATGCGACCTGCGCGCTGTTTGGCGGCACGTCCGAAGCGCTGCGCCTGGCCAACCCCATCGCGGCGGATCTGAACCAGATGCGCCCCACCCCGCTGGTGACATTGGCGCAGGCGGCGGCGCGTAACATCGCGCGCGGGTTTGGCGATTTCGGCCTGTTCGAAATCGGCCCCGCCTATGCCCAGGATCGCAGCCAGGCGCTGCTGGCGGCGGGCTTGCGCGTGGGCGCAACACCGCTCTCCGCCCTGGCCCCCGCCCGCCCGCACGACGCGCTGGATGCCAAGGCCGACGTGCTTGCCGTTCTGGCAGCGCTGGGCCTGCCCATGGACGCGCTCACCACCACCCCCTCCAGCCCGGATTTTTACCATCCCGGCCAGAGCGGTGAGATCCGCCAAGGCCCCAAAACCCTGCTGGCGCGCTTTGGCACGCTGCACCCGGCCCTGTGCGCCCGGCTCGATCTGCCGTTGGGCACGGTGACGTTCGAGATTTTCCTCGATGCGGTGCCCGAGCCCAAACGCCGCCGCAAGGCTGCCCCCACACTGCCGCCCTTCCAGCCACTGCGCCGGGATTTCGCCTTTCTGGTGCCACAGGCGACCGGTGCCGAAGACGTGTTGCGGGCAGCGCGCGGGGCCGAGCGCAACGCCGTCACCAATGTCCAGCTGTTTGACCGTTACCAGGGCAAGGGCGTGCCGGAGGGGTTTGTCTCACTCGCCATCGCGGTCACCCTGCAGCCGGCGCAAAAGAGCTTTTCAGACGCCGAAATCGAGGCGATCTGCGATAAGATTGTCGCCGAGGTTGGCAAAAAGACCGGCGCAACACTGCGCGGCTAAAAGCCGCGCGGCTCGTCCACCACTAAAACGTACGGGCGCTTAATTGCGCCCGTACGTATCCTCGATGCGCACAATATCATCCTCGCCGAGATAGCTGCCCGACTGCACCTCGATCAGCTCCAGCGGGATTTTGCCCGGATTATCGAGCCGGTGCACGCAGCCCAGCGGCAAATACACGCTCTCATTCTCGCGCAGCATCAGCTGCTCGTCGCCACGCGTTACCAAGGCCGTTCCGGCCACCACCACCCAATGCTCGGCGCGGTGGAAATGCTTCTGCAATGACAATTTGGCGCCCGGATGAACAAGAATCCGCTTCACCTGGAAACGCTCGCCGGCAATGAGCTGCTCATAGAACCCCCACGGGCGGTAGCAGCGATTATGCGAGATCCCCTCATGGCGCTTCATCCGCTGCAGGCTCTCGACGATCCGCTTCACATCCTGCGCATGGTCGCGGTGCAGGGCTAAAACGGCATCCTCTGTCGTCACCACCACCGCGTCGCTCAGCCCGACAACGGCGGTCAGCATGCCATCGGAGCGCACATAGCAATTGGCCGCTTGTTCCAGCAGCACATCGCCCTGGGCCACGTTGCCATTCTCATCCTTGGCGCCCAGCTCCCACAAGGCGCTCCAGCTACCCACATCGGACCAGCCAATATCGGCTGGCACCACGGCCGCGCGTTCGGTCCGCTCGGCCACCGCATAGTCCAGGCTGATATCGGGGCACGCCGCGAAGGCCTCGCGCTCCAGCCGCACGAAATCCAGATCCGCCCGGCGGCCGGCCAGGGCCTGGCGCACCGCGGCCACCACATCGGGCGCGTGCAGCTGCATCTCTTCCAGCAGCGTCTTGGCCGTGAACACGAACATGCCCGAGTTCCACAAATACCCGCCCGCATCCAGCATGGCCTGCGCCCCGGCGCGCTCGGGCTTTTCCAGAAAACGACTGACCGCATGCACGCCATCCAGCCCATCCAGCACCGGCCCCGTCTCAATATAGCCATAACCGGTCTCGGGCTTGTCGGGGGTAATACCAAAGGTCACCACATGGCCGGCCCGGGCCGCGGCGCAAGCCTTGCCCAAGGCCGCGCGCAATGCCGCGCCATGGATGATGGCGGCATCGGCCGCCATCATCCACAGCACGGCATTCGGATCGCGCTCGGCCACCAGCAACGCCGCGGCGGTAATCGCGGGCGCGGAATTGCGGCCAAACGGCTCCAGCAGGATCTGGCTGCCCGCCACCCCGATTTCACGTAGATGCTCGGCCACCAGAAAGCGGTGCTCCTCGTTGCACACCACAACCGGCGCGCTGAACCCCTCGCCCAAGGCACGCAGCGCGGTATCCTGAATCAAGGACCGTGTGCTTACCAACGGCCAAAATTGCTTGGGAAAACTAGCCCGAGAGACCGGCCATAGCCGCGAACCGGTGCCACCGGACAATATAACGGGCGTCACATCAAAAATCGCAGCCTGAGTCTTGGCCGCGTCCGTGGCAAATTGCGTGACCTGTCCCATCAAAATCCCCCATACATATTGCGACGCAATATGTCTCTACTTCGCGGGCAAAGGCAACAAAAACCTATGGACGTTTTTTCCCTGGCTTCCAGGCACACGCAAAAACAAGAGCAAAGGTTGGCGGGGGGTGCGGATCCAGCTTGGCCACGCCCCGCCTCCCGCTTGTGTTTGCCGGCATCAGGGCTGCGCATGCCCTTTTCTAAATTCTTGGCTTACGCACTCAGACCATTCCAAATTTGCGATGCCTCGGCCGTATCGGCTGTTTCATCGACCTCACGCACGCCCAAGGCAATACGCGCTTCTTTCGGCGTTAAATGAAGAACATCTTCATATTTGGCGAGAACGTAAGGATCCGACGCCTTGCCCGCGCGACGGCCGCGATCGACAGCCCCCCAGGTATCGGCCCATACTTGCGGATAATGCAGGGCCGTGCGCGAAATAAACCGAAATGACAGCAAGAATTGCATGCAGCTTAATTCGCACGCCAATTCTGGGCTGAAATGCTTGTATATGTTTTCCATGCGGGCAAATCCGGTTGTGACCTCGCCGAGCGAATCAAAACCGCCATTGACGATGATATGCTCCCAATCATGGATCTGACCTGAACGCAGCAGCCAATAATCGTAGATCCCCTTTGGCTCATAAGGCGGCACGATATTAATCTGATAATTATAATCATTAACTTGTTTGTAATAGAGTCCGCCCACTGAATCGGGTGGCAGATTGGCCAGATCCTTGGCCGTATATGTCGAGATAAATCCGTTCTTAATCCATTCATCAAGTGCTGGAAAGTTTTTCCGCTCCTTTTCAAACAGGCTGTCAATATATGAAGAATCCTGGATTTCCTTGATTATAAAGGACAGCCTGTACGCCCCCGCCGGCGTTGGCATGTCGGGGCCGTTGCGCCGCAACAGCTCGGTTGCCATCCATTCACGCAACTGCGGATTGTTAAGATACCGAGACGAGCTGACCAGCACGCTGCTCTCGGTCATCACTTTTTGGATGCCCTGATAAAGATAGGGAATATCATTCATGATCTTGATCCATTTTCTAGATATTAAGAGAAAATCCCCAGACATTAACACATAAAGCCGAACGTCCCTTATCAGGAAGAGCGACGGAACGTATCTGCCTCAGGCGCGTTTATTTATTCTTTTGGCTAAATCAGACGGCAGCTTCACCGGTATTTCGAGCAGAATTTGCGCCATGCTCTTGGCCACCGGGTCAAGCCTCGGTGATTCATTTATGCCGCCAGCCATGGAGTCATGCACAACGATATTCAGCGCATCAAAACCGGGCGCCTCGTAAATATCAACCTTTTGTTCAGCGCCAGGATTGAAAACATGCGCATACCATGCGGTTAGCGCCTCCGTCGTTAGCGCGGCGCGGATATAGGGCAGATAGGCCGGATCGCGGGCAATTACACCGACATTGAACAAATTCCCCTTATCGCCGCTGCGCGCCCAGGCCACGTCTATAAGCGGTACCGCCACCTGCGCGCCCGCGGCATGAGCCGGCAAAGGCGGGGGCTGATCCGCCCGCTTTATCGCCGCCACCGTAAAGCCGCCCGCGGTCGGAATATCTATTTCTTTTATCTGACCATCAATTTCAATGAAGGCCGGAACCTGTTCCTTATCGATCAGGAACAGAAAAATCGCGGTTACCGGAAATGAGGTGGGCGCGGTTAAGCTCAGCCCTATGCTGGTGCCAACAGACATGCTCATCACGGCAGCGTTTTGTTCACGCCAGAACATATCCGCCGCCTCTTTAAGATCGTGATCAACGACAATCTTGCAGATAACATCACGATTATTCTCAACGCGTGCACGCGCGCCGTAACTCACCTCGCCACCCAGTATCTCGACATGGGTGGAACGCCAATCCGGCATGTTCCTTTGTTTTAAGATCGTTCTGGTGCGCTTCAGAATCGCCTCGGTCTGGCGGCGCGCCTTGGCCATGGCATCGATGCCAATAATGGGTTGTAGGCATACCGAACGCCAGCCATTTTCATACGTAAGACAGACTTTGTACTGCGCCGTTGGCGGATACCCCTTCACGCCACTCATCTTCACGCGGTCAGTGCCGATTTGTTCAATCCTTGCCTGGCTGAAATCGCACACAACATCCGGCACAATATAACATTGTGGATCACCAACCTCGTAAAGCAGCTGCTCGCAAACCGTTGCCTTGGTCACAAGTCCGCCGGTTCCCTCCAGCTTGGTAATCACGACATCGCCATTCGCATGGCATTCCCCAACGGGAAATCCCATATCCTCCCAGTTTGGCACATCTTGCCAATCGGTGAATGTCCCGCCTGTGATCTGGGCGCCACATTCCAGTAAATGCCCAATCATGGTTCCGGCGGCGAGCCGGTCATAATCCGTGGCTTTCCAGCCAAATTCATGAATCAACGGGCCCAAGACTAACGCGCTGTCAACAACGCGCCCGGTCACAACAATATCGGCACCCGCCGCCAGTGCCTCGGCAATGGGCAAGGCGCCCAAATAGGCGTTGGCGCTGATAATGCCCTCTGGTACGGGCGCGCCAGAGAACATCTCCTTCGTGCCAGCTTGTCGCAGCTCCTCCATGCGGTCGGTGAGATCATCGCCGAACACGGCGGCGACTTTCAAATCAAGCCCCAGCGCCTCCACTTTTTGGCGCAACAGCGCCGCCAGCCCGCGCGGATTCATCCCCCCCGCATTGGCCACCAGCTTCACGCCCTTGGCTTGGATTTCAGGTAGATGCCGCGCCACGCGTCCCTCGGCGAATTCGGCGGCATACCCGGCCGTGGGATCAGCCCGACGCAAGCGCCCAAAAATCGCCATGGCGCCTTCTGAAAGATAATCAAAGATCAGATAATTCAGACCTGGGACACGCAATAATTGCCCGACAGCAAGCTCGGTATCGATGATCGCGCCACTGGCGCCGCCGATTTTGATAATTTTTTCTGACAACACGGACAGTTCCTTTTTATTAAGAGCGTGTCTGAGGACCGCGCGCGGACGGCCTCCCCCCTCATTCACGACAGGAACAAGACCTTACCCCCATGCCGGATCAAAAAAAGATGGTGAATGAATCCTAGGCGCGAGACTGCCACCCTATAAATCCCCCCCCATGGCGCGGGCGGATTTACGCGGTATCGCGGTGGCGCGGTCAATCGCCTGCGCCACCTTCTGGCGCGTGTCATGCGCCTCGGTGGGGGTAAAAATATCGATCCGCAGATTATCATCAAGATCCGCATGAAAGGTTAAATATTCAAACCGCATGCGCCCCAGGGGCGGGCGTTCGAAAATCACCGTCCGCAGCACATGAGACTGCACCTCATGCTGCTGCCACAGCTCAATAAATTCAGGGCTTTGTTCCAATAGCTGGCTGATCAGTCCCTCAAATGCCGGGTTGCCGACATGGCGGGCATATGTCGTACGGAAGATCGAAACATGATAGCGGGCGGACCCGCGCCATTCCGGCAGGAATTTTTTAACATTTGGGTCCAAGAACAGGCTCAGCAGAAAATTCCTTTGCTGGGGCATATGGCGTCCAAAAACAACATCCGCCGCCTTGTTGCTGCCCAGATAATCGCCTCGGACATTAAGGATGAATGCCGGCGAGAGGGTCATGGCATCGATCATTCTCTGCAGAGCGGGGATAAAATCTTCCTCTCCAGGCAAAGCTGCCTGCGCGGCGGGCTCCAAAAGGGCCAGCTCAAATAACTGCGCCCGTTCCAGCGAGGTCAGCTTAAAAATCTCAGCGAGTTTTTTCAGAAAGCGGACGGAGATATTAATATCGCGCCCCTGCTCGAATTTTGTATACCAAGAGGGTGAAACACCGGCGAGCGCGGCCACATCCTCACGCCGCAGGCCATTGACCCGGCGGCGGGCACGCTCTGGCAGGCCACAGGCGGCAGGGGTTAACCTAGCCCGCCTTGTGCGCAAGAAATCAGCCAATTCACGCCTGCGCAGTTCATCGGCGCTTAATGCTTCATTCAAAGACGCCCCCAGCGACACCACGGAATGGCGCATCCTATCCATTTCCGCCCGCGCGGCAAGTCTTCCACGCGGAACCTGGCATGGCGGGGCGGCTGTTCGTGGCCGAGGCGGCGGGCGAGAGCTCGATCAATGGCGGAAGAGGTGGGATTCGAACCCACGGTACGCTTGCACGCACGGCGGTTTTCAAGACCGCTGCCTTAAACCACTCGGCCACCCTTCCCCATGTGGGTACGCTTTCACCCCAGCTTGGCTACGCGGTCAAGCGTACCTCGAGCCGTCCGGCCAGATCTTGGATGAACTGCCACGCCACCCGGCCCGAGCGCGCCCCGCGCGTGACCGACCATTCCACCGCCGCGGCGCGCAGCGCCTCAGGCTCAATGGGCAGGCCATAAGCCGCTGCGTAGCCTTCAACCATTTCAAAAAACAAATCCTGCCCGCCATTGTAAAAGCCAAGCCACAGGCCGAACCGGTCGGAAAGCGAGACCTTCTCCTCAATCGCCTCGCCCGGACTGATCGCGGTAGAGCGCTCATTCTCGATCATGTCGCGCGGCATCAGATGCCGCCGGTTCGAGGTGGCATAGAACAACACATTGTCCGGCCGCCCCTCAACCCCGCCATCCAGAACTGATTTCAGTGCCTTATAATCCGCATCCTCACGTTCAAAAGAGAGGTCGTCACACAGAATCAGGCTGCGCCGCGTCTGTCCGCGCAGCAGGTTCAAAAGTGCTGGCAGGGTCCGGATATCCTCGCGGTGGATCTCGATCAAGGCCAGCATGCCACCGCATTCCTCATTCACCGCCGCATGCACCGCCTTCACGAGCGAGGATTTGCCCATCCCGCGCGCCCCCCAGAGCATGGCGTTATTGGCCGGCAGCCCTTGGGCAAAGCGCCGCGTATTGGCCAGCAAGATCTCTTTTTGTGAGTCGACGCCGCACAGCAACGCCAAGGCCACGCGCGCGACCCGCGCCACCGGCACCAACGCGCCGCGCTCTGGATGCCAGACAAAGGCGTCCGCGCGGGAAAGATCAGGCGCCACGGGGGCTGGCGGCGCCAAACGCTCCAACGCCTCGGCAATCCGGCGCAGCAGGCTCTCATCCATTTATGTCGTCTCCTGTTGACTGCATCGCCCCGCAACCTATGGTCCGCAATAGATTACGGCAACCAGGAGCACCCATGTTCATTTCGCCCGCCTTCGCGCAAACCGCCAACGCCACCGCCTCGGGGGGCGGTTTTGCCTCACTCGTCCAATTTGCGCCCCTGGTGCTCATTGTCATTGTTTTCTATTTCCTGCTCATCCGTCCGCAGCAGAAGCAGCAAAAAACCCTGCGCACCAAACTTGCCGGCCTCAAGCGCGGCGACCGCGTCGTAACCGCGGGCGGCATTGTCGGCACAGTCAAGAAAAGCACCGATGCCAGCGCTGATATCGATGTGGAAATCGCCCCCAACGTCACGGTTAGCGTGGTCCGCTCCACAATCACCACCGTGCTGGGCAGCGGCACCGATAAGGCATCTTGAACATTTAAGGTGGGGGCTACCCATAAAGCCCCCCAGGATTCCGCCTTTGGCAAACAGGGCGGCTCGAGAACTTTACAAGTCTTTAAAATTTCCGCGCGGTGGTAAAGCGCGCGACATCGGCGAGAACGGTGCGAATCTCGCTCTCGGGGAATAATTTCAACGCCGTGCAGGCGCTATTTATAAATTCATCCGCCCGGGCGAGGCTGCGTGCAATCGCATCATGCCGGCTGATCAGCGCCAGAGCCGCTGGCAAATCCGCCTCGCTCTGCTCGCCTTGTTCTATGGTCCGGGTCCAGAAGGCGCGTTCATCCTCAGTCGCGCCGGCAATGGCGAGCAAAACTGGATAAGTCAGCTTACCCTCGCGGAAATCATCGCCCACCGTCTTGCCAAGCGCGGCCTGGTCAGCGGCATAATCCAGCGCATCATCCACAAGCTGGAACGCCATGCCCAAATCCATCCCAAATTGCGCAAGCGCCGCGCATTGTTCGGCCGGCCGGCCGGCAATTACCCCGCCCACCTCGCAGGCGGCGGCGAATAGGGCCGCGGTCTTGCCGCGAATCACCTCGAAATATTTTTGCTCCGTGGTGGCCAGATCGTTCTGCGTGGTCAATTGCAGCACCTCGCCCTCGGCGATGGTCGCCGCCGCCTGGGAGAGAATCCGCAACACCTCCAGTGAGCCATCCTCAACCATGAGCTGGAAGGCGCGGGCAAACAGAAAATCGCCCACCAGTACCGAAGCCTTGTTGCCAAACACGGCATTAGCGCTGGCAAAGCCGCGCCGCAGCACGGATTCGTCCACCACATCGTCATGCAGCAAGGTCGCGGTATGAATGAATTCAACACAGGCCGCGAGCCGGATCTGCCGGTCGCCCTCGTACCCGCAGAGCTTGGCGCTGGCCAGGGTCAGCAACGGGCGCAGCCGTTTGCCGCCCGCCGCCACCAAATGTGCCGCCAATTGCGGAATCAGCGCAACCGGGCTGTGCATACGCGCCACGATTTCCTGATTTGTGGCGGTCAGCTCCGGCGCCAGCAACGCCGTCAACCGGCCCAGAGCATCAATTCTCGATGGCGTCACAACGTCCAATTTAAGCGCCCTAACCTGTCAGCCTCGTTTTGCGTTACCACCATATCGGGCGGGTTTTTGGAAGGGTCAAGTTTGCCGGTATGAATGAGATAACGCAGGGCACGCTGCTGGACGGGCGTGTCATTTATAAACAATGGCGGGCCGGGCACCGCAGCGGGTTCGAGCCGGTTTTGCTCGCCGCCTGCGTGCCCGCACGGCCGGGCGAGTGGGTGCTGGAAACCGGAACCGGCGCCGGTGCTGCTCTTTTATGCCTAAGCGCGCGGGTGGCGGATTTGCGCGGTATGGGTGTGGAACGCGTGGAGCGCCTGGCTGCCCTGGCGAGTGAAAATTTTAAAATCAACAATATAGACAATTTTTTTGCAATCCAGGCTGACGCCACATCCCTGCCCTTTCCGGCCCGCCAGTTCCACCATGTGCTGGCCAACCCGCCTTGGTTTGGCGCGGCCAGTACGCCTTCGCCGGATTCGGCGCGTACCCTTGCGCACCATGCGCCCCCGGGGCTTCTGCAGGGCTGGATTGCGGAACTGGCACGGGTGCTGCGCTGGCGCGGCAGCCTCAGCCTCATTTTGCCAGCCGCCGCCCTCACACAGGCCAGTGCGGCCTTGCGCGCGCACGGGTTTGGCGGGGTTCAGCTCCTGCCGCTGTGGCCGCGCGCCGGGGTAGCCGCCAAAATGTTCATTCTGCGCGCCCGTTTGGGCGGCAAGGCGCCCGATGAAATCCTGCCCGGCCTGATCCTGCATGATGAATCGGGCATTACCCCAGCGGCCCAGGCGGTGCTACGCGGCGGGGCTGGCTTGTTATAGGGCCAGCAGGGCCGCCAGCGGGTCGTCCATCTGCGTGATATTACCCTTGAAATAGGTGATCAGCAGCTTCTCGCTATAGGCCTTGATCGAGCCGTCCCACGCCGCCTGAATGCTGAAAGGGCGCGGGATGCCGATGGCCTTCAAAGCATCGAGCGAGATTTTCTCGATATCGGTGTTTTCGGCCACGCCTTCGGGGGGCTTTTCCCTAATTGTTTCGTACCCGCTGCCATCGGGCGGCCAAAGCTGCAGCACCTGGGCGGGCGGAAATTCCTTCAGCGCCTCTTCCAGCCATTTCCATTCCGCGCTGGTCAGAAACTCCGCGCGTTGGAATTCGATCTGGATATGGCTTTGTGAGAATGTATGCCGCACCTCGGTCTGCCAGGCCATTTTTTCGGCCAGCAGCACGCGCACCAGTTCCGGAATCTCGTGCAGATTGGAGCGGTAGGCCATGATGTTGTAGCGCAGCTTGGGCGGGTTGGGGGCTGCGCGGAAGGCGGCCAGCAGCTTGTCCCAATTTTCCAGGAATATGGGCTGGCGCGCACCCTTGCGCATGCGCTCATACACATCCTGGCGCAGACTCTCGATCGAGATATTCACATGGCTGGCGCCACAATTGGCCAGGAAGGTGAAATACGCATCCGGCATGCGCTTGGCGAGGTTGGTGGTGAAGAAGATCTTCTTGCGATAGGCCAGCGGCACGCGCTCGATAAAGGCCATGAGCTGCGGATGCATGGTCGCCTCATGCAGGCAGGAGAGCCAGAAATTCCCATCCCGCACATAAGGCAGCAGCCGCGCGAAGGCATCAAACGTCGCCTCGGTCATGAATTCCGTCTTATTCACGCCGGTATAATCGTAAACGCAGAACGGGCAGCGCAGATTGCAATTATTCACGATGTCGATCGCGATATGGTGGATCGGCTCGAAAGCGGTGCGCAAGGCCGGGGCCAGCGCCAGCGGCTCTGCGCTTCCCGCCACGCGCACGAACAACGCATCGCGCTCGGCCTCGCTCAACGCCCGGGGCAAGATGCGGTAGAAAGCGTAATTCGCCTCGATGCTGCCCAGCGCCGTCAGCACGTCGTCGCACAACGCATTGGCCGTGCAGCGCTCCAGAATTTCCTCGCCATCGGGGCGCGGCAACACCAGCTCAATCTCCACCCGGCGCTCGGGGTCCGACAAATCGCGGACCCAGCCGGCCACATGGCGGGTACTGCGCTCATCGACAAACCCTTGATACGGCCCGTTGCCCGGCGGAACGGTGCGCAGGGCCGGGGCCAGCTCCAGCCGCTGCGCGGTCCCGGCCGGGCGCACGAAGACGCGTTCGCTGGCCGCCTGTCGCAGGGGCTTTGGGAATCTGACAAAAAACGCATAGCGCCCATCGCCCACCCCCGCATGCACGAGCTGGTCGTTGAACCGGTCGGCCACACCGCGCGCCAGAACCCGCTCACGCCCGTAAAAGCTGGGTAGCACCACCTCAAATTCCACGCGCGCATCCGCGTTATTGAGGTCGCGCAGCCAGCCCCGCACATGGTGCGTGCTGCGTTCATCGATATAACCCTGATAAAGCGGCGCGTGCGCGACATTCATATCCATGCGGTGCCCTTATGCCGGCGCGCCCGGCGCCTGTTGCCAGCCTGCAACCTAACAGTCTGCTGAAAATC
>JAKBBM010000013.1 GCA_021808545.1 Pseudomonadota bacterium | reverse complement strand
TCGTCACCGCCCGCTCCTGTCTGGCTTATGTGGCCGACAAACCCGCCGCTTTTGCCGAGATTTTCCGTGTGCTGCGGCCGGGAGGCTGGCTGTCCGTGGCCGAACCCTTGTTCCGCGACGAGGCGCTGGGTGCCATGGCGATGCGCACCGCCCTGGCGCGGGCGCCGGATGCGCATCTGGCGGTGCTGCATAAATGGAAGGCAGCACAATTTCCCGATGATGAGACCGCGATCGCGGCCAGCCCGATCACCAATTATACCGAGCGTGAGCTGTTGGGCTTTGCCCAGCGGGCCGGCTTTACCCGGGCGCGGCTGGAGCTTGAAATTATCGCCGCACCATCTCCGCCCACCCCCTGGGCGGTATTCCGCGCCACGGCGCCGCACCCTTGGGCGCCGTGCCTGGATGAGATCATGGCCACATCCTTCACGCCGGATGAGCGCGCCCGGCTGGAGGAGATGCTGCGCCCGGCGGTGGAGGCGGGCACGCTCAATACCGCGCGGCGGATGATCTATCTGGTCGCACAAAAGCCGGATGAACCGGAAACTGGTTAATTTTCGGCGTCGTCTTCATCCTCGCTCGGGCTGGAGCCGGGCAGCTTGTAGCTGTCGGTCATCCAGCGCCCGAGATCGACTTCCGCGCAGCGGCGGGAGCAGAATGGCTTGTGAACCGGATGGGAGGGCTTGTTACAAATCGGGCAGGTCATGAGGCAAGCAGCTCGTGCAAGGGCGGGCGGATGCGCCGGCGGTTGATTTCGGCGAATCCCAGATGCGAGATGCCGAGCAGGGTGGGGCGCAGCGGGTCCTGTTTCAAGGCGGCGCGCAAGGGCTCGGCCAGTTTTTGCCGTTGCGCGGCCTTTAAGCCGGCGAAATCGACCAGAATACCGCCCGAGAGGTTGCGCAAGGCGATCTGCCGGCAAAGTTCGGGGATGATGGCCAGGTTCAGTGCCAAAGGCGGCATGGCGCTTGCTGGTCCGGCATCGATGTCGAGCAGGGTCGCCGCCGGGGCGGGGGTGATATGCAGGCTGGCCCCATGCGGCAGGGCGGCAAACGGCGCGGCCAGGGCGGCCAGTTCATCTTCCAGCACAGCGTCAAACGCCGGGGCGGCAAAGCGGGCCCGCATGCCCAGAGCGGGGCGCAGCTGGGCCAGAAGCTCGTAATCATCCAGCAGAATCTCATCGTCCGGATGGCGGGCGGCCAGCTCCAGCAGCGGGCCAGGCCCGCGCCGCAGCAGGCCGGGCTTGGCGGCGGGTTGCTCATCGGACAGCAGTTCCAGGCGCGGGCCCTTGCCGCCCAGGGCCGCACGGGTCACGCGCAGGGCGGCATATTGGCCTTCGGTGAGATGTTTGCCCCCCGCACTATCGGGCAGAAAGCCGGATATATCGCCCAGCATGACGAACCGCCCGGCCAAAGAGGGCATTACCGCCTCGATCCGGCCGGTATAAATATCCCCCACCCCGTCAGGCTGGGTGAGATCCCAGATCGTGTAATCAAGCAGCTGGTCGCCCATGAGCCGGGCGATCCGCACGCGGCTGCCCTGGCGTGCGGCGGCGATCATCGCCAGCCCAGGCCACGCAACAAATTGGCGGTTTCATGCAAGGGCAGCCCCACCACGCCGGAATAAGAGCCGGATATGAAATCGATGAAGCGCGCGGCCTGGCCCTGAATGGCATAGCCGCCGGCCTTGCCGTCCCATTCGCCGCTGGCAAGGTAATCTTGGATTTGCTCGTCATCCAGCCGGGCGAATCCGACGGCGGAGACGGATATGCGGCATGCCATCCGCCCATCTGGCGCGCGCACGGCCACGGCGCTGAAGACTTTATGCCGGCGGCCGGAGAGCAGGCGCAGATAGGTTGCCGCCTCGTCCCGCGTGCTGGTTTTGTGCAAAATCCGCCGTCCGGCGGCCACCACAGTATCGGCGGCGATAACAATTCCCGGGGCAGCACAGGCCTGCAATTTGGCCCAAGCCATGCGCCGCGCATAAGGGCGGGGCAATTCGTCCGGCAGAGGCGTTTCGTCGATCTCGGGAGCAAAAATTCCGTCTGGCTCGATCCCGATCTGGCGCAGCAAGTCAAGCCGTCTGGGGCTGGCCGAGGCCAGGCTTATTTGAAGCGGAATGTGATCCGGCCCTTGGTCAGGTCGTAGGGGGTCATTTCCACATTGACGCGGTCACCCGCCAGCACGCGGATACGGTTCTTGCGCATCTTGCCGCTGGTATGGGCGAGGATGACATGGTCGTTATCGAGCTTCACGCGGAACATTGCATTGGGCAGAAGTTCCGTCACCATCCCGGTGAACTCGATCATATCTTCTTTGGACAAACACACCTCTGGAACAAAAATGGAATTGGAAAGAATGCCGCTCAAATGAGCCGGGTTTAGCTTCAGGTCAAGCTTTTGGTATGCGAATCGCAACCGAGCCAGCATGTGCGGTCAGCCCTTCGGCCGTGGCGAGCGTAATGGCGGCGGGGCCAAGGGCGCTCAGGGCTTCCGGCGTCAGCCCCACATAGGTGGTGCGCTTCATGAAATCATAGACCGAAAGACCCGAGGCAAAGCGCGCCGTGCCGGATGTGGGCAGCACATGGTTGGGCCCGGCTACGTAATCGCCCATCGCCTCGGGCGTGTGGCGGCCGAGGAAAACCGCCCCGGCATGGCGGATCTGGCGGAAAATCGGGGCCGGATCGTCCAGCATCAGTTGCAGATGCTCAGGGGCGATGCGGTTGGCGAGGGTCACGGCCTCGTCCCAGCCGCGCACCAGGATGATCCCGCCATGGCGGCGCCAGCTCTCGGCCGCGATCGGCGCGCGGGTGAGGTTGCTTAAGGCGGACATCACCGCGTTCTGCACGGCGGCGGCGAAGGCGGCGTTGGTCGTGATCAGGATGGATTGCGCATCCTCGTCATGCTCGGCCTGGGCCAGCAGGTCGAGGGCGACATGGCGCGGGTCGTTCGCCTCGTCGGCCAGAATCAGCACTTCCGACGGCCCGGCGATGGAATCGATGCCAACCTGCCCGAAAACCTGGCGCTTGGCCTCGGCCACATAGGCATTGCCGGGGCCCACAATCCGGTCCACCGGGCGGATGCTGGCCGTGCCATAAGCCAGCGCGGCCACGGCCTGCGCGCCGCCGATCTGGTAAATCTCATCCACCCCGGCAATACCGGCCGCGGCCAGGACCAGCGGGTTGAGCACGCCGCCCGGGGCCGGCACGGTCATGGCGATGCGCTCAACGCCCGCCACGCGGGCGGGGATGGCGTTCATCAGCACCGAGGAGGGGTAAGCCGCCTTGCCGCCGGGCACGTACAGCCCCACCGCGTCCAGCGCGCCCCAGCGCAGGCCGGTGGTGGCGCCGGTGGCGTCCACGCTCTCGAAATCGCGCGGCAATTGCGCTTCGTGGAAGGTCTTGATCCGTGCCGCCGCCAGCTCCAGGGCATCGCGCAGTTCAGTCGGCTGGCGCGCCAATGCGGCGGCAATGGCGCTTTGGGGCACGCGCAGGCCCGAAGCCTCCATCTCCAGCCGGTCGAATTGCCGTGTGTAATCGAGCAGGGCGGCATCGCCCTCAGCCCGCACACGGGCGATAATGTCGGCCACCGCCGCGCTTAAGGCCGGCGCGGTCTGCGCGCGGATGAGCAGGGCGGCGAACCCGGCCTCAAAATCCGGGCTGGTGGTGTTCAGCAGCCTCATGCCGCCAGCGCCTGAGCAAACGCGTTGATCCAGGCGCCGATTTCATCGGGGCGGGTTTTCAGCGCGATACGGTTGACGATGAGGCGCGAGGAGACATGCGCGATCACATCTGTCTCCACCAGCCCGTTGGCCTTGAGCGTGCTGCCGGTCTGCACCAGATCCACGATCAGGCGCGAGAGGCCAAGCCCCGGAGCGAGCTCCATGGAGCCGTTCAACGCCACGATCTCGGCCTGAACGCCCTTGGCCGCGAAATGTTTTTTGGCGAGATTGGGGTATTTGCTGGCCACCCGAATATGGGATTGGCGGGCAAGGTCGGTCTGCCCGGCCTCGTCCTTGGGTTCGGCGACCGAGATGCGGCATTTGCCGATGCCAAGATCCAGCGGCGCATAGACTTCCGGGTAATCGAATTCCATCAGCACATCGCCGCCGCAAATGCCCAGATCGGCGGCGCCGAAAGCGACGAACGTGGCGACATCGAAGGAGCGCACGCGGATGGCGTCCAGCCCTGGATGGTTGGTGGGAAAGCGCAGGCGGCGTGAGGATTCGTCCGCGTAATCGGCCTCGGGGAAGATCCCGGCGCGGGCGAGCAGCGGGCCGGCCTCATTCAAAATACGCCCTTTGGGCAAAGCGAGCACGATCGACATGGCGGGGCAATACCACCGGCTATCTTGGGTGGCTAGATCGGGCGGATTTTCAGTTTTGCGTCATGCCGCCGCGCGGTGGCCGCGCGGCGGGGTTGGTCAATGCACCAGGGTGGGCACCATGTCGTTCTGGATGATGGCGGCGGCGGCCAAATTGGCGCTGGCGGCGATTGCGATCGGCGTGCCGTCGGCGGCATGGATGGCGAAAGCCTCTCCGGCGTCGGTCATCACGGGTTTGACAAAGGCGATTTCCTCCATCCCCAGCTGGGCCAGCTGATCGGCGGAAATATGGTGAATGTCCAGCACCGTGCCGGGAACGAAATTGGCGGTGCCGTCATGAGTCTTGATATTCATCGGGCTATCCTTTCACGCCGCCGGGGTATTCATGGCCCTGGGATGACGTTTGAGTATTGTTCACGTTTGATTTTGTTAATTTTGTGTCTTGTTTGCGGTTTTGCCGGGGGCTGGCTGTCGGGTCAGCCTTCCGGTTCCTGCAAGGCTCCCTCCACCGTGCGGGCGGGGGGCGAGCTTTTGTCCTGGCCGCGGGCGATGGGAATGTTTTTCACCACTGGTTGTGGCACTGGGCGGATGAGATCCACATGCAGAAGGCCATTATCGAGCCATGCTCCTTTCACCTCGATTCCCTCCGCGATGACGAAGGCACGCTGGAATTGCCGCGCCGCAATGCCCCTGTGCAGGAACACGCGGCCATGTCCGTCATCAGTCTGGCGCCCGCGAATTACTAACTGATTATCTTCCAGGGTAATTTGTAGGTCATCCATGGTGAAGCCGGCGACAGCCAGGGTGATACGTAAGGAGACCGGGCTGAGCTGCTCGATATTGTAAGGCGGATAGCCGTCCGACGAGGTTTTCGAGGCACGCTCGATCATCTGTTCGAGATGGTCGAACCCGAGAAATAGTGGAGATGTAAACACACGCGTATTCATAGTTTGGCTCCCCCTTGGTCGAGCGAAGCAGGTTGGTGGACCCCGAAGGCGTCCGTGACTGCATGTTGGCATAAACCGGCGCGGATGCAAGGGGCGCGTTGCAGGCGGGGCCCGTGCGCATTACATCCTGTTTCCATGTCAGACTCACAGATCGAAGCGCCGCTTCTGCCCATTCTTATCTGCCCGGACCCGAAATTGCGCCGGCTCGCCCGCCCGGTGACCCAGGCCGATGCCGAGGCGGTGCGCGCCCTTATCCCTTCCATGTTCGCCACCATGTACAAGGCGCCGGGCATTGGCTTGGCCGCCCCCCAGGTGGGCGAGCTTTTGCGCGTGATCGTGGTTGATGTCGCCCCCGACAAAACCCCACACCCGCTGGCCCTGATCAATCCGGAAATCGTCGCCGCCTCGGATGAGACGGCGCCGCATGAGGAAGGCTGCCTGTCCATCCCCGACCAATATGCCGAGGTGATTCGCCCGGCCTGGGTGAAGGTGAAATATCAGGATGAGCAGGGGGCGACCCAGACGGTGGAGGCGGATGGGCTGCTCTCAGCCTGTTTGCAGCATGAGATCGACCATCTGAACGGCAAGCTGTTCGTGGATTATCTCACCCCGCTCAAGCGCAATATTTTGCTCCGCAAGCTGGCCAAGGCGCAGAAAGAGAAGCAGGCGCGCCAATGAGCCCTTGGGCGAAGATACCCGCGCGCCAGATCATGAATCATGCGTCCGATCTGGAAGGATCGGGCGCATGAGGCTCGCCTTCATGGGCTCGCCGGATTTCGCGGTGCCCGCCCTTAAAGGCCTGATGGCTGCCGGGCATGAGGTGGCGGCGGTGTACACGCAGCCGCCCAAGCCCGCCGGGCGCGGCCAGAAAGAGCAGAAATGCCCGGTGCATGCGGCGGCCGAGGCGCTTGGCCTGCCCGTGCGCACGCCGCGCCGCCTGCGCGGCAATGGGGAAGAGCTGGCCTATTTTAAGGGGCTGGGGCTGGAGGCGGCCGTGGTGGCCGCTTACGGGCTGATTTTGCCGCAAGATTTTCTGGATGCGCCCAGGCACGGCTGCCTGAACATCCATGCCTCGCTGCTGCCGCGCTGGCGCGGGGCCGCCCCCATTCAGGCCGCCATTGCCGCCGGCGATACCGAAACCGGGATCACCATCATGCAGATGGAAGCGGGGCTGGATACCGGGCCCATGCTGCTGCGCGCGGCCTTGCCGATTGGCGCGCGCGATACATCGGCCGATTTGCATGACCGGCTGGCGGAGATGGGGGCCGCTCTGATTTTGCGCGCCTTGGCCGAAGCCCCAGCCCCCGTGGCGCAGAATGAGGCGTTGGCGACCTATGCGCCCAAGCTGACGCGCGAGGATGCCAGGCTGGATTTCACCCGCCCTGCCGTGGCGCTGGAGCGGCTGATCCGCGCCTACCATCCCTGGCCGGGCGCGCTGGCGCTGCTGGGGGATGTGCCGCTTAAATTCCTGGCCGCTGAAATCGTGCCGGGCGAGGGGATTCCGGGTACAATTTTGGATGAGCGCCTGACCATCGCCTGCGGCGAGGGCGCGCTGCGCCCCACCCGCCTGCAGCGCGCGGGCCGTGCCGCGATGAGTGCCGAGGATTTTCTGCGCGGCTTCACCCCCCCGCCCGGAGCCCGGTTTTATTGACCCTCTGGGCACTCGAAATCGAGTATGACGGCACGCCCTTCATGGGCTGGCAACGTCAGAAGCATGGGCTTGCCATCCAGCAGGTGGTGGAGGAAGCCGCGACCCGCCTGCGCGGCGGGGGCGAGGTGCGAGAAGCCGTCTCCGCCGGGCGGACCGATGCGGGCGTGCATGCCACAGGCCAGATCGTGCAGGTGGATTTGCCGGATTTGACGCCGTTTCGCATCCGCGAGGCGATGAATTTTCACTTAAAGCCGCATCCCATCGTGGTGCTGCGCTGCTGTATCGCCCCCCAAGGCTGGCATGCGCGCTTTGCCGCCACCGGGCGGGCTTACCGTTATATCATCTCCAACCGGGCGACACCGCCCGCCTTGGAAGCCAGGCGTGTCTGGCATGTGCGCCAGCCCTTGGATGCCGACGCCATGCATGACGCGGCGCAAAGCCTGCTGGGCCATCATGATTTTTCCTCGTTCCGGGCCTCGGCCTGCCAGGCCAAAAGCCCGATGCGCACGCTGGATGCGCTGAATGTCCGCCGGCTGGGGGAGAAAATCATCATCGAGGCGCGGGCGCGCAGTTTTTTGCACCATCAGGTGCGCAACATGGTGGGCAGCCTGATGAAAGTGGGCGAGGGACGCTGGCCGCGCGCGCGTCTGGCCGAGGTGCTGGCCGCGAAGAGCCGCGCCCGGGCGGGCATGACCGCCCCGGCCGAGGGACTTTATTTTACCCAGGTTGAATATGACCCGCCGCTGCCCTTAGAGTGCGATGACATCAGACTGGCCCGCTTTGCGGGCCAATCTGATGTCTGAATCGCCCTCTAAGATATAACATAGAGGCGGATTCAGACATGAGGTGGAAGCGCTGAAACGGTTCCATCTCATGTCATCCGGCTCTATGCTGAGGGGCCTTGAGGAGTCGCCATGCCCCACGCCGATTTTGTGCATTTGCGGGTGCATTCCGCCTATTCGCTGTCCGAGGGCGCGATCCGGCCTGAGCGGATCGCGGCCCTGGCAAAGGACGATTCCATGCCGGCGGTGGCGATCACCGACACCTCCAACATGTTCGGGGCGCTGGAATTCTCGCAATATTGCACCAATGCCGGGGTGCAGCCCGTTATTGGCTGCCAGATCGGCCTGGCGCGCGCGGGCGTGAATGTGGCGCCCGACAATGTGGTGCTGCTGGCGCAGAACGCGGAAGGCTATGCGAATTTGCAGCGCCTGACCTCGAAGAGCTTTCTGGACGGGGACGGTATCAAGCCGCAAATCGCGCGGGCGGATTTGCTGGATCATGCGGCGGGGCTGTTTTTGCTGACCGGCGGTGCGCTGGGCCCGGCCGGGCGGTTGTTGGCCGAAGGGCAGATGGCCGAGGCCGAGGCGCTTTTGCGCGAACTGGCGGATGCCTTTGGCGGACGCATGGCGGTAGAATTGCAGCGCCATGGCACCAAGCTGGAACAGGCGGTGGAGCCGGGGTTGCTGGCATTGGCCGACAGGCTGGCCTTGCCCATTGTGGCGACGAATGAATGTTTCTTCGCGGCACCGGAAATGTTCGAGGCGCATGACGCGTTGCTCTGCATCGCCGAGGGGCGGGTGCTGGCCGAGGCCGACCGCCGCCGGGTGACACCGCAGCATTGGTTCAAGCCAGCCCGGGTAATGCGCGAACTGTTCGCCGATCTGCCGGAGGCGTGCGACAATACGCTGGCCATCGCGCGTTCCTGCGCGGTGATGGCGCAAAGCCGAAAGCCGCTTTTGCCCACCTGCCCGAAAGTGCGCGAAGGGGCGAGCGAGACCGAAACCGTGCGCGCCATGGCCGAGGAAGGGTTGCGCGCCCGGCTGGATGCCGAGGGCGTGCCCGAGGATGCGCGCGGCGAGTATTGGCAGAGGCTGGAATTCGAGCTCGGGATCATCATCCAGATGGGCTTTCCCGGCTACTTCCTGATCGTGGCGGATTTTATCCAATGGGCGAAGGGGCAGCGTATTCCGGTGGGGCCGGGGCGCGGCTCGGGTGCGGGCTCACTCGTCGCCTGGGCGTTGCGCATCACCGATCTGAACCCGCTGCGCTATGGCTTGCTGTTTGAGCGATTCCTGAATCCCGAGCGCGTCTCGATGCCGGATTTCGATATCGATTTCTGCCAGGAGCGGCGCGATGAGGTGATTGCCTATGTCACCCGCGAATATGGGGCCGAGCGTGTGGCGCAGATCATCACCTTCGGCAAGCTGCAGGCGCGCGCCGCCGTGCGCGATGTGGGCCGCGTGCTGGGCCTGCCCTACGGCCAGGTGAACAAGGTGGCGGAGCTGATCCCCAACAACCCGGCCAAGCCGGTGAGCCTGCGCGAGGCGATTGACGGCGAGATCAAGCTGCGCGATCTGCGCGATTCCGATGAGGGGCTCGCCCGGCTGCTGGAAATCGCCCAGCAGATCGAGGGGCTGTACCGCCATGCCTCCACCCATGCCGCCGGCGTGGTCATTGGCGACCGCCCGCTGGTGGAGCTGGTGCCGCTTTATAAAGACCCGCGCTCGGACCTGCTGGTGACGCAATATTCCATGAAATATGTGGAACAGGCGGGGCTGGTGAAGTTCGACTTCCTGGGTCTCACCACGCTCACCATCATCGACCGCGCGCTGGGCTTTTTGCGCGCGCAGGGGATTGAGCTCGATATCTCGGCCATTCCGCTGGATGACAAGAAAACCTACGAGATGATCGGGCGCGGTGACACGGCCGGCGTGTTCACCTTTGAAACCGCGGGTTATCGGAGCGCCTTGCAGCAGATGCGCCCGGACCGGTTCGAGGATCTGGTCGCCATTCAGGCGCTTAACCGGCCAGGGCCGATGGCGAATATTCCCGAATATTGCGCCCGCAAGCGCGGCGCGCCGTGGGAGGCGCCAGACCCTGCCATTCACACGATTCTGGCCGAGACGTATGGCATTATCGTCTATCAGGAACAGGTGATGCAGATCGCCCAGGTGATGGCGGGCTACAGCCTAGCCGGAGCCGATTTGCTGCGCCGGGCCATGGGCAAGAAAATCCGCGCCGAGATGGACAAGCAGCGCGAGATTTTTTGCGAGGGCGCGCTAAAGCAGGGCTTCACCGCGGCCAAGGCCAACGAGATCTTCGACCTCATGGCGAAATTCGCCGATTATGGCTTCAATAAATCCCACGCCGCGGCGTACGCGCTGGTCTCCTACCAAACCGCCTATTTGCGCGCGAATTATCCTGTTGCCTTCATGGCGGCCTGCATGTCGCTCTCGATCGCCAATACCGACAAGCTCGCCATTCTGCGCGGCGATGCGCTGCGCTCGGGCATTAAGGTGCTGCCGCCCGACATCAACAAATCCGGCGCCGATTTTCAGCCGGAATTGCTGGAGGATGGCACATACGGCATCCGCTACGCGCTGGGCGCGATCAAGCGCGTGGGGCTGGGCGCGATGGAGGAGTTGGTCCGCGCGCGCGGCGATAAGCCGTTTCGCGATCTGGCCGATTTCGCCGCCCGGATCGATGCCAAAAGCCTGACCCGCGCGCAGATCGAGATCCTCGCCAAGGCTGGGGCGTTCGATTGTTTGGAGACAAACCGCGCGCGGATCTTCAGCGCCGCCGAGACGGTCATGCGCACCGCGCAAGGTGTTGCGCAGGAGCGCGAGAGTGGGCAGATTGGCCTGTTTGGCGGGGCTGGGCCAGAGCCTATCCGCCTGGCCGCAACACCCGACTGGCCAGAGCTGGAGCGCCTGGCTTTTGAGGCCGAGGCGATCGGGTTTCACGTGTCCGCGCATCCGCTGGATATGTACGCCCAGGCGCTGAAGCGGCTGGATGTGGTGCCCTCTGGCGCCATTCAGCGCCGGGCCGAGGCAGGGGCCTGCCGGATTAAGCTCGCCGGCACGCTGGGGGCGCGCAAGGAGCGCATCACCCGCACCGGCAGCCGCATGATGTGGGCCACTCTGTCGGATGTGCAGGGCAGTTTCGAGGTCACCTTGTTCTCCGAGGTGCTGAACCGCAGCCGCGAGATATTGGAGGAAGGCACGGCCTTGCTGGTAACGGCGGATGTGAAGATGGAAGGCGAATCCTTGCGCATTACCGCGTCCGACATCGTGCCCTTGGACCAGGCGGCGGCACAGGCGGGGGCGGGCATCCGCATCTGGCTCGATAAGAGCGAGGCGCTGCCCCATATCCGAGCGCTGCTCACGCGCGAGGGACGCGGCAAGGGGCGCGTGGTGCTGGTGCCGCGCACCGGGACGGCGCGCAATCTCGACATCATCCTGCCGGGCGGGTTCAATGTCTCGCCCCGGCTGGCCCAGGCGATGAAGCTGGTGCCGGGTGTGGAGATGGTGGAGGATGCGTGAGCGTGGCGTGAGCCTGTCTGTCGCGATATAGGAATGCTGGCAGATCCCAAGGGAGGTGAGCCATGACGCCTTTATCCCGCCGTGCGCTGCTGGGCAGTACCGCCAGCCTTGGCATTTTGCCAGGGGCTGCCTGGGCCATGGCCTATGCCCGGCCCGTGGATCTGGTGATTGGCCATGGCCCGCCGGTGGCGCCGGTGCGTCCTGTCAGCGAAATTTATTATGGCCACAGGGTCACCGATCCGTATCGCTGGATGGAATCCATGGATGCGGCGTGGCGGCGTTATGTCCGCGCGCAAGGAGCCTATGCGGCGGCGATTCTGGACCGGATTCCAGGGCGCGATGCGCTGCGGCGCGCCATTGCCGCCCGCACCGGCGTGCTCGCAGCGCTGCGCGGGTTGCAGGTGGCGGGGGAGCTGATTTTTACCGAATTGCGCCCGGCGGGGGCGGAAATCTCTAAGCTTTATGTGCGGCACCGGCTGGATGCGCCCGCCCGGCTGCTGATTGACCCAGCCTGGTTTGCCCATGGGCGCGCGCATCAGGCGCTGGATTGGTGGCGGGTTTCGCCCGATGGCGCGCACGTGGTGTTTGGCTGTTCGGCCAGCGGGTCGGAGCAATCGACCTTGCGCGTGGTGGCGGTGGCGAGCGGCAAACTTCTGCCCATCGCGATCGACCGCACGACCAATGCCGCGCCAAGCTGGCTGCCGGACGGGTCCGGCTTTTTCTATAACCGGCTGCAGGACGTGCCGCCCCAAAGCCTGCATTACGAGGAAAAAAGCCTCTGCTGGCTGCATAGGCTGGGCACCGACCCGGCCCTGGACCGCAAAATGTTCGGCCAGGGCGTGCAGGCGGGCATTGCGGTGCGGGATATCGAGTTTCCCTTCATCGTCACAGCACCGGATTCTAAAATTGCCATCGCCATACTGGCGGCCGGCGTGCGCAATGAGCTGACACTTTACGTGGCCCCGCTGGCCGATGTGCTGGCCGGCCGGCCGGGATGGGCGCGCATTTGCGATGCGGCGGACGCGGTCACCAATGTCGCTCTGACGGGGGACGATATTTATCTGCTCACCCACAAGCACGCGCCCCGCTACCGGGTGGTGAAGGTCTCGGCGGCCAGGCCGGATTTTACGGATGCGGTGGAGGTGGTACCGCAAAGCGCCGTGGTGATCCGCAACATCGTGGCGGCGCGCAACGGGCTTTACATTCAGGAACTGGCGGCCGGGCTTGGCCGGATCCGGCATCTGGCGCTGGGCGGGGGGCTTGCAACCATCGCCCTGCCGTTCGCCGGGGCGGTGGCGCAGCTTGATGCCGACCCGCGCCAGGATGGCGCCTGGGTGGCGCTTGAGGGCTGGGTGCGTCCGCTGGCCCTGTACCGGCTTAAGGCGGATGGCGCCATGGCGCTGACGGATCTGGCACCTCAGCCGCCGATCGATCTGTCGCCCTATCAGGCGCAGGAACGTATTGCCCTGGCGCGGGATGGCACGCGGGTGCCGGTGTCGGTTATTTCCCGCAAGGCGTTAAAGCATGACGGCACGGCGCCTCTGCTGCTGGAGGCTTATGGCGCCTACGGCATCACGCTGGATCCTGTCTTTCTCGCGCGCTGGCTGCCGTTTCTCGACCAGGGCGGCGTGTTCGCCGTGGCGCATGTGCGCGGCGGTGGCGAGCTGGGCGAGGATTGGCACAAGGCCGGGCAGAAGGCGGAGAAATTCCATAGCTGGCAGGATGCGCAAGATTGCGCCCTGCATCTGATCGATGCGTTCTATACCTCGCATCGGCGCCTGGCCGTGATGGGAGGCTCGGCCGGGGGCATCACGGTCGGGCGGTTGATGACCGAGCGCCCGGCGCTGGCTGCCGTAATCATCGACATGGTCGGCGTGTCGAATACGGTGCGCAGTGAATTTTCACCCAACGGCCCACCCAATATCCCGGAATTTGGCAGCGTGAAAACGCGGCAGGGGTTTTTGGACCTCTATGCCATGGATGCCTATCAACATGTGCATGAGGGCGTGAAATACCCCTCTGTTCTGCTCACCACCGGGTTGCATGATCCGCGCGTGCCCCCCTGGGAGCCGGCGAAAATGGCCGCCCGGCTGCAAGCGGCCACGGCGGCGCGCAACCCGGTGCTGTTGCGCGTGCAGGCGGATGCGGGGCATGGGATTGGCGCCACCCGTGCCCAGCAGGATGATCAGACCGCCGATATCATGGCCTTCATTCTGTGGCGCACGGGCGATCCGCGCTTTCAGCCCGTTTTGTCCGGCGGCGAGAGAAAGGCCTTGGCCAGCCCATGATAGACCGGCTGGTTCAGCACCAGCTTGGAAGCGCCCAGCCCCAGCATAGCCGCCAGCATTAGCGGAATGACGTTGGCGTTATTGCCGGTCATTTCCAGGATGATGACAAAGGCCGTCATCGGCGCCTGCACCACGCCCGCGAAATAGCCGGCCATGCCCAGCACGGCGCCCAGGCTCATGGCGCTGCCGGTTGTGCCCACCAGCCAGGCGCCCAGCCCCGCCCCCACCGCGAGCGAGGGCGCGAAAATGCCGCCCGGAATGCCCGAAATGGCGGTGGCCAGCGTGGCCAGCAGCTTGGCCGGCCAGAAATACCAGGCCAGGGCGTGGCCCTCCACCGCGGCGCGGGCCTGGGCGTAGCCGGTGCCAAAGGTCTCGCCTCCGGTGCACAGGCCCAGCAGCGCCACCGCGACGCCACAGCCCAGGGGGAATAAAAACCGGCGCCGGCGCGGATTGGCCGCGATCCAGACCCGGGCGAGCGCCGTGGCCTCGAGCAGCAGCCGGCTGAAAGCACCGCCCGCCAGCCCCCCCACCGTGCCGCACAGGGCGACCATCGCCCAGTCCCACAGGCTGGCGACGGCGGCATGGGTGGTGCCAAAATATGTGTAATTGCCGGTCAGGCCGAGTGAAACCAGACCGCCTATGATCACCGTGATCAGCACGAGGCCGTTGGTGCGGGCTTCGAAGGAGCGGCTCATTTCCTCGATGGCGAAGACGATGCCGGCCAGCGGCGCGTTGAAGGCGGCGGCAATACCGGCGGCCGAGCCGGCCAGGATCAGCCCGCGCTCATTCGAGAGGCCGCGCAGCCGCGAAACCTGAAGCATGATGGACGCGCCGACTTGCACGGTCGGGCCCTCGCGCCCGACCGAGGCACCGCACAGCAGCCCGATGACGGTGAGCCCGATCTTGGCCGCGCAGAGCCGCACCGAGAGTAGGCGCTGGCGGGCGATGCCACGGGGCAATTGGCGCGCGGCGATGGCTTGCGGAATGCCGCTGCCCTGCGCACCGGGAAAGATCTCGCGCGCGGCCCAGGCGCAGGCCACGAATCCAGCCGGGGTAATGAGCAGTGGCAACGCCCAGAATTGCCCGCGCAGACTAAAAAAACGGGCCTGCGCCCAGTTTGAAGCCAGGGCGAACACGACGCTGACCACCCCAACCAGCAGCGCGCCGCCCCAGAAAACCAGCCGCCGCCGCCAGATCCGGCGGGAGAAGCCCCGCCGCGCCCATGTTTTGCGTATACCCACCTGCAAGCTCTTGCCTCCGTCGCGCAACGCCGCTAGTAAGCCCCGGTGGATATGGGCGCGTAGCTCAGCGGTAGAGCATCACCTTGACATGGTGGGGGTCACAGGTTCAATCCCTGTCGCGCCCACCATATCCACCTCAGCCATTTCAATCATCAATTTAAAATAGCCGTTTAATATCAAGATGTTGGCATGGCTTTTCGCGCTCTTGCGCCAGAGCGTCAAGCGCGTTGGCGAGATGCCTCGGCTTGCCTGCGCGCATGGGTGATTCGCCCGCCGGGATGTAAGAGTGCGCGGTTGCGCGGGAGGGCCGTTACGCGGCCGGCGCGCGCGCGGCGCCGCTGCCAAGGCGCGCGCGTCCGGCGGCCAGCAGGCTGTGGCAATTTTCCAGCAGGCGCAGCAAGGCGATATTGATGGCGCTGGCGGCGCTGGACTCGGCGGATGGCGGCAGGCAGGCGGCCAGGGTGGGGGGCAGCGCCAGCCGTAAAAACGCCGTGTTGGCCGCGGCCAGCGGGGCGGTGAAGCCGGCCTGGGCAAAGGCCGCGCCAAATGCCAATTGCCGTTGCACGAAATCGGGGCCGTACTCGTGTCCGGTGAACAGGCTGTGCAGCCAAGAGGTGTGCAGGTCGCGCAGCGGTGCGGGGCTGTCGGTCAGGGCGGCTTCTTCATACAGCATATCGAAAAACCGCGCGGTGAGAACGGGCAGATAAGGCCGCATGGCGGCGCTGATCTGGCGGATCAGCGCCGCATCGCCCGGTTTGAGTGTCAGCATCGGCACCAAGGCCCCAAATTGCGGGCGGTCGGGCGTTGCGGCGGGCGCTGGCGCGGACGATTCGGCGGCGAGAGCGGTGAGCGTGCGGCTGGCGTTCAGAAACAAGAGCCCCAATTGCATGGATTGGCCGCCCAGGGTCAGTAAGTGGCGGCCTTCACCGGCGGGTAGGATGAGCGCGTTGCCAGCCTGGCCTCGCACCAGCACATGCAGCAGCGCGCCGCGCCCTAGCCCGTTTGAGATCTGTTCGCCCCGTGCCAGGAGGCTGGCCGCCAAGTCCGCGGCGCGCGATGCATTCTGCCCGGGGGGCAGATGAGTCTCGATGACGGTTGCGCCGCGCGCCAGCAAGGTGCCGGCGGCTTGCGGCGCCGCGCGGGCGGACAGTGCTGGTGCGGGCATTATTGCAGAAGCGCTTTCACAGCTTGGGCGGCGCGGTTTGTATCAAGAAATAAGAGCCCGAGCTTGACCGTTTTACCGGCCACCGTGCACAGCACCGCATGGTCGCCGGCCTGCTGGATCAGGATATGTCCCGCCGTTCCGGTGATCAGGACCTGTTCCAGCGCGCCGCGCTGCACTTCGGCGGCGATTTGCGCGCCCAGCGTCAGCACCGCCGCGACAAGGGCGCTGGTTTGTGTCTCATCCATGCCAGGGGCCAGGGCAGAGGCCATGATCAGACCATCCAGCGAAACCAGGAACGAAGCCTCGATTTCGGACAAGCCGCCATTGAGGCTGGACAGGACGGCGTTGATATCAGTTTCGCGCATGCGGCCTCCGGCGGGCGTGAACATGATCGTAGACTTAACGAAATTATGACGTTTCGCAATATAAAGCGCGTTTTTGGACAAAATGGCGGGTTACTGGCTGGCCCAGATGATCCGGTGCATCCACACCACCTCGCGGGTGGCAAAGCGCAGCTCGGGATAGGCGGGGTTGAGACTGGCCAGTTCGATCCGCGCGGCGGTGCGCCGGGTTAGCTGCTTGGCCATGACGGCGCCGCTGGTCAGGCGTGCCACCACCCGGTCGCCCACCCGCACCGGGGCGGCGGGCGAGACCACGATCGCATCGCCCTCGCGGTAGACCGGTTCCATCGAGTCGCCATTGATGGTGAGCGCGTAGGCGTTGGCATCGGCTGTGCTGGGCAATTCCACCTCATCCCATCCGGCCCCGGCCGGATAGCCGCCATCGTCGAAAAACCCATCCGCCCCGGCCTGGGCCATGCCGATTAGCGGCAGCCGGTTGCGCCCTTTGCTGCGCGCCTCGGGCAGGGCGCGCGCGCCTTTGACCAGGGCGGTAAAATCTTCCAGCTTGGCGCCGGTGGCGCTCAGGATTTTCGCCAGGCTCTCGGTCGAGGGCCAGCGGAACCTGCCATCGGCGGTGCGGCGTTTGGAGAGGTTAAAGCTGGTTGGGTCCAGCCCGGCCCGGCGCGCAAGACCCGAGGGCGAGAGCCCATGCTCCGCCGCCAAAGTGTCGATCGCGCGCCAGATATCATCATGCCGCATAGGGGAAGAACCAATCTTGCAAGATCAAAACTTTATCTGGTTTTTGTAAGATCGCAACCTGAAAAATAGGAATTTTGTCCGAAAAAACCGCAAATTTTTGTCATGACTCGGCAAAATGTTCTTGTTATGTTCTCATCATAGGAATATAAACCTTAACGGAATACAACCTTAAGTTAATATCTACCCGAAAGGAAACCCCCATGGCGTTCACGTTGCGCAATCTTTCCGTCCTCGCCTATGCCAACGGCTTCACGCTTTGGCACTATAAGGCGGAGAACGATAATTTCCGCACCGCCAGCATGGCGGGTTATTTCGCCGATGCGGCGGATTTGCTGAGTGCGGGCGACATGGTGATGCTGACCGGCAAGGAGGGCGGGCGGATCGCCACCATTGCCGGAGAGGGGCGGCGGCTGTGCTTGAGCCCGCTGACATAAGCGGCGCTACGGCCGGGCGGTGTCTCCGCCCGGCCTGATATCGCATTAATCCTCAAAGCCGCGCGCGAACGCGTCAAGCAATCGCACGCCAAAGCCTGTGGCGCCCTTGGGTGTGACCGGCGCCTCTTTCGTGGCCCAGGCCATGCCGGCAATGTCCAGATGCGCCCAGGGGGTTTTATCCACGAAGCGTTGCAGGAACTGCGCCGCCGTGATCGAGCCGGCGGCGCGCCCGCCGCCAATATTCTTCACATCCGCGATCGGGGAGTTCAGCTCCTTGTCATACGCCTCACCCGGGGCGGCCAGCGGCATGCGCCAGAGTTTCTCGCCCACCAATGCGCCAGCGGTGGTGAGTTGGGCGGCCAGCTCGTCATCATTGGCGAACAGCCCGGCATATTCATGCCCCAGCCCGATGATGATGGCCCCGGTCAGGGTCGCGAGATCGACCATATATTTAGGCGAAAAACGCTGGACGGCGTAATGCAGCACATCGGCCAGCACCAGCCGGCCTTCGGCGTCGGTGTTCAATATCTCGATGCTCTGGCCGGAATGGCTTTTCACCACGTCGCCCGGGCGGGTGGCGGTGCCGCTTGGCATATTCTCCACCAGCCCGATCAGCCCGACCGCGTCAACCTTGGCGCGCCGCCCGGCCAGGGCCGCCATGGCGCCGGCCACGGCGCCGGCACCGGCCATGTCCCATTTCATGTCTTCCATGCCGCCAGCGGGCTTGAGCGAGATGCCGCCGGAATCGAAGGTCACCCCCTTGCCGACGAAGACCAGCGGGTCTTTGGGCTTTTTCGCCTTCTTGCCCTCGCCCTCATGGCTGGAGGCGCCAAGCCATTGCATCACCACCATGCGCGGCGCGCGCGCACTGCCTTGCGCCACCGCCAGCAGCGCGCCAAAGCCCAGCTTTTTCAGATCGTCCTCGTCGAACAATTCCACCTTCACGCCCAGCTTCTTCAGCCCCTCGGCGCGTTTGGCGAATTCCGCCGGGTAGAGAATATTGGCCGGCTCGGTGACCAGATCGCGGGTGAATTCCACCCCATGCGCCACGGCAGCGAGCGGGGTGAAATCGGCCTCGGCCGCGTGTGGGTCGGCGCAGAGAATTTTAAGCTGGGCGAGCTTGGGGGCTTCGTCTGGCTTCAGCGTGGTGCGGTAGACGTCGAACCGGTAGGCGCGCAGCCGTGCGCCCAGCCCGGCCGCGGCGGCCTGGGCGGGGGTGAGATCCTCGGCCAGCAGGCTGGCTTCGGCCTCGGATGCCAGCGCGGCGGCGAGCCGCCCGCCCAGTGTTTCGGCGGCGCGTGGCGCCTCCGCCTTGCCCAGCCCCAGCACCAGAATGCGCTTATAGGGACCGGCGGCGTATAAAGTCAGGCTTTGCCCTGCCTTGCCTTTAAAGGCGGCGGCTTCCAGCGCGCGGGCTAGCCCGCCTTTCAGGCTTTTATCCAGCGCTGCGGCCTGGCCCGCCAGGGCGGTACCTTCCGCCCAGGGCAGGACCAGCACGCCTTCCTTGGGTAGGGTTGCCTTGGCGAATGAAATCTCCAGCATATTGGCGTCCTCTGTCATCGTGCGGTCATGACCATAGCAAAGTGCGAGGGCTTGGCCAGAGGTGAGCGGGCGGTTAGGAGATGCCCATGCGGGACCTTTTACAACTGGCTGTGACTTTGGCCGCCGCGGCGGCGGCTGAAATCCGCGCGGTGCGCGCGGGCGGCTTCGCGGTTGCGGCCAAGGCGGATGAAACGCCTGTTACGGTGGCGGATATGCGGGCCGAGGCGCTGATTGTGGCCGGGCTGCGCGCGGCGGCCCCTGAGATTCCGGTAATCGCTGAGGAAGAGGTGGCGGCCGGGCGCGTGACCGCGCCCAGCCCCTTGTTCTGGCTGGTGGACCCGCTGGATGGCACGCGCGAATTCGCCGCCGGGCGGGATGAATTCACGGTCAATATCGGGCTGATCCGCGATGGCGCGCCGGTATTGGGGGCGGTGGCCTCGCCAGCGTTGGAAGAACTGCATTACGGGCTTGTGGGCCAAGGGGCCTGGCGTCGCCGGGGCGAAGACGAGCAGCCCATATCAGCCCGCAAAGCCCCGCCGGCGGGGTTGAGTGTGATGGCCTCGCGCCATTATGCCGATGCGCCTGAACTGGCCGCTTGCCTGGCCGGATACCGCGTGGCGGCGCTGTGCAATATTGGCTCGGCGTTGAAATTTCTGCGCCTGGCCGAGGGGGTGGCGGATTTTTATCCGCGCCTGGGCCGCACCATGGAGTGGGACACCGCCGCCCCGCAGGCGGTGCTGGAGGCCGCTGGCGGCGTGGTGCTGACGCGTGATGACGCGCCGTTGCGCTATGGCAAGCCGGGCTGGGAAAACCCGGATTTCTTTGCCTGGGGATTGCGCTGATTTTGCCGCATTGCCGCCACGGGGCGGGATGACCATCTGGGTATGATGAAACGGTTTCTTATTCTTCCCCTTGGGCTGGCTCTTGGTTTGAGCGGCTGTGTGTATGGCGGCGCCGGCTATTATAGCGGTGGGGCGTATTATCGCGCACCACCGCGGCCCGTCTATGCGCCCGCCCCGGCGCCGACCGTGGTGTTTGGTGTGACCGGCGGCGGGCATGAGGACGATCATCGCGACCATTATGACCATCGCGGCGATGGCCGCCCGCCACCGCCGCCGCCGGGGCATGAGGATAGGCAAGGCCGTGGGCAGGATCATGGTCATGACCAGGGCCGCGATCGCCAAGGCGGTGACCATTGGGGCGATGGCGGCCCGGATAATGGCTGGCACTGACCCCAGGCTTGGGCTAAGCCAGCGCCCTGATGCAAGATTATGACGCCTATTGGCGCGATTGCCTGACGAGGCTGGAAGCGGCTGGCCGCCGCCGCCGCCTTAGGGTTGTTGATCGCGGCCCCGATCTGCGCCTGCGCCTGGAAGATGGGCGCACGCTGCTCGATGTATCCGCCAATGATTATCTGGGCCTCTCGCACCACCCGGATTTAATCGCGCGTGCTAGCGCCCATGCCGCGCGCTGGGGCGCGGGCGCGGCGGCTTCGCGCCTGGTGGGGGGCAATTTGCCGCCCGCGGGCGAAATTGAGACGCGGCTCGCCGCGGGCAAGCAAATGGGGGCTGCGCTGCTGTTCGCCAGCGGCGCCCAGGCCAATATGACCCTGCTGCCCGCCTTGTTCGATGTAAACGTGCTGGGGGCTAAGCCGCTTGTTTATGCCGACCGACTGAACCATGCGAGCCTGATCCAGGGCTGTCTGGCCGCTGGCGTGCGGCAGATCCGTTTTCGCCATAACGATCTCGCCCATCTGGCGGCATTGCTGGCGCGCGATGCGGACCAGGACCGGCCGCGCTTCATCATCACTGAAACCGTGTTCAGCATGGATGGCGACAGCCCCGATCTGCCCGCCCTGGCCGAGCTTGCCGCCCGTTATGGCGCGTTTTTGTATCTGGATGAGGCGCATGCCACCGGCCTGTTTGGCCCTGGCGGGTTTGGCCTGGCGCATGGGCTGCCCAACACGCTGGCCATGGGCACGTTCAGCAAGGGGCTGGGCGGGTTTGGTGCTTATGCCGCCTGCTCGGCGGCGTTGCGGGAGTATCTCATCAATCGCTGCGGCGGGGTGATTTACAGCACCGCCCTGCCGCCCGCCGTGCTGGGAGCCATGGAGGCAGCCCTTGACCTGCTGCCCGGCCTGGATGAAGCGCGCGCGCATGTGCTGGAGCTGGCGGCGGATTTTCGCGCGCGGCTGAATGCGGCGGGGCTGGATACGGGGCGCTCATCCACGCAGATCGTGCCGCTGATTCTGGGCGATGAGGCGCGCGCTCTGGCACTATCGGCCGCCTTGGCCAAGGCGGGTTATTATGCCGTGGCAATCCGCCCGCCCACCGTACCTTTGGGCACGAGCCGCATCCGTTTTGCCTTTTCCGCCCGCCACCGGGCCGAGGATGTGGCCGCCCTGGCCGAAACCGTGATCCGGCTGACCCGATGAAGCCGCTTTTTCTGCTCGTGCATGGCTGGGGATTCGATGCTGCTTTCTGGGACAGGCTGGGCGCGTACCTGCCCCCTGAGGATGTGCTGGTCTGGGATCTTGGGTTTTTCGGCCCATCCATTTACCCCGCACCGCAAGCAGGGCGGCCGGTGGTGGCGGTGGGCCATTCCTTTGGTCTGCTCTGGCTGTTGCATGAGTGCCCGCTGCCCTGGCGCGCCCTGGTGGGCATTAACGGGTTTTCCTGCTTTGCCCAGCGGCCGGATTTTGCCCAGGGGCAGGCGTCACGCGTGCTCACGCGCATGCGCCGCCGGTTGGAGACCGCCCCGGGCGAGGTTTTGGCCTTGTTTCATCATCTCTGCGGCAGTGCGGGCCCGCCACAGGCCGCCCCCACTCTGGCACGGCTGGCGGCGGGGCTGGAGGGTTTGGCCGCATGGGATAAGCGGGATTGTGCGGTCGATCTTGCCCTATGCGGCGCGGCGGACCCGCTGGTGACACCCGCCATGAGCCAGGCCTTGTTTGAATCCGCGCGCACCCTTTGGCATCCGGGCGGGCATTTGCTGCCGCTGGAAGCCCCGGTCTGGTGTGCTGAGCAGCTCACCAGCTTTGCCGCGCGTCTGGCATGAGCCGGCAAGCGCGCATTGCCGCCGCCTTTGGCTTGGGCGCTGGCACGTATGACGATGCCGCCCCCATCCAGCGCGCGGCGGCGCGCCGCCTGGCCCGGCGCATTGCCGCGCAATGGCCCAAGGCCCCGCCGCGCCGGATTCTAGAAATTGGCTGCGGCACCGGGTTTTTGAGTGCCGAACTGGCCGCCCTGTTCCCCGAAAGCACGCTGGTGCTGACCGATATTGCCCCCGCCATGCTGCAACGCTGCCAGGCGCGGCTTGGGGCTGGCCACGCCTACAGGGTAATGGATGGCGCCCATCCGGATGCCGATCTAACCGGCGGGTTTGACCTTGTGGTCTCCAGCCTGGCGCTGCAATGGCTGCCCGATCTGAGGGATGGGCTGCGGCGGTTGGCCTTATGCCTGGCCCCGGGCGGGCAGCTGGCCTTTGCCACGCTGGGGCAAGAGAGTTTTGCCGCCTGGCGGCAGGCCCATGCGGCACTCGGCCTGGCGTGCGGGCTGCATGCGTATCCGGAGGCGGCGGCGTTTCCCTGGCCGCCTGGTCTGAACGGGCATATCGCGGTGGAATGGCTGGAGGAGCCGCATGCCAGCGGGCTGGCGTTTTTGCGCGCGCTGAAGCGGATTGGTGCCGGGCAGCCCGCATTGGGGCATGAGCCGTTATCGCCGGCCGCGTTGCGCCGGGTACTGGCGCGCTTTGAGGATGGGTTTACCGCCCGTTACCAAATTCTCTATGGGCAGGGCTTTGCCGCATGATGATGCGCGAGCTGCCCTGGCGCGACCCCGGGCAGGTGTTTCTGACCCTGGCCGATGCGCCGGGCTTTGCCTTTCTGGATAGCGCGGCTAACGACGATCCGCGCGCCAAGGTCAGCTATATCGGGCTGGATCCCGTGGCTATATTGCGGCTCGATCCTCTAGTGGATGACCCGTACGCGCGGCTTGGCGCCTGGCTGGAGGAGATGCGCCCGGCGGACCATGCGCCGCCCGTATCTTGGCCGTTTGCCTTTGCTGGCGGGGCGGTGGGCTGGCTTGGCTATGATCTGGGCTGCCATGCGGCGGGGGTGCAAAGCCGTTTTGCCCCCATGCCCGGCCTGCCGGGCGGCTGGTTTGGGCTGTATGACACGCTGTTGGCCTTCGACCATGGGCAAAAGCGCCTGTTCGCGCTGGCCGGGGACCGGAATGCAGGCGATGCGCCCGCCCGCCTGGCGGATTTTACCGCGCGGCTGGCGGAGCCTCTGCCGCCCATGCCGCCCGTGGCAAGGCCAGATTGGCGGGCCGAATTGCCGCCTGCCCAGTACAAGGCGCGGATTGAGGCATTGCGCACCTATATCGCGGCGGGGGATGTTTACCAGGCCAATTTCACCACCCGCTTTAGCGCCCCGCGCGCGGCGGCGTTTCAACCCGCCGCCTATTATGCCGCCTTGCGCCGGCGCAGCCCGGCCCCGTTTGCCGCGTATCTCGATGGTGGGGATGGCGTGGTGCTTTGCTGCACCTCGCCGGAGCGGTTTTTGCGCTTGGTACCGGATGGGCTGGTGGAGACACGGCCGATTAAAGGCACGGCCCCGCGCGCGGCCGACCAGGCGGCCGACGCCGCTTTTGCCGCCCAGCTTTTGGCCTCGCCCAAGGAGCGGGCGGAGAATCTGATGATTACCGACCTATTGCGCAACGATTTGGGCCAGGTTTGCGAGACCGGGTCCATAGATGTGCCGCAATTACTGGCGGTGGAGTCTTATGCGCAGGCGCATCATCTGGTCTCCGCCGTAACCGGCCGCTTGCGCGCGGGGCTGGGGCCAACAGATTTGCTGCGTGCAACCTTCCCCGGCGGCTCCATTACCGGCGCGCCCAAGCGCCGGGCCATGCAGATTATCGATGCGCTGGAATCCGCCCCGCGCGGTGCCTATTGTGGTATGCTGGGCTGGATTGGGCATGATGGCGCCATGGATAGCGCCATCATCATCCGTACCCTGGTGGCCACGCGTGAGCGGCTTTATGCCCAGGCGGGAGGCGGCATTACCTGGGATAGCGATCCCGCCGCCGAATATGCTGAAATGCGGCTGAAACTGGAGAAGCTGCTGGAGGGATGCGATGGATAAGGCGCAGATCTGGCTGAACGGGCGCATGCAGCCCGCCGCTGCCGCGCGGATTGACCCCGCCGACCGGGGGTTGTTGCTGGGCGATGGCGTGTTCGAGACGTTGGCCGTGCGCGCGGGCAAGGTGCGCGACGGCGCGCTGCATTTCGCGCGGCTGGCGGCCGGCGCGGCTTTGCTGCGCCTGGAACTGCCGTTTGATGAGGCCGGGATGGCCGCGATTCTGAGCCAGGTGATCGCCACCAATGGGCTGGATGAGGGCGCGCTGCGCCTGACACTCACACGCGGCCCCGGCCCCAGGGGTTTGTTGCCGCCCGATGAGACCCAGCCCACACTTATGGTGACGGGCTTTGCCCAGGCTCCCGCCACGGGCGCGCTTACGCTCATTGTCTCCAGCCTGCGGCGCGATGAGCGATCGCCGCTGTGCGGGGTGAAGAGCCTGAATTACCTGCCCAACATCCTGGCCCGGCTGGAAGCGCGCGAGCAGGGGGCGGATGATGCCATTTTGCTCAACCATGCCGGCCGCGTGGCCGGGGCGACGGCGGGCAATGTGTTTTTGCATGATGGACAAGCCTGGCTGACCCCGCCGCTGGCCGATGGCGTGCTGCCTGGCATCCGCCGCGCCCGGCTGATGCAGGCCGGGCTGGTGCGTGAAGCCCCGCTGAGCCCGGCAGATATGACCGCGTGTGCGGGGCTGGCCATTGGCAATGTGCTGTCCTTGCGCGCGGGGGCGCGGCTGAATGATGCCGCGCTCAACCAGGATGCGGCGGCGCTGGCGGCGCTGGCGGCGGCGACGCGGGTTTGAAGATAAGTGCCAGCCCGTTAATGCAATAGCGCAGCCCGGTTGGGGGCGGGCCATCATGGAATAAATGGCCAAGATGCCCGCCGCAGCGGCGGCAATGCACCTCGGTGCGGACCATGCCGTAAGATGTATCGGTGCGGGTGCGCACGGCATGGGGCAGGGCGGCGTAAAAGCTCGGCCAGCCTGTATGGCTGTCATACTTGGTGCGAGAGGAAAAAAGCGGCAGGGCGCAGCCAGCGCAGGTGAACAGCCCGGCGCGGTGCTCATGCAGCAGCGGGCTGGAAAAAGGCGGCTCCGTCCCTTGCTGGCGCAATATGTCATATTGTCCTGGGGTCAGCAGCTTGCGCCATGTGGCCTCGCTATGCGTGACCGTATAAGGCGTGGCGGCGGCGCGCACGGGCGGGATACGTGCCGCCAGGGCCGCGATTCCAGCCAGCAGAAGGGTCCGGCGGCGGGCTCTCATGGCGGGCTCTCATGCACGAGAGCGGGCGGCAACAGCACCGGCGTGGCGCGGTAGAGGGCGGGGAAATCCCGCGCCAGGGCGTGGCGCTTAGGCTGATCGTTGATCAGGATATAGGGATCATCCGGGTGCCGGACCATGAAATCCTGGTGGTGGCGTTCTGCCAGGTAAAAGGGCATGGCGGGCGTGATTTTGGTGACAATGGGCCGCGCGAAACTATGCGCCTGGGTGAGCTGGCCCAGATAAAGGCGGGCGATACGCTGTTGCGCGGGGCTCGTGGTCCAGATTTGTGAGCGATATTGCGGGCCAATATCGGGACCTTGGCGGTTCAGCGTGGTCGGGTCGGTGGTGATGGACACGTAAATCCGCAGCAGCGTGCCGTAAGAGACACGGCGCGGGTCAAACCGGATTTTTATTGATTCCGCATGGCCGGTGCGGCCCGTGCTCACATCCGCATAATGCGCTGTGGCGGCGGACCCGCCCGTATAGCCGGCCGCAACCCAGATCACCCCTTTCACATGCTCAAACACGCCCTGCATGCCCCAAAAACACCCGCCGGAGAGAATGGCGGTCTCGCGGTTTTGGGTTTGCGGCGGATTATAAGCGGGGGCGGGCGGCAGCGTGCGCGCGTAGGCGCGCTGGCCGATGACAAGCCCCGCCGCCAGCACCAGCAAGGTGAGGTAGCGCCGGCATAGATGTTGTTTGCGTGAGCCTGGATGCGGCATGGCAAAGCCTGTGAGCGGAGAATTGGATTTATTTTGGCATCAATGCCGCCAATGCAAGAGACGCGGCTTGGCGTGTGTTAAGATTCTCGCTTAGGTTGCATTATGCGGCGGCTGGTGCGGATGGATGGGTTGCGGGGCGTGCTGGCGGTTTACGTCATGCTCGGCCATGTGCTGCCGCTGGCGGTGGTGCCGGGCGCGGTTGCGTCGCTGTTCAGCCATGGCGAGGCGGCGGTCGATCTGTTCTTCGCGCTGAGCGGGCTGGTTATCGTCAATTCCCTGGAGCGGTTTGGCCAGCACTTCTCGCCTTTTATGGCGGCGCGCGCCTGGCGGCTATTGCCGGTTTATTTTGTGGTGCTGGCGCTCAGCATCTGGCTCATGGGCTGGGGCGATCCGCTTAGCGCGCTGCCCTGGGCTGGGGGGACGGCGCGGCAGATTGTCGCGCCCGGGCTGCCAGTGCCGCTTTGGCCGCATGTGGTGGCGCATCTGGTGCTGTTGCAGGGGCTTATTCCACAAAACTGGCTGCCTTATGCCTATGTCACCCTGCTTGGCCCGGCCTGGAGCCTTTCGACTGAGTGGCAATTCTACCTGCTGGTGGGGCTCATCGCGCCGCGCCGGTTGGGGCGCCTGGCTTTGGCGATGCTGGGGGTGGCGGTGCTCTACCGCCTGCTGCTGGCCGCAACCGCGTTGCCGCCCGGCCTGTTCAGCCGCGCCTTTCTGCCCGATGCCGCCTGCTGGTTCGCGCTGGGGCTGGCCAGCGCCGTATGGCTGCGCGGCGGCGGGGCGGGGCTGTTCGCCCTGTGCCTGGCCGTGACCTGCCTGCTGGCGGCCGCCGTGGCGCCGGCCAAGGCGCTGGTGCCGCTGGCCTGGGCGGGTGTGATGCTGGCGCAAACGCGCCCCTGGGGGCGGATTTTGGAACATCCCGTCTTGCGTTATCTCGGCGCCATTTCCTATCCGCTTTACCTTGTGAACGAGCCGGTGGCGCGCGCGGTGGCGCTGTATCTGGGCCCCTTGGCGCGGGGGCGGGCTGTTTGGTTCAGCATGTGGTATCTGCCGTGTGCGCTGCTGCTCTCATGCTTGGCGGCCATGGTGCTGCATCATGGGGTGGAGCGGGTTTTTACGCGGTCCCATAAAAACACAGCCGCGCGGATGATTGCGCCAGCCGCCAGCCAGTGAGACAAAGCGCCATGAAGGGCCTGTATGGCCAGGCTGTGGGAGCGCCGTGCAATGCGGTTAAAAGATAAGCGGGTTTTTATTACCGGGGCCGGCGGCGGCATTGGCCGCGCCACGGCGCAAAAATGCGCCACCGAAGGGGCGGCGGTGCTCTGCGCCGACCTGAACGAGGAAGCCGTATTGGCGGCGGTGGACGCCATCCGCGCTGATGGCGGGCGGGCCGAGGCGATAATTGGCGATTTAACGCGCGCGGCCGAGGTGGAGGCAATGTTCGCCCAGGCCGCTGAGGCGTTTGGCGGGCTCGATGTGATTTTTAATAATGCCGGGATTTGCGCGGCCGATGATGCCGGCCCGGTGGAAACGCCGCTTGCCACCTGGGAGCAGACCATCGCCGCCAACCTCACCTCGGTGTTTCTGTGCTGCAAGGCGGGGATCCCGTATTTAGAGCGCGCGGGGCGTGGGGTGATCATCAATAACGCCTCCATCGTCGCACTGGTCGGCTCGGCCTTTCCGCAAATCGCCTATACGGCGGCCAAGGGCGGCGTGCTGGCGATGACCCGCGAGATCGCCATGACCTATGCGCGCCGCCAGATACGTGCGGTTGCCATCTGCCCTGGCCCCACGGCAACGCCCCTGGTGCAGGCCTTTATGGCGGATGACGAAGCCTGGCGCCTGCGCCGCCCCTATATGCCCATGGGCCGGCTGGCCCAGCCCGGCGAGATTGCCAATCTGGTCGCGTTTCTGGCGTCCGACGAGGCCAGCTACATCACCGGCGCGGCGTATCCGGTGGATGGCGGCATTACCGGCGCTTATGTCATCGACGACCGGATGCCTTAAGCTTAAACTCCCCGGGCCATGCCTGCCTTTTGCCGCGATTGCGATATGGTTTTGCCGCCCGGGCGTGACATTTGCCCGGCTTGCGGCGGCGTGCGCCTGATCCGGCATCCGGCCTTGTTTGATCTTGCCATCGGCCATGTCGATTGCGATGCCTTCTTCGCCGCCGTGGAAAAACGCGACCGGCCGGAATGGCGCGATGTGCCGCTGATTGTGGGCGGTGGCGCGCGCGGCGTGGTTTCAACCTGCTGTTATATCGCCCGGCTTTATGGGGTGCGCTCGGCCATGCCGATGTTCAAGGCCCGTAAGCTGTGCCCGCAAGCGGTGGTGCTGCCGCCCGATGGGGCGAAATACCGCGCCGTTTCGGCCCAAGTGCGGGCCATGCTGGAGCGTTTGACCCCGCTGGTGCAGATGCTCTCGATCGACGAGGCGGTGCTGGATCTCTCCGGCACGCAGGCGCTGCATGGCGCGCCGCCCGCCATTATGCTGGCGCGCCTGGCCCGGCAGGTGGAGGCGGAGCTGGGTATTACCGTCTCCATTGGCCTGGCGCCCAACCGGCTGCTGGCGAAATTGGCGGCCGAGCGCGGCAAGCCGCGCGGCTTTTGCGTGATGGATAGGCAGGCGGTATCGCTGCTGGCGCCCGAGCCGGTGGGGGTCCTGCCCGGCATTGGCCCGGCCATGGTGCGCCGGCTGGCGGGGCTTGGCATTGTCAGCGTTGGCCAGCTTGCCAGCCTGGATGAGGCCGCGAGCCTGCGTCTGGGCGAGGATGGGCCATCCCTGGTTGCGCGCGCGAAGGGCGATGATAACCGCCCGGTAACGCCTGGGCGCGAGGCCAAATCCATCAGCGCCGAGACGACCTTTGCCCAGGATTTGCGCGCGCCCAAGGCGCTGGAGGATGCGCTCTGGCCCTTATGCGAAAAACTGGGGCGGCGTTTGCGGCGCGCGGGGCTGGCCGCCAGCGGGCTGGTGCTGAAGCTCAAAACCGCGTCCTTTGTGCCCCGTACGCGCAGTCTGCGTCTGCCCAACCCCACCCAATTGCCCGAGACGATGTTTGAGGCCGCGTGCCCGCTGTTGCGGCGCGAGGCGGATGGCACGGCTTTCCGGCTGATCGGCATCGGCGCGGTGCCGCTGGTGGCGGCGGATTTGGCGGATCAGGGTGATTTGGCCGACCTGACCACCCCCAAAAAGCGCGCCCGGCAAGAGGCGATAGATGCCTTGCGCGCCCGTTTTGGCGCGGATGTGGTGCGGCGCGGGCGCGGGCTGGCGGGAAAATAAAAGGTTTTGGGGGGTGGGGGATTTTTTCAAAAATCCCCCACGAAGACCCCGCCCCTTTTTTGTAAAAAAGGGGCGGCCCCAAAAAACTTATAAAATTTGCGGGCTTTACGCCGCCTCGGCGCTGGCCGCCTGGTCGGCGCCGAACAGGAAGTCGATATCCTCGGCATTAAAGGCCATGCCCCCGCCTTCGGCGAAGGCAATGCTGGCCAGCTCCGCCTTGCGCTGTTGCAATTCCAGAATACGCTCCTCCACCGTGTCGGTGGCGATGAGTTTATAAACAAACACTGAACGCTTCTGCCCGATACGGTGCGCGCGGTCGGAGGCCTGGGCCTCCACCGCCGGGTTCCACCAGGGGTCGTAATGGATCACGGTATCGGCCGAGGTGAGGTTAAGACCCCGCCCGCCAGCTTTCAGCGAAATCAGGAACAAGGGCACTTCACCTGCCTCGAAACGCTGCACCGGGGTGGCGCGGTCGCGCGTGTCGCCGCGCAGCTCAACAAAGGGAATCCCCGCCGCGTTGAGCCGGGGCTTGATGAGATCGAGCATCGAGGTGAATTGCGAGAAGACCAGGATGCGCCGGCCTTCGGGGATCAGCTCCGACACCATCTCCATCAGATCGTCGAGCTTGGCCGAACTTTCCACGCCGCGCGAATCGCCCAGCCGAACCAGGCGCGGATCGCAACAAGCTTGGCGCAGCTTGAGCAGCGCGTCGAGCACGATAACGCGGCTTTGCGCCAGCGTGCGCTCGGCCATCTGCTCGCGCACGGTCTCATACAGCGTGCCGCGAATGGTCTCGTACAGCGCGCGCTGGTCGGGCGCCAGGGTGATGCGGCGCAGGATGGTGTGTTTGGGCGGCAATTCGGTCGCCACCTCCTGCTTGGTGCGGCGCAGGATGAAGGGCGCAATGCGCTGCACAAGCTGGCCGCGCACCACCGGGTCGCCATTTTTCTCGATCGGCGTGCGGAAGCGCTTGGTAAAGCCCCGCCGGTCGCCCAGCAGCCCGGGCATAAGAAAGGCGAATTGCGACCATAGCTCGTCGAGATTATTCTCGATCGGCGTGCCGGAGAGGCAAACCTTGTTGGTGGTCTTGAGCTGGCAGACCGCGCGCGTGGCCCGCGCCTCGGGCGATTTGATCGCCTGTGCCTCATCCAGCACCACCAGATGCCAGGGCAGCGGCTTCATCGCCTCTATGTCGCGGGTCAGCACCGTGTAGGTGGTGACGACGACATTCACATCGTCCAGCTTGTCGCGCTTCTCATGCCGCTCCATGCCGTGCAGCACCACGACATTGAGATGCGGGGCGAATTTGGAGAGCTCCGCCGTCCAGTTGGCGACCAGGCTGGTCGGCACCACGATGAGGGCAGGCGAGGTCAGCCGTCCCTCGGCATGTTCCACGCAAATATGTGCGATGGTCTGGGCAGTTTTGCCAAGCCCCATATCGTCGGCCAGGAACCCGCCCAGCCCGTGGCTGGCCAGATGCTGCAGCCAGTCCACGCCATGCTGCTGATAGGGGCGCAAGCTTGCCTTGAAATTCTCGGGCACCTCGACCGGGATGATGTCCGGCTCGCCGCGGAAGCGCTCGACATAAGCCTCGATATCGGCCGCGTTTTGCCAGGAGGTGGTCAGCACATCCTCAAGCTCGAGCACGGTGGCCGCCGCCCCCACGGGCAGCACCAGATTTTTCTCCGCCGTGCGCCCGGCCGCCTCAATCAGGTCGCCCATCACGGCGAGCAGACGCTTGATGCGCTCGGCCGGCAGTTTCACCACCCGCCCGTCATCCAGGCTGGTGATGATCTCGCCTTCCACGATCTGTGCGGCATCAACCCCGCCGCGCGCCAGTAAATGTTCGAGAATAGGCAGCAAGGGCACCCGCTCGCCATCGATCTCGATGCCGAATTCCAGGCTGAACGTGCCTTTCTCGCCGTCTTCCACCTGTACGTCGATATTGCCGACATTTTCGGCTAGCTGGGGGCCGAAATTGGCGTCGATATGGCTTTGCCAGCCAAGCTGGGTCAGCTCGGGCACGCGCACCGCGACGAAATGGTGCCATCTGGAGGCGGCCTCGGGCCCGCGAAACACCAGTACGCGCTGGCCGCGCGCGGATTTGCCGTCGGCCACGCGCATCTGCACGAACCCGTCCGGGCGGAGCAGGTCCAGTGCGGCGGCCTCGGCCGCCGGGTCGCGGCGGATAAAGGCGATCTGCCCGCCCGAGCGAATGCGGATGAAGGCGCTCTCATCCGCGCCATCCACCCGCACGCCGCCATAATCGAAATCGAGTGTCAGTACGTCGATCATGCGTTGGCGGTTATGATCATCCGGCCCATGCACGCGGCGCAGGCGCAGCACCGGGGTGGCGGTGCGCTCCAGCACGGCGGCACCGGGCTCGGGCGCTTCGGGGAGGGTGGGCAGAATGATGTTCGCTGCCTTGGGCCGGCGCCCGCCCGGGCGGATGCGCGGCGCCGGTGCGGGGCCTGGCGGGCGTTCATGCGCGGGGATGATCGTGTCGATCAGGCTCTTGGGCTCGGGCTTGCGCAGGGCTGGGAATTTGGCCAGGGCGGCAAGTGCCGTGGCGGCCAAGTGGCGGCAGCCCCGCTCGCCGCAGGAACATTCGCGCTCGGCGAAGGAGACGCGGCTGCCCTTGCGCTCAGGCGTGATGCTGGTCGCGCGCCGGGTACCGTCCATATCCTCGACGGTGCCGGTAATGGTGTCGCCATCCAGCGACACATCTTTCACAAAGCCCAGCGCGATCACGCTCTGCGCCCGGCGCAGCACGGTCGCATCAAACACCCGGTCAAAATCCTCGGCGGAATACGTCACCGGCATCGGCAAACAACCTCTTGAAACTTAAAAACATTGTCGATCCGGGATGAAGCCCCGTTTTGACCCGCCCGCGCGCGGGGCAAAGGGTGTAATACCCGATTGGCGGGAAAAGGCGAGAGGAAATGAACAAATTTTCCGCCCGCGCATGGCTGCTGGCCTGTGCGGCTATTGCATCAGGCGGGTGAAGCCGTTGGTGAGCGGATAGCGCCGGTCGCGCCCAAAGGCGCGCGAAGTGATTTTAACGCCGGGCGGGGCCTGGCGGCGCTTATATTCGGCGCGGTCGAGCAGTTTTTGCACGCGCAGCACGGTGGCGCGCTCAAATCCTTCGGCCGCGACCTCGTCGATCGAGGCTTCCTCTTCGACCAGCCGCCGCAAGATCGCATCCAGCTCATCATAGGGGGGCAGGGAGTCCTGGTCGGTCTGGTTGGGTTTCAGCTCGGCCGAGGGCGGCTTGGTGATCACGCGCTCGGGCATCACCGGCCCATGCACGCCATGCGCGCCGGGGGGGATATGCGCGTTACGCCAGCGTGAGAGCGCGAACACGGTGGTTTTGTACACATCCTTCAGCACCGAGAAGCCGCCGCACATATCGCCATACAGCGTGGCGTAACCTACCGACATTTCGGATTTATTGCCGGTGGTCAGCAGCATCGGACCGAATTTATTGGACAGCGCCATGAGAATGAGGGCGCGCGCGCGCGGCTGGATATTCTCTTCCGTGGTATCGGCCGCGCGGTCGCCAAAAATGGGGGTAAGGGCGGCGGTGAACGCCTCCATCGCCCCGGTGATGGGAATGGTCTCATACGGGATGCCGAGCATGACGGCACAGGCTTTGGCATCTTCCAGCGAATGGTCGGAGGTATAGGGGCTGGGCAGCATCACCGCGCGCACGCGCTTTGGCCCCAGCGCATCGGCCGCGACAGCCGCCGACAGGGCGGAATCAATCCCGCCCGAAAGCCCCAGCACCACGCCGGGAAAGCCGTTTTTCTCCACATAATCGCGCAGGCCCAGCATCATCGCCTGGTAGATCAGCGACAGGCGCTCGGGCTCGGGGGCAAGCTCTTGCGGTGTGCAGACCAGCCCGCCATGGGGGGGGCGGGTCCATTCGGTCAATGTCACTGATTCGGTGAAATGCGGCATCTGCACGGCCAGGGACTGGTCGGCATTGAGCACGAAGGAGGCGCCATCAAACACCACCTCATCCTGACCGCAGACCAGGGCGGCGAACATATAGGGCAGGCCGGTCTCGGCCACGCGCTGCCGGGCTAGGCGCACGCGCAGGCTCTGCTTGCCATCCTCAAATGGTGAGCCATTGATGGAGAGCAGCATTTCCGCGCCGGTTTCGGCCAGCGTCTCGCACACATGCGGCAGCCACCAATCCTCGCAGATCATCAACCCCAGCCGGAAGCCGCGGAACATGATGGGGCCAGGCGCTGGGCCTGGCTGAAACACGCGCTTTTCATCGAACACGCCGTAATTGGGCAGCTCCACCTTGGCGCGACGGGCGGAAATTTGCCCGTTTTCCAGCAGGAAGGCGGCATTATGCAGCTTGTCGCCCGCGCGCCAGGGCAGGCCGACAATGAGGGCCGGGCCGCCATCCGCCGTCTCGCGCGCCAGATCCTCGGCCGCGTGCGCGCAGGCGCGCACGAAGGCGGGCTTGAGCACGAGATCCTCCGGCGGGTAGCCGGCGATGGAGAGCTCCGGGGTGACCACCAGATCGGCCCCCATGGCGGCGGCTTGCGCGCGCGCATGGCGGATGGCGGCGACATTTTTATCGATCGCACCGACCTGGAGATTGATCTGCGCGATGGCGATTTTCAGCGTCTCGGTCATATGTTCTTGTGTCCACGCAGCAGGAATTCGCGTCCCAGCTTCACCAGAGGCTGGCCGTCATACGCCACGATATCGGCCGTGGCGTAGGTTTCACTCCATTTCTCGGGGATGAAGCTGCCCGTGCCCACCACGTCGATCGGCGCGCTGGCATCGGCCATCACCGCGCATTTTTCCGCCCCAAAGCCAGAGGAGGCGACGATGCGCACCTGCTCGAACCCGGCCATGTCCAATGTTTCGCGCATTTTCCAGATGGCGGCGGCGGAAACCCCGGTGCCGATCAGGTAGCCAAGCTCGGTCTGGCTGCGGTAGCGGCGCAGCGCGCCCGGGGCGTGGCGCTCCAGCACGGCGTAGCTTTCTTGCGGGTCAAGCCCCTCCATGAAGCGCCCGCCATGCGTGTCCAGCCGCACGGAGAGCCGGCCAGACTCGGCCAGTGCCGGAAAACGGCGGCAGACCGCCAGCGCGTCGGTGATCTCGTGCCCAAAATAATCGACCAGGACGGTAAGATTATCGTGCGGGAAGGTTTCGGCGAACATCTCGGCCGCGCGTAAGGTGGAGCCGGCATAGCCGATGAGCGCATGCGGCATGGTGCCATAGCCGACCGGGGCGTTGAAATAATGCGCTGTCCAGTCATTGGCGTTGCCAATGAAGCCCTTCGCCCCTTCCTGCTGCGCGGCGCGGGAGCCGACGGAGGCGGCATAGGCCATCATTTCCTGCATCTCGGCACCGGCGCAATGGCGCGCTTCCATGGCCAGGAAGGCGGCGCGCGGCAGGGCCATGCACATTTGAAAAGCGTTATGCGCGGCCACGCACGCGGCGCCGATTTTTTGCAGCGCCAGCGTTTCCAGATCGGCCAGGGCCTGAAAACTGCCGGTGATGTAGAGCAGCGGCTCGCCCGCCCCTACCCAGGCGCCTTCCGGGCTGGTTAGCTCGATCTCGAATTCTTGCGCGCGCGCGCGCGCCACCTCCTGCAGCCAGGCGGTGAGCAAGGCGGGGGCGCAGAGCACCGGGCGGCGCAGGAAGATGGCGTATGTGACCCGCTTATCGCCAAAACGCGCGACGATGGCCCGCGTGCGGTTGAAATACGTGTCCGTGCGCGCGGCGATCTGCGCGTCCGCGAGCGGCTCTTGTATCACGCAGGGCGTCTCGCGCTTCGGCGGGTTTTCAACTCCTCGGCAAGATAGAAGGCGAGTTCCAGCGATTGTTCGGCATTCAGCCTTGGATCGCAGAAGGTCTCGTAACGCGCGCCGAGATCATCCTCTGAGAGGCCGCGCGCCCCGCCCACACATTCGGTCACGTTCTGGCCGGTCATTTCCATATGCGCGCCGCCGGCAATGGTGCCTTCTGCCGCGTGCGCGTCGAAAAAGCCGCGCAGCTCGGCCAGAATCGCATCGAACCGCCGGGTTTTGACCTTGGCCGCCGTGGCGATGGTGTTGCCGTGCATCGCATCGCACAGCCAGACCGGCGTGCGCCCGGCCTGTTTAACCGCGCGCAAGAGCCGGGGCAGCTTATCGGCCACCTTGTCCGCCCCCATGCGGGCAATGAGGGTGAGGCGCCCGGGCTCGTTCTCAGGGTCCAGGATATCCATGATCCGCAGCAGATCGTCCGGCTCCATCGAGGGGCCGACCTTCATGCCGATTGGATTTTTGATGCCGCGCATGAATTCGACATGCGCGCCCTCGGCCTGGCGGGTGCGGTCGCCGATCCACAAGAAATGCGCCGAGCAGGCATAATGGTCGCCCGTGGTGGAATCCTCGCGCGTCAGCGCCTGCTCATAGGGCAGCAGCAGCGCCTCGTGGCTGGTGTAAAAATCCGTCTCGTGGATTTGCGGGGTGGAGCTGCTGGTGAGCCCGCACGCGGCCATGAAGCGCAGCGTTTCGTCGATGCGCCCGGCCAGATCCTGGTAGCGCGCGGCCAGGGGCGAATTGCGCACGAAATCCAGGTTCCAGCGATGTACCTCATGCAGGTCGGCATAGCCGCCCGAGGCAAAGGCGCGCAGCAGGTTGAGCGTGCCGGCGGACTGGAAATAGCCGGTTTCCATGCGCGCGGGGTCGGGCGTGCGAGCTTGGGCCGTGAAATCCGGGCCGTTGATGATGTCGCCCCGGTAAGAGGGCAGGCTGACATCGCCTTGCGTTTCGGTATCGGATGAGCGGGGCTTGGCGAATTGCCCAGCCATGCGCCCAAGCTTGACCACCGGCACCCCGCCGCCAAAGGTGAGCACCACGGCCATTTGCAGCAGCACGCGGAACGTGTCGCGGATGATGTTGGCGGTGAAATCCCCGAAACTCTCGGCGCAATCGCCGCCTTGCAGCACGAAGGCCCGGCCCAGCGCGGCCTCGGCCAGGGCGGCTTTGAGGTTGCGGGCCTCGCCCGCGAACACGAGCGGGGGATAGCGCGTCAGCTTGGTTTCCATCGCGGCCAGGGCGGCGGCATCGGGGTAGGTTGGCACCTGCCGGATGGGGCAGGCGCGCCAGCTACCGGGAGTCCAGCCGGAATGGCGCAGGGCTGGGGGGGTCGTATCCATCATCTCTCCAGGGGCGGCGCTGATCCGCCCGTTATTCCTCGTCGCACCGTTATAAGCATGCGCCGCGCGGAAGGCTACTCGCCCGCCGCCCTGAGCCCGGCAACCCTGGTCTGTGTGCGCATGGTCACGAATTCCTCGGCCGCGGTGGGGTGGATGCCGATGGTGCGGTCAAAATCGGTTTTGGTCGCCCCAGCGGTGAGCGCGATGCCCAGCCCCTGCATGATTTCGGGCGCGTCCTCGCCCAGCATGTGCGCCCCCAAAACGCGGTCGGTGGCGGCATCCACCACCAGCTTCATCAGCGTCTTGCGCGCGCGCCCGGTAAGGGTGTGGCGCATGGGCGTGAAGCGGGAGATGAAGATTTTAACTGGGCCTTGGGCGGCGGCCTCGGCCTCGGTCAGCCCCACGGTGGCCAGCGGCGGGATCGAGAATACCGCTGTGGGTACGGAATCAAGGCTCACCCCGCGCGGGTTGCCGCCAAACAGCGTATCGGCTAGGGCATGGCCTTGCGCGGTGGCTACGGGGGTGAGGTTCAGCCGGTCGGTCACATCACCCACCGCGTAAATATGCGGGGTGCTGGTGGCAAAGCCTTCATCCACCAGAATTTCGCCCTGTGTGCCGGTTTTAACGTCGGCGGCGGCAAGGTTCAGATCGCCCGTATTGGCCGCGCGTCCGGTGGCGAAGAAGATCAGATCCGTCTCCAATACGCTGCCGCTTTTTAAGGTAAGGCGGCGGGCTTCGCCGTGCAGCGTGATTTCCGCCGGCTCCTGATGAGGATGCAGATGTACGCCATTGGCGGTCAGCGCCTCGGCCAGGCCGCTGCGCAAATCCTCGTCAAACCCGCGTAAGGGCAGGGGCTGGCGGTAGACTAGGTGGGTCTCGGCGCCCAACCCCGCGAAAATGCCGGCGAATTCCACCGCGATATAGCCGCCGCCGATAATGGCGACGCGCTTTGGCATATGCGGCAGGAAAAACGCATCGTCGGAGATGATGGCGTGCTCGGCGCCGGGAATGTCGAGCCCGGTGGGGTGGCCGCCGGTCGCGACCAGGATTTTATGGGCGGTTATGCGCTGGCCACCGACATCGAGCGTATGCGCATCGATGAAGCGCGCCCTTGCGTTGAAGATTGTAGCACCGGCCTTGTCCAGCAGGCCTGTGTAAATGCCGTTCAGCCGGGCGATTTCGGTATCCTTGGCGCGCAGCAGGGCGGGCCAGTCATGAGTGCCGGTATTCACGTCCCAGCCAAAGCCGCGCGCATCATGCGCGGTGGCGCCATATTCGGCCGCCATGACCAGAAATTTTTTGGGCACGCACCCGATATTGACACAGGTGCCGCCCCAGAACCTGTCCTCGGCGATGCCAACGCGCGCCCCATGCGTGGCCGCGATGCGCGCCGCGCGCACGCCGCCCGAGCCGCCGCCGATCACGAAAAAGTCGAAATCCATGTTATCCGTCCTGCGATGATGCTGCGCGTCTCAGGTAGGGGAAGGCGCGGCCTGGGCCAAGCCTTGCCCTTTTAGTCCGCCGCGCCGGCAAGGCTGGCATGCGCAGGGGCCAGCAATGCGCGCAGCCGCGTGAACTCCTCGGGCTTGGAGAAAAAGCGCTTGGGCGCACCCCCGCGCGTGAAGGCGGGGCGCTTGCCGCTGGCGATTTCGTCGATCGTGGCAAGCACGGTTTCGGCCGAGGCCGGAAAGGGAAACACCACGCCATAGCGCGCGGCGCGCACACGCTCGGCCGGCGCGCCAATATCGGGCACCAGCGGGATAAAGCCGTGCAGCACCAGCTCGGAGAGGGTGTAGGAATAGGTCTCGGGCCAGTTGGGCAGAAACAAGGCAAGCCGCCCGCGCGTTTGCGCCAGCAATTCGGGCAGGTCCTCGGGCGCGTATTTACCGGTGATGGCGACATTGCCGACAGCCCGCAGCGTTGTGTCGATATCGGTATAGCCGATGACGCGGAAATGCAGGTTCGGGTGGGTCAGGCGCGCGCGCCGCGCGATCTCGAGCAGGAGATGCGAGCCCTTATGCGGGCCGATGGCGCCCAGCAGCACAATCTCGTCATCCGTGCCGGTACGCGGGCCATTTGGCGCGTCGGCGCCGGATTCGGGATGGGGCAGCACGTCCACCGCAATATCCGCGAAGATGCGGGAAAGATGGCGGGCCGCATCGTCCGAGGGCGCCAGAACATGCGAGGCCGCCCCCAGCAGGCGGGCAAAGAGCGCGCGATGTTCTGCCGGTGTGAGCGCCGTAAGCCGGGAGGTTTCGTGCGCCCCTTCCATCTCCACGCAGCGCGCGCAGGTGGCGTCATCCGCGCCACCGCAAAAACGGCCGATCGCGTCGATCATCGTCACGCGCGGGCAGAGCGGGTAGAAATCATGCGCCCAGTACAGGCTGGTCCGGCCCGCAAGCCAGGGGATGAGCGCCTCCACAAAGCCCGCGCCAAAGCCAAGCAGCTGGTGCAGCAGCACGAGGCTGGGATTAGCGGCATCAAGCAGCTCGAACAGGGCCGCATATTCCGTTTCCAGGAAGCTCGCGCGCAGGAGCGGGGTTTGGCATTCCAGCTCCATCAGCCCGTCTTCCGACACGCGCAAGGTGAGCGGGATGGCGCCGCCATAGCCGGCATGGCGCTCAATATCGTCAATGGCGCGCGGCGTGCCGCCTTCCAGCGCATTGGCCACGATCAGCACAAATGTTTGGCCCGCAGTGCGGGCACGCTCCAGCCGCGCGCGGTCCAGCGCCCAACGCAGGGCGCGCAGCCCATCCTCGCGCTCGAATGCCATGATCAGCGGCGTGTATTCGGGGTAGAGCGCGTTCAGGCGCGGCAGATTTTGCGCGAGCAGGCTCGCGCGCTCATTTTCGAAGGAGATGCTCTCTTTATGCTCGACCAGCACGCCGCCTGCGGCGACATTGCGATAGCCAAGATCAGCCGCGCGGGCGCAGAAATCATTCTCCTCGCCATAGCCGCGGCCAAACGCCTCATCCAGATGCCCGATGCGGCGGATCAGCGCGGCCTTGATCAGCATGCAGAACCCGTGGCCGGTGGGCACATCGGCGGTGAGGCCTGCATTATGCGCCAGCGCCAGGGCCGCGAGTTCGGGCCAGGACATATCGTCGAGTTCCGGATGGCGCAGGCTGGCATGTGGGTAGGAGAAGATGGTCGCATTGTTCGACAGCGCCGTGACCGTGCCAATCTCAGGCGCTGCATGGGCCACGCGCAAGAGCTCATCTAGCCCGCCCGTATGCAGCACCGTATCGGCGTTCAGCAGCAGCACATCCATATCCGGGGCCAGGCCCAGCCCGCGATTGACCGTGCGTACGAAGCCGAAATTCTCAGGGTTGGTGAGCAGCAGCACATTTTCGCGCAGCGCATAGGGTAGAAGCATGCCGGCCATTTGCGCATCGGGCGAGGCATCGTTGATCAGGATCAGCCGGTCTGTTTGCGGGTTGCGGTGCGCCAGCACCGATTCGATACAGGCGCGCGTGATTTCGACCCCGCGATAAATGGGGATGATGATGGCAACGCGCGGCAGGGCGGGGGCGTCGGGCAAGGCCGAGCGCATTTGCCGGGTGAGGGTGATGCCGTCCTCGACCCGCATGCGGGTGAGATAATCGCCCAGCGCCTGGGTCAGCACCGCGCGTTCTGTAGGGCCAAGATCGGGCAGGTCCTGGTGGGCGAGCCGTGCCGCCTTGTGCGCGGCATGAATGGTGGCGGCCCGGCTGGCCAGTTTGTAAGGGCCTTCGAACAGGTCGCGCTGGCTACCCGCCAGGCGCAGGCTGAGCGTCATGGCGTAAAAGGCGGGATCTGGCGGTGCCTCCAGCGTGGCGGCAAAGCCCGGTGTCGCGCAATCAGGATGGACCGCGCGCACATCTTCGCGCGCCTGGTCGCACAAGGCGGTGGCGGCGGCTTCGCCATCGCGGAAAATCTCGATCTCGAAGGCGCGCTCGGGCACATCGGGCGAGAATAGCCAGCCTTGGCAGCGCGTGGCCGAGATAACCTCAAGATTGCCGGTGAGCGCCAGGTTGCAGACCGTGCTGGCGAAGGGCACGCCATCGGCGAAAACATGCAGCGGCATTTCGCCCGCGCCAAAGCAGCAATCATCCAGCCGGATGGAAAAGCGCGCCGGGGTAAAGAGCGGATCGGACATATCATCGTCGAACTGGCTTTGGCCGCGCCCCACCTCGACACCCAGATGGTTGCGCACGGTAATGAAGGGGGGCGTGAAGCCGGGCCGCCGCTCGGTCACCCAGCCGGTGATATAATCGGCTTCCAGGCTGGCTTGGCCATCGTAAAGGCCAGGGCCGGTTTGCAGCGGCGAGCCGGGCACGGGCTCGTTATTGGCCCAGATATGCAGCCGGCGGGGCGTGTCGGCATGCGGCACGGGAATGCGAAAGCCAAGCGTGGTGCGCCCCAGCCCGAGTACTGCCAGATCGGCCCGGTGGCGCGCAGCACGGCCCTTGGCCAGAAGCTCGCCCTGGGAGTCGGTGATGCTGATGGTGCAATTGCCGGAATCGGGCTGGGCCATCGCCCATCCCAGGGCATAGCAGCCTTCCATATTGTCGACATGCCCAATAATCGCCATGCGTCATCCGCCCGGTTAGTGCCACAGAAAGACGGTGCCGCGCGCACCGCCTTTAGCCGTTCTCCCTCATCGGGCAGATGGGCTCAAGCCATAAATAAGGGCTTGTCACGCAAAAAAAATTTTAAACCGCCTCCCCGCGAATGAAATTATAGCGTAAGGTTTTTGTGCGCTGCCGCATTAGGGCGGTGAAGAACTTACGCGGTATATTTGAGGTTTGTATGCAATCCTACAGCTATTTGATGAGCAATACCGGCGTGGCTGGGCATTATGTTGAATTATCGGAAGCGCGGCTGAAAGAATTACTGGTTCAGGTGCTGGCCTTAGTCGATGTTGATGAGGTCTGGTACCTCCAGACCTATGCCGATGTGGCCGAAGCCGTTCGGGCCGGCGCCATGCAATCCGCCGGCGCGCATTATCGGATCGCCGGTTATTTCGAGAATCGCTTGCCTTATCCGGTGCAGGTGGATGAGGCTTGGTATCTGCAAACCTATCCAGATGTGGCGGCGGCGTTGCGAGCGGGCGCTTTTGCCTCTGGCCAGCAGCATTTTGAACGGAATGGGTACCAGGAAGGGCGGCTGCCGCGCGCGGATTGGTCGCTGCTTGGCGGCAGCGTGGGGCAGCGTCTTAGCCCGGCAGGTGCATCCAGGCGGGCGGGCGGCAGCTAAGCGGCGCATCGCCCGCCGTCAGGTTTTTGTCCAGCGCGTCCTGCCGCAGCATGGCCAGGCCCAGCCCACCCGCAACGCTGCGCAGCTCTCCCACTTCGCGCTGATCGGCCAAGATGGGCGTGCCGGGCGCTGCGCCGGGTTGTGCGATGTCCACCGGCACCAGCCGGCGTTTGACCAGCCCGCGATATTTGGTGCGCGCGGTCAGCTCCTGGCCCATATAGCAGCCTTTTTTCCAGTCTATGCCGTGCAATTCATCGAACCCGGCTTCGAGCAGCAGGGTTTTTTCGGGCTCCAGGTCGGGCGGGCCATCGGGCAGGCCAAGGACGATCCGGTGCGCGGCATAGTCGTCTGCAGTGGCGTTGGCGGTAAGGGGCGCGGGGCAAAGCGCACGCCACCCCGCCTCGGTCAGGCGCGGATCGGGGGCGGCAAGCGGGCTGGGCGGCGGCGGGCCATCCCAGCCGGCATATACGGCATGTTGGTCCGAAGCATCCACGAGCGTGACCGCCGCACGCAGCCGGTAGCGGGTGAGCTTGGTGAGCAGGGCGGGGATGGCGGTTTTTTGTGTGTCCAGCAGCAGCGCATCCTCGCCCGCGAACATGAAGAAATCCGCGAGATATTTGCCTTGCGGGGTCAGTAACGCCGCCCACACGGCGCGGCCCGGGGCGGCCAGCGCGGCATCGTTGCTGACCAGCCCGTTGAGGAAGCTGACACGGTCGGGCCCGCGCACGGCCAGCACGCCGCGATCGGGCAGAAGGGTGATCTTGCTCATGCCGGGCAAGATGGGCGTTGGCGGCGGGCAGGGCAAGCGCTGGTTTGCGGGCGGCGCCAAACGCGCTACAGCCGCGCGCACATGAAGATATTGTTCATTGCCTCTTCGCGCATTGGCGATGCCGTGATCTCGTGCGGCATTCTCGAACAGCTGCGCCGCGCGCACCCCAAGGCGCGCTTCACCATTGCCTGTGGCAGCCCAAGTGCCGGGGTGTTCCAGCGCTTTCCGGCGCTGGAGCGGCTGATCGTGTTCGACAAGCAGCGCCATGACCGGCATTGGCTTAGCCTGTGGCGGCAGACGGTGGGGCATGTCTGGGATTTGGTGGTGGATGTACGCGGCTCGGGCTTGGCTTTGTTTCTGGCGGCGAAGCGGCGGCGAATTTTAAAGGGCGGGCGCCGGCCCGGGCGGCGCTATGCGCAGCTGGGCGCGGCGTTGGGTTATCATCCGGCGCCGTTGCCGGTGGTGTGGACCGCACCGGAGGATGACGCGAAGGCTGCGGCTTTATTGGGGGAAGACCCAATCATCGGGCTCGGGCCAACCGCCAATTGGGATGGCAAGATCTGGCCGGCAGAGCGTTTTGTGGCGCTGTTTGCCACCCTGGCGACGCGGCTGCCCGGCGCGCGCGCGGCTATTTTTGGCGGGCCGGGCGCGGATGAGGCGCGCCGAGCCGCCCCCGTGCTGGCCGCGATTCCCCAGGCGATTGATCTGGTGGGCAAGCTCACCCTGCCCGAGGCGGCGGCCGCTCTGCGCCAATGCCGCCTGTTCGTGGGCAATGATTCGGGGCTGATGCATCTGGCGGCTGCCGCCGGCACCCCGACATTGGGCCTGTTTGGCCGCTCCAAGGCCAGCGAATATGCGCCCGCTGGGGTGCGTACCGCCATTGCGCAGGCGCCGGGGCCAGAAGGCGCGGCGCCGATGGAGGGTTTGTCTGTTGACGCCGTGCTTGAGGCGGCGCTGTCTTTACTGAATGTTTGAGGAAAAGCCATGAGCTACGATTTGATCATCGAGAACGGCACAATCGTGCTGCCCTGGGGCGAGGTTGCGACCAATATCGGCGTGAAGCATGGGAAAATCGCGGCGATCGGCGAGAATCTCGGATCGGCTGAGCGGCATTTCAACGCCTCTGGCCTGCATGTGCTGCCTGGGATCATCGACCCGCATGTGCATTTTCGCGATGGCGGGCAGGGCGGCATTCCGGGGGTTGAGGATATGCGCTCGGGCTCGCTGGGCGCGGTGCTGGGCGGGGTGACAACGGCGTTCGACATGCCCAACACCACGCCCCCCACCGTGGATGCGGCCAGTGTGCAGCAGAAATATGATTACATCCCCGGCCGTGCCTATTGCGATTTTGGCTTTTATGTGGGGGCGACCAAGGAAAATGCCGACGGTCTGGGCCCGCTCGAGGCCATGCCGGGTGTGTGCGGCATTAAAGTGTTCGCGGGCTCGTCCACCGGTAATCTG